>JAGXQU010000021.1 GCA_018335895.1 Hyphomicrobiales bacterium | reverse complement strand
CCGCCGAGCTGGTCGATGGACTCCTTGCCGACGATGATGCCGCCGATATAGGCCATGGTCCGTTCGATCACGAACCAGGTTTCGGAGAAGCCGAGGCCGATCGAGGCGAACACGCCGAAGCGCTTGCGGAAACTGTCTTCGGGTTTCGCAGGGTTCTCGATGCCGAGTACGCCGGCCTTCGGATTGTTCGGATGCGGCTTCGGGGTCGCAAACAGCGTCAGGCGTTGCGTGCCGCGCTGAACCGTGACTTCCAGTTTCTTGCCGAGCGCCGCCGATACGATGCGCGGCAGATCCTCAAACGCCTCGACCGGCTTTCCGTCGATCGCGACGATCAGGTCGCCGGGCTTCATGCCGGCTTCCATCGCGGCACTGCCCGGACGGATCGCGCTCGCACGCGCGGGCCAGCGCGAAGTGCCGATGTCGCCGATGCGATGCGTCGAGCCGAAGTTGTCCTTGATCTCGCGCAGCGCCGGCGTAACGGTGACGGCGACGTCCTTGCCCTTGCGCTCGACCACGAAGACGAGCTTCTCGCCCGCAGCCAAGCTGGTCACGCGGATCATGTCTTCGTAGCCGTCGATTTCCCTGCCGTTGATGCTGATGACGCGGTCGCCGGCCACGAGGCCAGCGGCTTGCGCGGGGCTGCCCGCCCGCACCACTTCGAGCACCGGCGTCGTCATGGTGCGGCCGATGGCGAAGGCCACGGCGGCGAAGATCACGACAGCCAGGATGAAATTTGCGATCGGTCCCGCGGCGACGATCGCCGCGCGATTCCGGAGCGGTTGATGGAAGAAGGAAACGCGCTTCTCCGCGGCACTCATCTTTTCGAGTTTCTGGAGATCGGGCGTGCTCGCGGCGGAATCGTCACCGTGGAAACGGACATAGCCGCCGAGCGGAATGGCCGCGAAACGCCAGCGCGTTCCGTGCCTGTCGTTAAAGCCAAACAGCTCGGGGCCGAAGCCCACGGAGAATGCGTCGATCTTCACGCCGCAGCGGCGCGCGACCCAGAAGTGCCCGAGCTCGTGAAAGAACACGACAACGGTCAGCACGAACAGAAATGGAATGACGTAACCAAGGATCCAGCCGCCCTTGGCACCCAATACGCTCAGCAGTTCCATTTCTTGCCGCCCTTTCTAAACTCTTATCCAGTTAGGATGCCTTTGCGGCGAATTGAGGCAAGAGGGTCGCGGCAAATCTTCTCGCGATATGGTCAACGCCGAGCGCGTCGTTAACCGTCCCGGCCTCGCGCAGAACGCCTTCTTTCTCCGCCATTTCAAGCACCCCTTCGACGAGCGCCGCAATTCCCGGAAACGAGAGCGCCCGCTTGCGGAAAGCCTCGACCGCAACCTCGTTTGCAGCATTCAAGACGTTGGGTGCCGCGCCCCCTTGCAAGAGCGCATTCCGGGCGAGTTGAAGCGCCGGAAAACGCTCGTAATCGGGCGCCTCGAAATGTAGCGCGCCCAATTTTGCCAGATCGAGTTTCGGGGCGTTCCATTCCATGCGCTCTGGCCAGGCAAGGCAAAAGCCGATCGGAATCCGCATGTCGGGATGCGCCATCTGCACGACGATCGAGCCGTCGTGAAATTCGACCAGCGCATGAGCGACCGACTGCGGATGAATGAGCACGCTGAGTTGAGACGGCTTGAGATCGAACAGGTAATGCGCCTCGATCAGTTCCAGACCCTTGTTCATCAGCGTCGCGGAATCGATGGAAATCTTTGCGCCCATCGACCAGTTCGGATGCCGCACCGCTTCCTCGGGCGTGACATGGGCCAGACGCTCGCGGCTCATGGTGCGGAACGGCCCGCCCGATGCGGTCAGCGTCACGTTGCTGACGGCATCCCGCCTTCCGCAGGCAAAGGCCTGAAACACTGCGTTATGCTCGGAGTCGACCGGGAGAACGATTGCGCCTTTCGCATTCGCTTCGCGCATGAACAGCGCGCCCGCGGTGACGAGACATTCCTTGTTCGCGAGCGCGATTTTCCGGCCCTTCGCAAATCCGGCCATCGTCGGCTCGAGGCCCGCGGCACCGACAATCGCGGAGAGCAGGATATCGGATTGCGCGCTCGCAGCTTCCGCCATGCCGCTAGGGCCGGCGAGCACTTTTGTCCTCGTGCCTGCGAGCGCCGATTTCAGCTCGCCATAGAGCTGTTCTTTGGAGATTGCGACGACATCCGCGTCGAACTCCCTGGCAAGCTCCGCGAGCTTTTGCACATCGCTGTTTGCGCTCAGCGCGACGACGCGAAAGTTTCCGCTACGCACCAGATCGAGCGTGCTCGCGCCGATCGAGCCGGTCGCGCCAAGAATGCTGACGCTAGTCACCATCGCAGCAAGCCCGTTGCGGGCGCGATCACACCGCCGTGCAGAAGGCCTATCAGAAGCGCGATGGCCGCGGCCGTAATGAACCCGTCGATGCGATCCATCACGCCGCCGTGGCCGGGCAGGATTCCGGACGCGTCCTTCTTTCCGAACTTGCGCTTCACGAAAGATTCGAAAATATCGCCTGCCTGCGAGACCACCGACACGACGAGCGCGATCACGATCGACATCACCGCGAAACGTGCATTCGCAACCGACGCGGCGGAAACTCCGCCGAGCACGCCGAACAGCGTGCCGCCGACCGCGCCCGACCATGTCTTCTTGGGGCTCAGGACCGGCGCAAGCTTCGGCCCGCCGATAAACCGGCCGAAGAAATAGGCCGCGATATCGGTGAGCCACACCACGGCATAAAGCCAGATGATCGCCGCGAAGCCGAACTTCGGATCTTCGCGCAGCATCACGGCCGGAACGAAGACAAGAGCCGCGTACAGCAGCCCGCCGCCGCTCCACGCACGCGCTTCCTGATTGCCGTTAGCCAGCAAGGCACAGAAGCCGGCGCCGGCCACCACGGCACCAAACGACGCAAGCGGAAGATTGAATCCAAGCAGGACGGCTGCGAGTGAAATCGCAATCGCGCCGGCCGCCATCACATTCGTCCGCGGTTCGGCGCGCACGATGGTCGTCCATTCGTACCAGACGATCAGCGCGGCAATCGTCCAGAAAAGAAGGAACGGCAGGCCGCCATACCAGGTCACGGCGAGCGCGAGGACGATCATCGCTATCGCCGAAGGCACGCGGCGCTTCAGATCGCTCGCCATCGAGGAAGATGCTGTGTCGCTCACGTTACGCCCTCGCCTTCGCGCTCAGGCCGCCGAAGCGCCGCTCGCGTTTGCCGAACTCTTCTATCGCCGCTTCGAGCGCGGCCTTGTCGAAATCCGGCCAGTGCGTCGGCACGAATACGAATTCAGCATACGCCGCCTGCCACAGCAGGAAATTTGAAAGCCGCTGCTCGCCGCTGGTTCTGATAATAAGCTCGGGATCGGGGATACCGTGGGTCTGGAGATTGGCGGCGATCGTTCCGGCGTCGATCTGATCGGGTGAAAGTTCGCCGCGCGCAACCCGTTCCGCGAGCTTTCGGGCGGCTTCCGCGATCTCCTGCTGCGCGCCGTAATTGAACGCGACAACGAGCGTGGCCCCTTTGTTGTTTGCTGTGAGTTCTTCCGCCTCATCGAGCAGCGCGCGAATGTCCGGCTTCAGATTTTTCCGCTCGCCAATGATCCGGACACGCACGTCGTTCTTGTGCAGGTCAGCGAGATCGTTGCGCACGAAGCGCTTCAGAAGCCCCATCAGGTCTTCGATTTCGTCCGCGGGACGCGACCAGTTCTCGGCGCTAAAGCTGTAGATGGTGAGATACCGGATACCGAGTTCGCCCGCCGCCTTCACGATGTTGCGAAGCGCCTCGACCCCGCGACGGTGACCCTCGCGGCGCGGCAGGCCGCGCGCAGCTGCCCAGCGGCCGTTCCCGTCCATGATGATTGCGACGTGCACCGGAGGCGCAGCTACGCCGGCGTCTTCGGATGGCGCGGCGTCTGGCATCGGCATTCCGGGCTCCCCGTCAGACCGACAGGATTTCCTTTTCCTTGTGCGCAAGCATCTGATCGACTTCGGCGATTGCCGCATCGGTCGCTTTCTGCACGTCGGCTTCGAGGCGCTTGGTGTCGTCCTCGGAGACGTGACCGTCCTTCTGGGACTTTTTCAGAAGGTCGATGCCGTCGCGGCGCACGTGACGGATCGCCACCTTTGCGGCTTCCGCGTATTTGTGTGCGACCTTCACCAGTTCCTTGCGGCGGTCTTCGTTGAGATCGGGGATGCGAAGACGAATGACCTGGCCTTCGGTGTTCGGATTGAGCCCGAGATTGGAGTCGCGGATCGCTTTCTCGACGGCGCTCACCACCGACTTGTCCCACACCTGAATCGAGATCAGCCGCGGCTCGGGGATGGCGACGGTCGCCACCTGCGAAAGCGGCATGTTGGAGCCATAGGCTTCGACCGTAATCGGCTCCACGAGCGAAGGCGTCGCGCGGCCTGTGCGCAGGCCGGAAAGCTCGCTTTTCAAAACGCCGGAAGCGCCGGTCATCCGGCGCTTGATGTCTGCGATGTCGAACGCTGCCATGGTCTTGCTCTCGGTTCTTGAGGCCGCGAGGGCCGGAATTGATTGCGATCAGGCCGTAACGATCGTGCCGCGCGAAGGATCGGCGATCGCCGCAGAAATCGCGCCTGCCGCTTTGATCGAAAACACGATTATCGGCAGCTTGGCGTCTCTAGCAAGCGCGAAGGCCGCCGCGTCCATGACCTTGAGATTCCTCGACAAAGCCTCGCTCGCGGTCAGCGTCTTGAAGCGCTTTGCCTTGGGGTTTTTGTGCGGGTCGGAATCGTAGATCCCGTCCACGTCGGTCGCCTTGAAGATCGCCTGACAGCTTAGCTCGGCGGCACGCAGCGCCGCTGCGGTGTCCGTCGTGAAGTACGGGTTGCCGGTACCGCCTGCGAGCACGACGATACGCCCCTCGGAGAGATCCTTGATGGCAGGTTGCCGCGCGTAAGGCTGGCACACGGTCGGCATATCGAGCGCCGAGAAGGCGCGGGCCGGCGCGCCGGCCGCTTCAATCGCAC
>JAGXQU010000020.1 GCA_018335895.1 Hyphomicrobiales bacterium | reverse complement strand
CCCGCCGGTCGGATCGGGCAGGTCGCGGGTGGCGGCGGCATCGCTCACGACCGTCGTGCGGTAGCCAAGATCGAGTGCGGCGCGAACCGTGGACGAGATGCACATATGTGTCTGGAAACCGGCGACGATGAGCTGCTTCCGCCCGGTCTTCACAACGAGAT
Source organism: Hyphomicrobiales bacterium (assembly GCA_018335895.1). GTDB lineage: Bacteria > Pseudomonadota > Alphaproteobacteria > Rhizobiales > Xanthobacteraceae. Next base: position 2,846 of record JAGXQU010000020.1, on the reverse strand, counting down.
CCTGCAAATTGGTCTGCGCGAACGCGTTCGGCAGCGGCTTTTCGACGATGGCTTCGCCGGGAGCGCTTGCCGCCTGCTCTGCGAGCTTGAAGGCATCCGCGCCGGGGTCGAACAATCCGCCCGCACGGCCCTTGTGCTGCACATGGATGACGGGCGCACCCGCCGCGCGCGCGGCCTTCAGCAGGATCGCGATGTTGTCGAGCGCGGGCGTGACGCCCACGAGCGGCAGCTTGCCGCTTACATATTCGTTCTGCGCGTCGATGATGACGATCACGCTTTCGGAGAACTTGCCGGGCTCCAGGGGCGCGCCGGCCATCTGCAGCAGAGTTTTAGGCGCGCTCATGCCCGGCCTCCCTCGGTTTTCAGCCAGGCGGCGCCGCAGGCTTTCGCAAGCTCGCGCACGCGCAGGATGTAACTTTGCCGCTCGGTGACGGAGATCACGCCGCGCGAGTCGAGAAGATTAAAAACGTGGCTCGCCTTGATGCACTGGTCGTAGGCGGGCAGCACCATCAGGTGTTCTTCGCCGCGGTCGCCGTCCGCGAGATATTTCTTGCAGGCGTTCTCCGCCATCTTGAATTGTTCGAACAGCATCGTCGTGTCGGCGTATTCGAAATTGTGCCGCGAATATTCCTTCTCGGCTTGCAGAAACACGTCGCCGTAGGTGACTTTCTTCTCGCCTTCCAGTCCGTTGAAGTTGAGGTCGTAGACGTTCTCGACACCCTGCACATACATCGCGAGACGCTCGAGACCGTAAGTAAGCTCGCCTGAGACCGGCGCGCATTCGAAGCCCGCGACCTGCTGGAAGTACGTGAACTGCGAAACTTCCATGCCGTCGCACCAGCATTCCCAGCCTAGCCCCCACGCGCCGAGCGTCGGGCTTTCCCAGTCGTCTTCGGCAAAGCGGATGTCGTGGACTTTCGCGTCGATGCCGATCGCAGCGAGCGATTGCAGATAGAGCTCCTGCAAATTCGGCGGCGAGGGCTTCAGGATCACCTGATATTGATAATAGTGCTGGAGCCGGTTCGGGTTCTCGCCATAGCGCCCGTCTTTTGGGCGGCGCGAAGGCTGGACGTAAGCGACGTTCCACGGCTTCGGCCCGAGTGCGCGCAAGGTCGTCGCCGGATGGAAGGTGCCCGCGCCCATCTCCATGTCGTAGGGCTGCAAAATCACGCAGCCCTGTTTCGCCCAGAAATTCTGGAGCGCGAGGATCAGGCCCTGAAACGAGCGGGTGGGCGATAGCGGATCGGTTTTGTCGAGCATTTCTGGCGCCGTTTGGAAATCGGCGGGACCCTAGGCAGGCGGCCTATCGAAAGCAAGCTACTCGTAGGAAAGCGCGACCACAGGGTCCATCTGCGCGGCTTTGCGTGCGGGCAGATAGCCGAACAGCAGGCCCGTGAGGAAAGCGCAGGAAAATGCGAGAACCGCGGGCAGCGGCGATAGCAGGATCGCGACGCCAAAACTTTGCACGATCAGCGCGACCGCAACGCCGAGCGCGACACCGACGAGCCCGCCGATGCCGCACACCACCAGCGCCTCGGTGTTGAATTGCAGGAGAATATTCTGCATCCGTGCCCCGGTCGCCATCCGCACGCCGATCTCGCGCGTGCGTTCGGTGACGGAAACCAGCATGATGTTCATGACGCCGATGCCGCCGACGAGCAGCGAAATCGCGGCGACGGAGGCGAGCAGGATCGTGAGCGTATCCTGTGTCGCGAGCGCGGTTTCCAGAATCGAGGACGTGTTGCGGATCTGAAAATCGACCACGCCGCGATGCCGCTCGGTCAGAAGCTTTTCGATCGCCGCTTCGGTTTCCTTGATCTCGTCGGAATCCCCGACCAGCACCGTGATCGATTGCAGGTAGCGTTTGCCGAACATGCGCATGTAGCCGGTCGAGAGCGGCATCACGACGATGTCGTCCTGATCGGTGCCCCAGGGCGTTGCGCCACGCGCGCCCAGCACGCCGACGATTTCGAACGGCACGTTCTTGACCAGAAGATATTTCCCGATCGGGCTGCCGCCGTCCGGAAACAGCGTGCGCGCGACCGTTTGCCCGAGCACGATCACGGGCGCGTAACCTTTTACGTCGTCATCGGAAATGAAGCTGCCTTCCGCGAGCGGCCAGTCGCGCGCCTGCGTGTAGCCGGGCCATCCACCCTGTACGAGCGTCTGGTAGTCGATGTTGCCGACGCGCACGGTCGCGCGGGTTGCACGTTCGGGCGAGACTGCCGCGACCGATGGCAACTCGGAGATTGCCATGGCATCTTCTTCCACCAGGGTCGCGATATCGCCGGAGCCGCGCACGCGAGCCGCACCGGGCCGCACCACGAGCAGGTTCGTGCCCATCGAAGAGATGCGCTCGAGCACTTGTTGCTTGGAGCCGTCGCCGATGGCGAGCATGGCCACGACCGCCGCGACACCGATCACGACGCCCAGCAGCGTGAGCGCCGTGCGAAACAGGTTCACGCGCATGGACTTCAGCGCCATCTTTGCCGCTTCGACGAGATCGGGCAGCCAGCGGTTGCGTGCTTTCAGGTCGAGGGAGAAGGCATGCGATTTTTTATGCGCTTGCCGCGCGCGCTTTTCGTCGAGTTTGACCTTGCCGTCGGCGATATGGATCGTGCGCTCGGCGTGTTTCGCAATCTCGGGATTGTGCGTGATGAGAATGACGGTGCGGCCTTCAGCGTGCAGTTCCTTCAGGAGCGCGAGCACTTCCTCTCCGGATCGCGTATCGAGTGCGCCGGTCGGCTCGTCTGCCAGAATCACTGGCGCTTCGTTCATGAGCGCGCGCGCGATCGAGACACGCTGCTGCTGACCGCCGGAAAGCTCGGTCGGGCGGTGTCCGGTGC
>JAGXQU010000019.1 GCA_018335895.1 Hyphomicrobiales bacterium | reverse complement strand
GCATTCAGGATTTCATCAAGAACGAAGTAACCTCGAACGACATCGTGCTCTTCATGAAAGGCACGCCGCAGTTCCCGCAGTGCGGCTTCTCCGGTCAGGTCGTGCAAATCCTCGACTATGTCGGTGCGCCCTATAAGGGCATCAACGTGCTGGACTCGGCCGAGCTTCGCCAGGGCATCAAGGACTTCGCAAGCTGGCCGACCATCCCGCAGCTTTACGTGAAGGGCGAGTTCGTCGGCGGCGCGGATATCGTGCGCGAAATGTTTCAGGCCGGCGAACTGCAGAGCTTCCTCAACGAAAAAGGCGTGAAGGTAGCGGCGAAAGCGTAATCGCTGCACCCGCCCGCCTCTTGGAGATAAAAAAAAGCCGCCCAGACCGGGCGGCTTTTTGTTGCTTCGTCGCGCGAGACTCAGCGCGAGTAGAATTCGACGACGAGATGCGGCTCCATCTGCACCGGGAACGGAACCTCGGTGAGCACCGGCACGCGGGTCAGCTTCGCGGTCATCTTCGAGTGATCGGCTTCGATGTAATCCGGCACATCGCGCTCGGCGAGCTGGGTCGCTTCGAGAACGAGCGGAAGCTGCTTCGACTTTTCCTTCACCGAGACGACATCGCCCGGCTCCAGACGCATGCTCGGGATCGTCGCCTTCTTGCCGTTCACCTGCACATGGCCGTGGTTGATGAACTGGCGGGCGGCGAACACTGTCGGCACGAACTTCGCGCGATAGATGATGGCGTCCAGACGGCTCTCGAGAAGACCGATCAGGAGCGCGCCGGTGTCGCCGCGGCGGCGAACCGATTCTTTATAGATGCCGAGAAACTGCTTCTCGGAAATATTGCCGTAATAGCCCTTGAGCTTCTGCTTCGCGCGCAGCTGCACGCCGAAGTCCGACGGGCGGCCCTTGCGGCGCTGGCCGTGCTGGCCGGGGCCGTATTCGCGGCGATTGACGGGGCTTTTCGGGCGGCCCCAGATATTTTCGCCCATGCGGCGGTCAAGCTTGTGCTTGGCCGAGTGACGCTTCGACATCGCTAATCCTCAAGTTTGGATTGCGCCCTCCTTTGCATGCCCTTCGTTGAGCAAGCCGACAGGCGAACTTCCGAGCGCCGGAACCGGCTTTTCCGGTTTCGATGAGGAAGGCCGCCACGGGTGCGGGAAGTGCGTGGGGATATAGGGTCACCCCGAACCTGTCAAACGGCTTCGCCTGCGGCCTCAATCCCAAAGCTTTTCAGGGCCTTAGCAAGCGCCGAGCCCGGTAATTTCCCGCTCGTGAAAAATGCCCGGGTGGGCTCTGTCACGGGGCTGCCGGGGGCCGGAAGCAGGCTTGCAACCCGCCGCGCGATCGCGGGAGCCGGGTCGATCCATTCCACCGGCCAGGGCGCGAGCTTCCTCAACTTCTCCAGCAGCAGCGGATAATGCGTGCAGGCGAGAACGACCGTGTCGGTCATGGATCCTCGATCGATAAACGCAGGCGCGATTTCCCTGGCGATCCGGCCGTCCGCCACCTCCTCTCCGCGCAAATAGGCCTCCGCCAGCGGAGCAAGCCATTCGCTGCCGACGAGATCGACCTCGCAGCCGCCCGCGAACTCCCGGATCAGTTCGCGTGTGTAATCGCGCTTCACGGTTCCGGGTGTTGCCAGCACGGAAATCCGCTTTGTCTTCGATCGCGCGCAAGCCGGTTTGATCGCAGGTACCGTGCCGACGAATGGAATTGTGTGTTTCGCACGCAGCACAGGGAGCGTGAGCGTGGACGCGGTATTGCAGGCGATCACGACGAGCGCCGGCCGATAGCGCGCGATCAGATCGTCCATTACAGCCGAAACCCGCCCGATCAGCGCCGCGTCGTCGAGCCGGCCATAGGGAAAAACAGCATCGTCGGCGGCGTAGACGAGCTTGAGGTCGCGCCGGAGCGCCGCTATCTCGCGCAGCACCGTGAGCCCGCCGAGCCCGGAATCGAACACCAGCACAGCGGGGTTGACGGAGTTGGCTAACGAATCCTGCATCGGAACCCAAGCTTAGCGCGCAATATGCTTTTGTTCATCGGGTATCGTAAACGCGCTGCGTTTCGTTCAACTTCGGTTCTCGCCGCGTTCTCTCGTGGCTTAATGCGATCATTGAATTTCGCGGTTCCGGATTCATGATCGGCTAGGAGAGGTTACTTTCATCGCTTGCTCGATCTGACTGAGCAGCCGGTCAAGTTCCTGCTCCTTCGAATTTATCTCAACGATCCTGTAGTTTCGCGCGCGCAGCCATCCATGCTGCGCTTCGCGCATCGTGCGGGCGTCGTCATCCTCCTCCGGCGGAACGATTGCCAGAATGAGACGCAGGTGTTGCGCGAGAAAGTCGGTAACATGCGGGCCGATCGGCACGTTGCGCTTGAACTGACCGGCAAACCGTTTGTCGTTGGTCAGCGCCTTCCAAAGGCTACGTTCCAGTTCGGTAGGGTTTCGCCGCAGGAGCCGCGCGAGACCCTTTCCCGGCGCAGTACCGCTTGCGGTGCTCGCCCCCTGCTTGTTCAGGAGATCGCGGAGTAACTCCGCCTCCCCGCCCCGCAAAATGCCGCCGGTCGCAGGACCTTTCGAACCCTGCGCGAGCGTCCGCACGACGCCGTGCAACGTCTGCATATCCTGCTCGGTCGGCTCGATCCGCAGGAAAATGTTGCGGAGATTCACGATCATGTTCTCGCGTTTTTCCGGCGGACGGAAAAACTCATGACGCTCCAGCTCGCTCACCAGCGTTGCAATGAATGCCTCGAACTTCGCCTTTGACGCCGGCGGCGAGAAGTCCGGTGCCACAAACGGCAGCGCATTGCCGGAGGCGAGCTTGTAGAACTCGTAGGCGCAGACGATCACCGCCTGCGCGAGATTGAGCGAGGCGAAAGCCGGGTTCACTGGCATGGTGAGGATCTTGTTGGCCAGGCCTACTTCGTGGACCTCTAGTCCATTGCGCTCTCGGCCGAACACGAGCGCGGCTTTATTTCCTGCCTCGACATGCGGCAGCAGGTCGCGTGCGGCTTGTTCAGGCCCGACGACTTGCTTGATCTGGTCGTGCTGGCGCGCGGTCGCGGCAATCACAAACGTGCAGTCGGCGATCGCCTCCTCCAGCGTCTCGTAAAGCTTCGCCTCCTCGAGGATCCGGTCAGCGCCTGAAGCCGTGCGAAACGCGCCCGGGTTCGGCCAGCCGTCGCGCGGCTTCACGAGCCGGAGTTCGGCGAGGGCGAAATTCCCCATCGCGCGCGCGACCGCGCCGATATTTTCGGCGAGTTGCGGCTCGACGAGCACGATCACCGGCCCGCGGCCGGCAATCCATTCTTTCGTACTGTCCGTTCCTGCGCCCGGCATCTGGAAACTCTCGAACCGCAGCCAAAGTCGGCTTTCGCGGCCTATGAGCCGATGCTATAGCGACCCCCTGATCGGCGGGCCACTACGGCCCGCCATTTCCTGCAAATTTCCAAGCTTTCGGGGGAGCCTCGCGGTCATGGCGAAAATCAAGGTCAAGAATCCGGTCGTCGAAATGGATGGCGACGAGATGACACGGATCATCTGGCAGCTCATCAAGGACAAGCTGATCCACCCTTACCTCGACATCGACCTGCTCTATTACGATCTCGGCGTCGAGAAGCGCGACGAAACCAACGACCAGATCACCATTGATGCAGCGAACAAGACGCGGGAAGTCGGCGTCGCGGTGAAGTGCGCGACGATTACGCCCGACGAAGCGCGCGTGAAAGAATTCAACCTCAAGGAGATGTGGAAGTCGCCGAACGGCACGATCCGCAACATCCTCGGCGGCACGATTTTCCGCGAGCCCATCATCTGCAAGAACGTGCCGCGCCTCGTGCCCGGCTGGACCCAGCCGATCGTGATCGGCCGTCACGCTTTCGGCGACCAGTATCGCGCGACCGATTTCAAGTTCCCGGGCAAGGGCAAGCTGACGATCAAGTTCGAAGGCGCCGACGGCAAGGTGATCGAGAAGGAAGTATTCCAGGCGCCGGGCGCCGGCGTCACCATGGCGATGTACAATCTGGACGAGTCGATCCGCGACTTCGCACGCGCATCGATGAACTACGCGCTGAACCGCGGCTACTCACTCTATCTTTCCACCAAGAACACGATCCTCAAGCAGTACGACGGACGCTTCAAGGACATCTTCCAGGAAGTGTTCGACGCGGAGTTCAAGGACAAGTTCGCCGGCAAGAAGACCGTCTACGAGCACCGGCTGATCGACGACATGGTTGCCGCTGCGCTCAAGTGGTCGGGCGGATACGTCTGGGCGTGCAAGAACTACGACGGCGACGTGCAGTCCGACACGGTCGCGCAGGGCTTCGGCTCGCTCGGCCTCATGACCTCCGTGCTGCTCACCCCGGACGGCAAGACGATGGAAGCGGAAGCTGCGCACGGCACGGTGACGCGCCACTATCGTCAGCACCAGAAGGGCGAAGAGACCTCGACCAACTCGATCGCCTCGATCTTCGCCTGGACGCGCGGCCTCGCGCATCGCGCCAAGCTCGACGGCAACGCCGAACTGGCTAAATTCTCGACCACGCTCGAGAAGGTTTGTATCGACACGGTCGAGGCCGGCTTCATGACCAAGGATCTGGCGCTTCTCGTGGGCGACCAGCAGAAGTGGCTGTCCACCGCCGGATTCCTCGACAAGATCGACGAGAACCTGAAGAAGGCGATGGTCTGACCTCGACCTGCATCAGAACTGGAATCGAAACGGCCCGGAATGACTCATTCCGGGCCGTTTTCGTGAATCGAGTTCAGCGCCTGAGGCGCTTGAATCTCAACTTTAACTTTAAGCGGAAAGCGCCGCTTCGATCGCCTTTAGTGCGTCATCGGCTTTCGCGCCGAGCGGGCCGCCTGCCTGTGCCATGTCCGGGCGTCCCCCGCCGCCTTTTCCACCGAGCGCTTCCGCACCCATGCGGACGAGGTCGACCGCGCTGAACTTCGAGGTCAAATCGGCCGTCACGCCGACAACGATTCCGGCCTTGCCGTCTTCGGTGACGCCGACGATCGCGACCACGCCGGAGCCGACCTGCTTCTTGCCTTCGTCGACGAGGCTTTTCAGATCCTTGATCTCGATGCCTTCGACGGAGCGCGCGAAGTACTTGACGTTGCCGATGCTCCTGACCGCATCGCCGCCATCGGACTTTCCGCCGCCGCCCATCGCGAGTTTCTTTCTGGCGTCCGCCAGCTCGCGCTCGAGTTTCTTGCGTTCGTCGATCAGCGCTGCAAGACGCGCAGGCGCATCGGCGACGGAAGACTTCAGAAGTCCCGTGATCTCGTCCAGCGCGCGGCTCTCCTCACGCAGAAGCCTACGCGCACCCTCGCCGGTCGCCGCCTCGATACGGCGCACGCCGCCGGCGACGCCGCTTTCGCTGGTCAGCGCAACGAGACCGATATCGCCGGTGCGGACGACATGGGTGCCGCCGCAGAGTTCGACAGACCAGCCGAGCGTATTGCTGCCGGGCGCCTTGCCCATCGCGACGACGCGAACTTCATCGCCGTATTTTTCGCCGAACAGCGCTCGTGCACCCGCCGCGCGGGCGTCGTCGAGCGCCATCACGCGCGTGGTCACCGGCGAGTTCTCCAGCACGTACTCGTTGGCGATGGCCTCGATCTTCGCAATCTCATCCTGCGAGATCGGTTTCGGGTGCGAGAAGTCGAAACGCAGACGGTCTGGCGCAACCAGCGAGCCTTTCTGCGCCACGTGATCCCCGAGGACCTGGCGGAGCGCTTCGTGCAGAAGATGGGTCGCAGAGTGATTGCGGCGGATGCCGCTGCGGCGCGCGTGATCGACTTTCAACTCCAGCGCCTTGCCGGCCTCCAGCGTACCTTCCTCGACCTTGCCATAATGCACGAAGAGATCGCCCGCCTTCTTTTGCGTATCGGTGACGCGGAATTTCACCTTCTCGCCGGCGAGCAGCCCCATGTCGCCGACCTGGCCGCCGCTTTCGCCATAGAACGGCGTCTGGTTCAGGACGACCGCGCCCTCCTCGCCGGCTTTCAGCGATTGCACCTCAGCACCATCTTTCACGATGGCCGAGACGACGCCTTCGGCGGTTTCGGTTTCGTAGCCGAGGAATTCGGTCGCGCCTAGTTTCTCGCGCAGGCCGAACCAGATCGTCTCCGCCGCGGCGTCACCCGATCCCTTCCAGCTCTCCCGCGCTTTGGCCTTTTGTTTTTCCATCGCGCTTTCGAAAGCCTTGGTGTCGACGGAAATGCCGCGCGGCTTCAGGGCGTCCTGCGTGAGGTCGAGCGGGAAACCGTAGGTATCGTAGAGCGTGAACGCGGTTTCGCCGCTGAAGCTGTCGCCTTTCTTGAGCGGCTTCGATTCTGCCTCGAGCATCGCAAGGCCGCGCTCGAGCGTTTTGCGGAAGCGGGTCTCTTCGAGTTTCAGCGTCTCGGTGATCAGGCTTTCCGCGCGCACGAGCTCCGGATAGGCGGAGCCCATCTCGCGCACGAGCGCGGGCACGAGCCGGAACATCAGCGGATCCTTCGCGCCGAGCAGTTCCGCGTAGCGCATGGCGCGGCGCATGATGCGGCGAAGCACATAGCCGCGGCCTTCGTTCGAGGGCAGCACGCCGTCGGCGACGAGGAACGACGATGCGCGCAGATGATCCGCGATCACGCGATGCGCGGCGCGGTTTTCTCCTTCGGCTTTGACGCCGGTCGCTTCCTCGCTCGCGCGGATCAGACCCTTGAAAAGATCGGTGTCGTAGTTCGAATAGACGCCCTGCATGATCGCGGAGATGCGCTCGAGGCCCATGCCGGTGTCGATCGAAGGCCGCGGCAGGTCGATCCGCTTCTCGGGCGTGACCTGCTCGTACTGCATGAAGACGAGATTCCAGAACTCGAGGAAGCGGTCGCCGTCTTCGTCGCGGCTGCCCGGAGGACCGCCCTGCAGCTTGTCGCCCTGGTCGATGAAGATTTCCGAGCAGGGACCGCAGGGACCGGTGTCGCCCATCGCCCAGAAATTGTCGGAGGTCGGAATGCGGATGATCCGGCTTTCCGGCAGGCCCGCGATCTTCTTCCAGAGGTTAAAGGCCTCGTCGTCGGTGTGATAGACGGTGACCAGCAGCTTGTCCTTCGGTAGATCGAAATTCTTGGTGCACAGATTCCACGCGAGCTCGATCGCGCGTTCCTTGAAGTAATCGCCGAACGAGAAGTTGCCGAGCATCTCGAAGAAGGTGTGATGACGCGCGGTATAGCCGACGTTGTCGAGGTCGTTGTGCTTGCCGCCGGCGCGCACGCATTTCTGCGAGGTGGTCGCCTTGTTGTAGGGCCGCTTCTCGACGCCGGTGAAGACGTTCTTGAACTGCACCATGCCGGCGTTCGTGAACATCAGCGTCGGATCGTTGCGCGGGACGAGCGGAGACGACGGCAGGATTTCGTGCCCGTTCTTCGCGAAGTACTCGAGAAAGGTCGACCGGATTTCGTTGACGCCGCTCATGATTTTCAGATGCCGGAGAAGGACTTGGAAAGAGCCCGTTCTCTAGCCGACAGGGCCGTCCGGGTCGAGCAGAACCGGGGGCGCGAACCGGGGCGGAAGAAGCGCCCAAAACGGAGCGACGCGGCCCCTTGCCGGGGCGGGGAAAGCCGGTGGCAAGGAGACCGCGTCCCGAAACCGGAGCGCGGGGCATTCGCGATCCGGGCATGTCCGAGGCCAAACGCTTCGGCTCGCGGATTTCAGCCTTCCATAGTACCCGGG
>JAGXQU010000018.1 GCA_018335895.1 Hyphomicrobiales bacterium | reverse complement strand
TCGAAGGACGACGCGAGCCGGAGCGCGAGCGCGAGCGCGCCTTCACGCTCCAGCGCCAGATCGCCGAGCACCATACGCATCAGCGGCTGATCAACGAGTTTGCGCTGGAACACCGTGCGATGGCGGGTGTGATGCACGGCGTGGCGCAACGCGCCCTGCATGATGCCGAGCGAGCCGGTCACGCAATCGAGGCGCGTGAGCTGGACCATGCCGATGATCGTTTTCACACCCTCGCCTTCTGGGCCGCAGCGCTGCGCATAAGCGCCTTCGAACTCCACCTCGCTCGACGCATTCGAACGGTTGCCGAGCTTGTCTTTCAGACGCATCAGGCGAAGCGCGTTGGATGAGCCATCGGGGCGGAAGCGCGGCACGAGAAAACAGGTGAGCCCGCCTTTTGCCTGGGCAAGCACCAAAAACGCATCGCACATCGGCGCGGAGAAGAACCACTTGTGACCGACAAGCCGGTAGGCATCTCCGTCCGGTGTCGCCTGCGTCGTGTTCTGGCGAACATCGGTTCCGCCCTGCTTCTCCGTCATTCCCATGCCGAAGGTCACGCCGCGCTTCTCGCCCGCGGGAAGGAAGCGCGGGTCGTATTCGCGCGACCGGATCAGCGGCAGCCACTCCCGAAGGAGCGAGGGCTCCGTGCCGAGCGCGCCTGCCGCCGCATGGGTCATGGTGACGGGACACAGATGCCCCTGCTCCACCTGGCTTGCGAGATAATGCCGGGTCGAGCGCGCGACCTGCTCTCCGGGCACGAGCGAGCCGTCCGCCGCCCAGACCGAGGAATGGACGCCCGCCTTGATGCTCGCTTCCATGAAGCGGTGATAGGCCGGATGAAACTCGACCACGTCGGCGCGATGCCCCTGCCGGTCATGGCTGCGCAATTTCGGCGTGTATTCGTTCGCAAGCCGCGCGAGTTCCGTCATTTCCGCGCGCCCGAACGCGGTTCCGAACTCGCGGAGCGACGGAGCCGACTTCCCTGCGCCGAAAGCCGCTGTCGCTCCGGTCAGCGCGGCATCGCTCGAATAGAGGTCCACGTCGCCCAGCGGCGGCGACTGGTTGAAGACTTCGTGGGTGGCAAAAGGTGACGTCGCGGTCATGGCGCGTATTCCGCAGTCGGTACCAGTGGACCGTTAATCTAACATGGCAATCGGCGCTTGCGATGCGCGCAAGTTGGGTCTATGCGGTTGCCTTTAATGACAACTCGCGGCCCTTCCACTTTTGCGCTCACGCAACGCCATTTGCTGGGCATCGAAGGGCTTTCCGCTTCCGACATCACCGGCCTCCTCGATCTCGCCGAGGAATTCGTCGATCTGAACCGCCAGATTCAGAAAAAGCGCACGACGCTCGAAGGCCGGACCCAGATCAACCTCTTCTTCGAGGCCTCGACGCGCACGCAAAGCTCGTTCGAGCTTGCCGGCAAGCGGCTCGGCGCGGACGTCATGAACATGTCGATCGCGTCGTCCTCGATCCGCAAGGGCGAGACGCTCCTGGACACCGCGTTGACGCTGAACGCAATGCATCCGGACATGATCGTGGTGCGCCACGCCGCCTCCGGCGCGGTCGAGCTGTTGTCGCAGAAAGTCGAATGCTCGGTGATCAACGCCGGCGACGGCGCGCATGAACACCCGACGCAGGCACTCCTCGATGCCCTCACCATCCGCCGCAACAAGGGCCGCCTCGAGGGACTGACGGTCGCGATCTGCGGCGACATCGCCCATTCGCGCGTCGCGCGTTCGAACATCATCTTGCTCAACACCATGGGCGCGCGGGTGCGCGTGGTCGCCCCCTCGACGCTCCTGCCCTCGGGCATCGAGCGCCTCGGCGTCGAAGTCCACCGCGACATGCGCGAAGGGCTGCGCGACTGCGACATCGTGATGATGCTGCGCCTGCAACGCGAGCGCATGGCGGGATCGCTGATCCCGTCTTCCCGCGAGTACTTCCACTATTACGGTCTCGATCCGGCGAAGCTGAAGTTCGCAAAGCCCGACGCGCTCGTGATGCATCCGGGTCCGATGAACCGCGGCGTCGAAATCGAAAGCTCGGTCGCCGACGGCGCGCAGTCGCTCATCCGCGAGCAGGTCGAGATGGGCGTCGCGGTGCGCATGGCGGTGCTGGAAGCGCTGGCCCGGAACCTTCCCAATGCGTGAGGGCCGCACATGATCTCCTTCATCATCGAAGAGGTGATCGGCAAAATCATCAGCCTCTTTATGAGCCAGCGCTGGTACATGGCGATCCTCTATTCGCTCGCGCTGCTTGCGCTCGTCATGCTCACGATCGCCGCCCCCGCTTATCTCCTGATGCTGTGGCTGTTTCGCCCGGACGACTTCAATAGCCCGCTGATGGTCTCGCTGAGCATGGGCTCGCTCATATTGATCGTCGCGCTTTGGGTTGCATTCAGCATGCTACAGCGGCGGATCTTCAAATGATCGCGCGCAACGAAAATCGCCCGCTCCTGCTCGCGAACGCCCGCGTGATCGATCCCTCGCGCGATCTCGACCAGCGCGGCGATGTCCTGATCGCGGACGGCGTCATCAAGGAGGCGGGCAAAAACATCCGCGCGTCCGGCGCGCCGGAAGGCACTGAAATCGTCGATGTGAACGGCCAGGTCATCGCGCCCGGCCTGATCGACATGCGCGCGTTCATCGGCGAGCCCGGTGCCGAGCATCGCGAGACGCTCGCGACCGCAAGCCACGCGGCTGCCGCCGGCGGCGTCACCTCCATCATCTGCCAGCCCGAGACCGATCCGCCGATCGACGATCCCGCGACCGTGGACTTCGTGCTGCGACGCGCGCGCGACAACGCCGTCGTGCACATCCATCCGATGGCGGCGCTGACCAAGGGCTTAGAGGGCAACGAGATGACCGAGATCGGTCTGCTCAGGGCCGCGGGTGCCGTCGCCTTCACCGATGGCGCAAAGAGCGTGATGAACGCGAACGTGTTTCGCCGGGCGCTCACCTACGCACGCGACTTCGATGCGCTGATCGTGCATCACACCGAAGACCAGAACCTTACCGGCGCGGGCGTCATGAACGCGGGCGAGTTCGCGACCCGGCTCGGTCTCTCCGGCGTTCCGAAAGCCGCCGAGACGATCATGCTCGAGCGCGACATCCGGCTCGTCGAACTGACCGGCGGCCGCTATCACGCCGCCTCCATCACCTGTGCGGACTCACTCGATGTATTGCGCCGCGCGAAGGATCGCGGCCTCCGGGTCACGGCTTCGGCGTCGATCAACCACGTGGCGCTGAACGAAAACGACATCGGCTCCTACCGCACCTTCCTGAAGCTGCGGCCGCCGCTGCGTACCGAGTCGGACCGCGCCGCGCTCGCAAGCGCCGTCGCGGAAGGCCTCGTCGATGTGATCATGTCGGATCACGATCCGCAGGACGTTGAAGTGAAGCGCCTGCCCTTTGCCGAAGCAGCGTTCGGCGCGATCGGTCTCGAGACCATGCTGCCCGTCGGCCTGCGGCTCGTGCATGACGGCTCGCTTTCGCTGATGGCGATGCTGCGCGCGATGTCCACGCGGCCCGCGGAACTGCTCGAACTTCCCGGCGGGACGCTGAAGCCCAATTCTCCCGCGGATGTCGTCGTGTTCGATCCCGATGTGCCCTGGGTGCTCGACCGCAATACGCTGAAATCGCGTTGCACCAACACCGCCTTCGATGAAGCGAAGCTCTCCGGCCGCGCAACCCGCACCGTCGTTGCGGGACGAACCGTCTACGAATACCTTAGGCCATGACTTCCACCACCGTCCTTCTCGTCGACTTCCTCCTCGGCTATGCGCTGGGCTCGATCCCGTTCGGGCTGCTGCTCACGAAATACGCGGGCCTCGGCGACGTGCGCAAAATCGGCTCGGGCAATATCGGCGCGACCAACGTGCTGCGCACGGGTAACAAGGGGCTGGCTGCCGCGACCCTCGCCTGTGACCTGCTGAAGGGTACTGTCGCGGTGTTAATCGCGTCGCGCTTCGTGAGCCATGAGTGGCCGGTCACCACCGGCCTGGGGTCTGTGCTCGCGGGGGTCGGGGCCGTCATCGGGCACATGTATCCTGTGTGGCTGAAGTTCAAAGGCGGCAAAGGGGTCGCGACGTTTCTCGGCGTGTTGCTCGGCATCGCATGGCAGGCCGCGATCGGCGCAGCGCTCGTCTGGCTCGCCGTCGCCTTCGCCTCCCGCTATTCGTCGCTGGCGGCACTCGTCGCAACCGCAGTGAGCCCGTTAATCTTGTACTTTCTCGGCTACCCGCCGGTTGCAGCGTTGTTTCTGTTGATCGCCGTACTAGTGTGGTGGAAGCACAGCGAAAACATCTCGCGCCTTCTTTCCGGCAACGAGTCGAAGATCGGCTCCAAAAAGAAAGCCTGACGCCGCTAGTCTTCCTCAGGCGCGTCCCAGTGCGAGCCGCGCTGACGAGCGAAGCGAGTAGCCAGCGCGGAAAATCAATAATGCGAGCGTGCGGGGCTCAATCTTCTTCAGGAGCATCCCAACGCGAGCGCGTCAGGTGATCCTGCACGGCCATGCCGATATGCAGCGCCACCACGACCAGCATGCCGAACGCCGCATAGGCGTGCGACTCGAGCAGCAAATCGGACCACCCCGCGCCGCGCGGCCAGATGGCGGGCAGCGAATAGCCGAAATAGATTTCCCGCGCGCCGAAATCCGAAATGCCGGCCCAGCCGAGAAGCGGCACCAGAAACAGCAACGCATACAGCACATAGTGCAGATAGGGTCTCCGATAGCGCTCGGCATTCCATGAGCGATCCGGAAACAGCACCCGGTATGCGAAACGGCACAACACGAGAAGCACGATCGCGGCGCCGATCGTCTTGTGCAGCGTGTAGATGTCGAAGGGAGCGCTCTCGCCCAGCTGCTTCATCATCACGCCGCTCGTAATCATGAAGATCACAAGGATTGCGACGAGCCAGTGAAACACTTTGGCCGCGAAGCGGTAGGGCCGCACTGCATGATGCACGGCATGCTGCGCGTCGGATGTCTCGTGCAGGCGTTCCGTGGCGATGCTCAAGCGGCGCTCTCCTGACTGTTCGCGACAAAGCGGTCGACCGACAAACGCAGGTCTCGAGACTGCTGGCCGAGTTCGGCGGAAACTTCCGTCACGGTCCTCGCAGCGCTCTTGGCGTCGGCGATCAGCCCCGCCACATGCTGGAGCGTGTCGGCGAGGCCGCGTACATCCTCCGCGCTCTGCGCGGAGTTCGATTTGATCGCCTGCGAACTGGAATGCTGCTCGCGGATCGAGGCCGAGATGGCCGCAGCGCCGCCGTCGATCTGCTCGACCGACCCGACAAGACGGTTCACGCGCTCGGCGATCCGCAGCGAGCAATCGACTATGCCGTTGAGGCCTGCCCGGATTTCATCCGTCGCCTGCGCGGTCTTGGTGGCAAGCAATTTTACTTCCGACGCGACGATTGCGAAACCGCGTCCCGCCTCGCCCGCCCGCGCCGCCTCGATGGTCGCGTTCAGTGCCAGCAGGTTGGTCTGGCTCGCGACAT
The DNA here is from genome assembly GCA_018335895.1 of Hyphomicrobiales bacterium. GTDB lineage: Bacteria > Pseudomonadota > Alphaproteobacteria > Rhizobiales > Xanthobacteraceae. The sequence continues at coordinate 1,185 of JAGXQU010000018.1, read as the reverse complement.
CCTGAATGAGCGCGATCACCGCTTCGATTGTGCGCGCGGATTCCGTGAGCGCGTGGGCGTCTTCGCTTGCGGCCGTCACCAGTTCGCGGGCGGCGGCGGCAATCTGCGATGTGCGCTCGGTTTCCGCGACCACCTTCGTCATCGTATTGGCGATCCCGTCGATCGAGGACGCCACGACGTTGACGTGCTCCGAAACGCGATGGGTGGAGTCTGCGCTCTCCGCGGCCCGCTCGTCGGCGTTCGATGAGATCGAAAGCAGGTCCTTCGATGCCGACGACATCTGGGCGGCGTGAAGTTCGAGCCGCTGCACGATCTCGTCGATCCGCGTCTGGAACGCGAGGCTTTCCTGTTTAAGGGTCTCCTGCTTCGCGAGCCGGTCGTTCAGCTTGCCTTTCTCCAGGCGGGCGAGCTCCTCGTCGCGCTTCACCAGCGCGAAATGATTGACGAGAGATCGCGCCAGCGCACCGACCTCGTCGCGGCGCAGCGCTTCGTTGGTAAGCGACTGCGAGAACCTCTTTCCGCCGCGGACCACGACGGCCATCCTGCTCAACGGCTTCACCAGCCAGCGAAACTCCAGAAGCAGAACTTGCCCGATCACGAAGATCGAGATCAGCACGATCAGGATCTTGTTCTTGCGATCGTGGGATATCATCGTGGCGAGTTCTTCCTGATTGGCGACGATGCTGCCGATCAGCAATTTCTCGAGCTCAGCGCGCCGCTCGACCAGCGTTTGCAGCGCCTTCGGCCGTTCGGGGTGGTTGAGCACGAGCGGGACCAAGACGGCTGCGGCATCGGCCATCACGCGCGCAGCCTTCTGCGTCGCCTCGTCGCCGGTGAGCGTTTGAATTTCCTTGAGCGCCCCGGCTACTTCCTTCCCGGTCTTCTCGCTGTCAAAGCTGCGGGCGAGCAGCGAGAATGCATTGTACGAGGCGTTGTGGACCTTCAATGCCGCCGAGGACTGGGCAATCTTCTCCGAGAACGCCGACATGCGCACGGTCTGGACAATTTCGACGGCGGCGTAGAGGGAAAACAGAAACCCGAGCATGCCCGCCCAAATAGCCATTCGCTGCCCGACCTGGGCGCGGAAGGAGCGCGGAAACATCTCGAAAAACCTTTGCCTGCAATAGAAGCGAAGGTATCGCCTTTATGGTTAATAATTCCTTCCTGCGGTATCGCTATCCTCTC
>JAGXQU010000017.1 GCA_018335895.1 Hyphomicrobiales bacterium | reverse complement strand
GCCTGACCGGCCTTCCCTTCACAACGAACCTCGCGATAGCGGCGGGACTGGTCGTCGCCGGTCTCACGTTACTAACCGTCCTCACCAACAAATCAGAACAAGGGAGAACAACGCCATGAAGAGAAGAACCTTGCTTGCGGCAGCGGCGCTGACCGCGATGGTGCTCGCGCCGGCAATGTCGCAGACCGGCACCAAGCTACCGGAAACGCTGACCTGGACCGCCTATGACGTCGGCTCGGGCGGCTACAATCAGGCGGTTGCCATCGGCAACGCGCTGAAAAACAAACTCAACGTCACGTTGCGCGTGCTGCCGGGCAAGAACGACATCTCGCGCACGCTGCCGCTCCGCGACGGCCAGGTGCCGTTCTCCGCAAACGGTGTCGGCGGCAGCTACCTCGCACAGGAAGGCGTTTACGAATTCGGCGCCAAGGATTGGGGTCCGCAGCCGGTCCGCGCGGTGCTGCTCAACAACTCCGACGCGCTCCTGACCGTCGTCACGGCAAAGGATGCGAACATCAAGACGATGGGCGACCTGAAAGGCAAGCGCGTCGCGTGGGTCGTCGGCGCGCCCTCGCTCAACCAGAACATCACGGCCTTGCTCGCCTCTGCCAATCTGACCTGGAACGACGTGAAGCGCGTCGATTTCGGCGGCTTCGGCGCCGCGATGGAAGGCATCATCAGCAATCAGGTCGATGCGGCCTTCGCTTCGACGATTTCCGGTCAGGCTTACAAAATCGCTTCGTCGCCGCGCGGCATCCAGTATCCGGTGGTGCCGCACAAGGATAAGGAAGCCTGGGCCCGCCTGAAGAAAGTCGCGCCGTTCTACGTGCCGCAATGGGGTGCGGAAGGTGCCGACCTTTCGAAGGACAAGAAGGTCGAAGGCGCGACCTATCCTTATCCTGTGCTGATGACGATGGCGAAGACCGATGCCGACATCGTCTACAACATGACAAAAGCGATGGTCGAACTGTTCCCGGACTACAAGGACGGCGCGCCGGGTAATGTCGGCTGGGACATCGAGCGCCAGATCTTCGCCTGGGCGATCCCGATGCACGAAGGCTCAATCAAGTACTTCAGGGAACGCAAACTCTGGACCGACGAATACCAGAAGCACAACGACTCGCTGGTCGCGCGCCAGAAGGTGCTCGGCGACGCCTGGCAGAAATACACGGCGAGCGCGCCGGCCGACGCCAAAGAGTTTGCGCAAGGCTGGATGAAGGCCCGCGCCGCAGCACTTTCCGCCGCGAAGATGGAAGTCGTGGTGGATAGCTGGGAAGTGAAATAGCTTACTCGCGCTACACAGCGTTCTACAAAATAAGACGAGCCGGGTTTTCCCGGCTCGTTCTCGTTTCCGTACGCCGACCGATGCGAATCCGACCGCGTCAGCGGTTAGCGGCGCGCAAATGCTGTTCCAGATAACTGCGCGCGACGATGCGGTCGTCCTGTGAGGTTTCCTGCACCGCCTCGTCGTAAGCCTTCCGAATCCATTCGTCGTGCTTGCCCTGCGCGGCGTCCGCGGCCAGCGTGAGCCACATCAGGCCGCGCGCCGACTGTTTGGGCACCCCGTCACCGTGCACCATCATCTGGCCCAGACGCGCCTGTGCCTGATACTGGCCTTTGTTCGCGGCCGAGAAGAACCAGCGCGCGGCGGTCCGGGAATCCTTCTGCGCGCCGCGGCCATCGAGGTATAGCTGCGCGAGGTGGTATTGCGCGTCGGCATCGCCGAAATACGTCGCGGCGTAGCGGAACAGCTGCATCGCGCGGCGCGGATCGGGTTTGACTTCAGTGTTCGGAATGCCCGCGAGATGATACGCGCCGAGCGCCACGAATGCATTTGCCACGAAGCGCGCCTGCGGCAGGAACGGCGAGGTTTCCGCGTTCTTCGAGGCCACCTTACTGAAGTATTGATACGCCTTGTACGGGTCTGATTTCACGCCGTCACCGTCCGCATAGATGCGGCCGAGCTTCCACTGCGCGACCAGATGGCCGTTATCGGCGGCGTATTGCAGGGCGCTGAGGCCCTTGGAACGGTCGCCTGCGATATAGGCCTGCGTTCCGGACTTGAAGGCGTCGAGGATTTCCGCGGGCTTCGAGGGCGCAGCGGCGGCAGACGGCGCGGCTTTCTTCTGAGGATCAAGCGCAACAGCGCTGCTCGCGCAGGTCAAAACCAGCGCGGCTGCAGCACTTGTGCGAATGAACTCAGATATCTGCATACGTCTTGTCCTCGACGGCTCCACCCGGATGCGTCAAAGCTCCATCGCGCGCGGTGCCGACTTGCTGCGCGTACTTCCAGAGGTATCCGGATTTCGCGCTATTCTCGCGCGGCTTCCAGGCTTTTTTTCGTTCGGCAAGTTCCGCATCGCTCAATTTTACAGTGAGCGTTCCCGCGATTGCATCGAGCTCGATGATGTCGCCGTCCCGGATCAGTCCGATCGGCCCGCCAACAGCCGCTTCAGGACCGACATGACCGACAACGAAGCCACGGCTTGCGCCGGAGAAACGGCCATCGGTGATGAGCGCCACTTTTCCGCCCATGCCCTGCCCATAGAGCGCCGCGGTTGTGGAAAGCATTTCACGCATGCCGGGTCCGCCCTTCGGACCTTCATAGCGGATGACGAGAACATCGCCCTCTTTGTACTTGCGATTCTTGACGACATCGAAGCACGCTTCTTCGCCGTCGAAGCAGCGCGCGGGACCCGAGAACTTCAGCATGGACTCTTCCATGCCTGCGATCTTCACGATCGCGCCTTCCGGCGCGAGGTTGCCTTTCAGGCCGACAACGCCACCCGTGACAGTGATCGGCTTGTCCGCCGGACGGACAACGTCCTGATCCGTGTTCCACTTCACCTTCGCGAGGTTCTCCGCCATCGTGCGACCGGTGACGGTGAGACAATCGCCGTGCAGGTAACCTGCATCGAGCATGGTCTTCATGATCATCGGAATGCCGCCAACCTCGAAGAGATCCTTTGCGACGTACTTTCCGCCCGGCTTCAGGTCGGCGATGTAGGGCGTCTTCTTCATGATCTCAGCAACGTCGAAGAGATCGAATTTAATGCCGCATTCATGCGCGATCGCCGGAAGATGCAGCGCAGCGTTCGTTGAGCCGCCCGTTGCAGCGACAATAGCGGCCGCGTTTTGAAGCGCCTTAAGCGTGACAATGTCGCGCGGACGGATGCGGCGCTGGATCAATTCCATGATCTTTTCGCCGGCGGCGGTGCAAAACTGGTCGCGGATTTCATAAGGCGCGGGCGCACCGGCCGAGTACGGCAGCGCGAGGCCGATCGCTTCCGAAACCGTCGCCATGGTGTTCGCGGTGAACTGCGCGCCACAGGCTCCGGCAGACGGACAGGCGACCTGTTCGATTTCGTCGAGGTCCTCGTCGGTCATTGCGCCGACCGAATGCTTGCCGACCGCTTCGAACATGTCCTGCACGGTGACGGTCTGGCCGCGGAATTTCCCGGGGAGGATCGAGCCGCCATAGATAAAGATCGAAGGCACGTTGAGGCGGCACATCGCCATCATCATGCCGGGAAGAGACTTGTCGCAACCGGCCAGGCCAATCAGCGCGTCATAGGCGTGGCCGCGCATGGTCAATTCGACCGTGTCGGCGATCGCTTCCCGCGACGGCAGCGACGCGCGCATACCCGCGTGGCCCATGGCGATGCCGTCGGTAACCGTGATGGTGCAGAATTCACGCGGCGTGCCACCTGCGGAAGCGACACCCTTTTTCGCGGCCTGCGCCTGGCGCATCAACGCGATGTTACAGGGGGCGGCCTCGTTCCAGCAGGAAGCCACGCCAACGAACGGCTGGTGGATCTGCTGTTTGGTCAGACCCATCGCGTAATAGTACGAGCGGTGCGGCGCGCGTTCCGGCCCTTCCGTCACATGGCGGCTGGGCAGCTTCGATTTGTCGAAAGTCTTGGCGTCCATTTTTTCTTTGCCTTCGACCGCACCCCGCGCAGGCGGATTCGCCTGCGCCCCCACGGGCGGCTCTTGATGGTTGGAAATCGGTGCCGTTTATGGCGCCATCGCGGCGTATCGTAGCGCCGGAAGCCGTTTCGTGACGATCCGGCAACGGGTGTGACTAAAGCGCCACATGGCCGTTAACCAGTCCCTTATCCGCCGGGAGTGTGCAGGTGGCAAAAGCCAGGCTTCTGAAGCCCTCATTCTTTGCCCGTAGCGTGCATCAGGTTGCGCCGGAACTGATCGGGGCGACCCTTCTGGTGGATGGTGTCGGCGGCGTCATCGTCGAAGTCGAGGCGTACCATCATAACGACCCCGCGGCGCACTCCTACGGAGGCCCGACGGAACGCAACGCAGTGATGTTCGGCCCGCCCGGCCACGCCTACGTCTACCGTTCCTATGGCATCCACTGGTGCCTGAACTTCGTATCCGAGCCGGAAGGCTCGGCTTGCGGAATACTGATTCGTGCGATCGAGCCAACCG
>JAGXQU010000016.1 GCA_018335895.1 Hyphomicrobiales bacterium | reverse complement strand
ATTTCGCTCAACGACGGCTCGCCAAACGGCCCCGCCGTTGGATCGTTGCAGGCGAGCCTGCAGTTCTGGCCGCTCATGTTCGGCAACCTGAAAGTGGCAACGCTTTCGCTCGAGCGCCTGCGCATCGCCATAGAATTCTCTCCCGAAGGCCGGCTGATCGGCGGACTCCCGATCAGTCCGAAGATCGCCGCCGAAGAAGACGTTCCCGAACTCCGTCTCGCGAACAGCTCGGTGCTGATCCGCATCCGCGGACGCGACCGCGACGAAATCGTATCCGGCGTGAACGCATCGCTGAACTGGTCCGGCGCATCGCTGACCGCGACCGGCAGTTTCCTGATCGGCACCAAGCCCGCGAACGGATCGCTCGTGATCGCGGACACGGCGGCGCTCGGAAAAGGACAGCCCAGCAGTTTACGCCTTCGCTTCGAAACCGCGCCCGGACGCCTCGCCTATGAAGGCTCGATCGCGCTGCAAGAATCCGGATTGCAGGGTGAAGGCTCTTTCAGCGCCGATGGGCCGTCGCTTCGCGAGACGCTCGCGATGTTCGGCATAGCCGCCCCCGTACCGAACGGCCTGGGACGGTTTTCGGCCCGATCGAAAGTCTCGCTCACTCCGATCGCTCTCGCATTTCCGAATCTTTCCATCGAACTCGACGGCAACCGCGCCGAAGGCGGGCTGATCTGGAAGCGCGACACCACCCGCCCCATCCTACAGGCAACGCTTGCGAGCGAGGTCACCGACCTTTCCGTTTACCAGGGCACGCTTCGGCTGACTTCTTCGACCGACCGCGAGTGGAATCCTATTCCGGTTCAGACGTCGCAGTTGAGGGATTTCGATCTCGATCTTCGGCTGTCCTGCGGCAAGCTCGTCGCCGGAAAGCTCGAAATCGGAAAAGTTGCGGTTACCGTCTCCGCGAAGAACCGCCTTCTCACCGCCGCGATCGGCGACTCGCAGTTCTATGGCGGCACGTTGCGCGGCAACGTCACATGGAACGGGGCGGAAGAAAAACCGTCGCTGCGGCTCGACGCCAATTTTGCAAACTTCGACCTCGAACGCGGACTGGGCGCTATCTCCGGATTCCGCAATCTGGAAGGCAAAGGATCATTGCGGCTGGCGATCACTTCGCGCGGCGCCTCCGCGCGCGATATCGCATCCGCACTCTCCGGGAAGGCTGAACTCTCGATGCAGCAGGGCACGCTTGCCGGCATCAATGCGGAAGCGGTTCTGCGGCGCCTCGAACGCCGGCCGCTTTCCGGCACCAGCGGTCTGCGTGGCGGGAGGACCGCGTTCGAGCGGCTCATAGGCCATGTCGAACTCGAGAACGGCGTCGCCAGAATTTCGAGCTTCGAGATCGAAAGCCCGATCCTCAAGGTCAGCCTGAAAGGCGAAACCTCCATACCGCGCCGCGAGTTCGACCTGCGCGGCGTTGCAAGCCTGGTGCGCGGCGCGCAGCAGGGCAGCGAGCCGATCGCTTTCGACCTGCCTTTCGTCATTACCGGCAATTGGGAAAGCCCCTATTTGCTGCCCGACCCGGATGCGCTGATCCGCCATTCCGGCGCGGCCGCGCCGCTGCTCGATGCGGTGAGAAGCCGGGCCGCACGCGAAGCCATGCGCAACGCGATCGAGATCATCACCGGCCTGCGGTCCTACGGGGAATTTCCGGCCAACCCCTATATCGAGCTGCCGCCCAATACAGACCAGCAGTCGATTTCCCCCGTTCTCACGCCTGCATTGCAGCCGCTGCAGACGCGCTGAGTTTTCGCGGACTTCCTCACTTGCGGTGAATCGCATTCGGCGACAAGCTGAAAGCCGATCCGTTCCCGAGTAACGTCCTTCCTGCTGGAATTCATCATGCAATTTCGCAATGCCCTTCGGCTTCGCGCGGCCCACGCAGCCCTGCTGGCAGCAGCAATGCTCGTTTCAAACTCCGCACAAGCACAGACCGCACCGAAGCTTTTGCTGACCCTAAAGCCGCACGGTGTTGCTGCGGGCGAGAAGATGATTCCTGCCGCCGCAACCGTCGACGTCGACCTTACACTGAAGAACGAGACGGCAGCCCCGCTATCCGATGTGGCGGTGACGGCAAAGCTCGACGGATTGAAACTCGTGCCGGAGAACGGCTGGACCGCCGATGGCGAAAACGCCGTACTCAAAATCGCATCCGTCAACCCGAACGAAGAGGTTACGCAACGTCTGAACCTTCGCGTCGAAGTGGCGCCGCTACCGCCGGGCCGTCAGGCCGCAATAGCGATCGAAGCAAAGACGGGGGAAGCTTCGGTCAACACCTCGATCAAGCTTGCGATCGGCGATTGCGCGAGCGCGTTTCAGGCCGAGCTGACGAAGCTGCGGATTTCCACGATCTCCGAGATCTGGCCCGCGGCGGAGAACATGCGCAAACCCGACACGACCCTTCCGCGAGTCCGTCTCTTCCGTCTCGGCATGCGCAAGAGCAACGACCTCGCTGTGCTCGATCGCCTCGCCGCCGGTTATCAGGCGCGCCTGCTCGCGGACTATGAGTTCCTGCGCGAGGGTATGCGGTATACGGCGCGGCGCTGGTCGGATGAGTTGAAGGCCTTCGCAGGACAGGAAGTGAACCCGGGCATCTGCGCGGTGAATAACGAGATGATCGAAGGCATCCGCAAGACAATCAATTATGTGACCGCACGGATCGAGCCGCCGCAGAAGGCCTACACGCGGGCGATGGAGCAGATCCGCAAAGCCCTGAATGCGGGCGAAAGCGACGACCTCAGCAAGATCGCTTTGCGTGCCGCCGAGGATGCGGGCGCCAAGATCGACAATCCTCCGGCCAGCGTTTTCAAGATCCTCGAGACGGCGCGCGACCTGCTCAAGGGCGCGAAGCCGACTGCCGAACACATCGACAATCTTTCCCTCGTGGAATCGGTCGCCTGGATCGAGGCGCAGGCGTTGCGTTCGAAAAAACTTTCCGACCTGATCGAGAACTCGATTACGGGAATCACGGAGGCGCAGAAAAAGACCTGCGTCTGCGCATTCTAGTCCTTCGGTGCTCCGACCGCAGGCAGGGGATCGCTCGCGAGCCGCGCATAGAGCAGATGATCCTGCCAGCTTCCGGCAATCGATAGATACTGCCGCGCCGTTCCCTCGCGCGTGAAGTTCAGCTTCTCCAGGAGCCGCATCGATGCTGTGTTCGACTGCAGGCACGCCGCCTCGATACGGCGTATCCGCAGCGCCGAATGCGTAAATGGCACCAGCGCCGCGATCGCGGCACTCATGTAGCCCTTCCCGGCGTGACGCTCGGCCATCCAGTAGCCGAGGCTTGCAGCCTGTGCCGCACCCCGCCGCAGGTTCGTGAGAGTCGCGCCGCCAAGCATGACACGATCGCTTTTGCGAAAGACGAGGAAGGCATAACCGCTCTCTTCGTGAAGATCGCGCTCATAGCGCCGGATGCGGCGGCGGAACGACCCGCGCGTGAGATCGTCGTCGGGCCAGACCGGTTCCCACGGCGCGAGGAAATCGTGGCTGCCGCCCCGCAAAGCCGCCCACTCCTCGAAGTCGGCCATGCGCGGGACGCGCATGAATACGCCGTTGCCTTCGATGACCGGCGCGCTTGCAGCGAGGCCTAGCGATTTGAAGAACGCCATTCCCGCAGTCTGTTTCAGGCCGCTTTGCGCTGCAACGCTTCCGTTGCGGCTTCGGCCCGCTCCAGCCCTTTCGCTTCGCCGACACCTGCGAAAGTCGGACGCCCGCCGCCCACCAGCTTGCGGCCGGCAGCACGTACGCTTTCAAGTGTGATCTCGTCGATCCTGCGCTCGATCTCCTCGAAGGGGATCGCGCGGCCGAAGGCAAGCAATCGCGCACCAAGTTGGTCGGCCCGCGCCGAGGCGCTCTCCAACGCGGAGAGCAAGCCTACCTTCATCTGCGCCTTGGCGCGATCGACCTCGATCTGCGTCGCTTTCTCGGCGGCCTCGTGCAGTTCGGCGATCACGACGCGGGTGAGTTCTTCGGCGTCGCCGGTATCCGCACCGGCGGAAACGCCGAACAGGCCCGCATCCTGATAGGCCGAGTGAAACGCATGGATCGAATAGCAAAGCCCGCGGCGCTCGCGCACCTCCTGGAACAGCCGTGACGAACTTCCGCCGCCCACGATGTTGACGAAAGCCTGTAACGAAAAACGCTCCGGCGCGTGATAGGACACGCCCTCGAGGCCGAGCACGAGGTGCGACTGTTCGAGCTTGCGCGGCTTGATCTTCACGCCGCCCACATAATCCGCCTGCACCACGCCCGCGGCATCGCCGCCCGGAACCGAGGCGAGCGCCGCTCCGGATGCGGCAAGCAACCGGTCATGATCCACGGCTCCTGCCGCAGCAACAATCATGCGCGTACCGCGGTAGCGCTTCGCCATGTAGGCGCGCAGCTTCTCCGGGGTAAACGAACGCACGCTCTCGGGCGTTCCGAGAATAGGCCGCCCGATCGCCTGTCCGGGGAACGCGGTTTCCTGGAACATGTCGTAAACGATGTCATCGGGATCGTCGGCAGCACCGCCGATCTCCTGCACAATCACGCCCTGCTCGCGGCCAAGTTCGTTCAGCTCGAACGTTGAATTCGTCAGAATGTCGGAGAGCATATCGATTGCGAGCGGAAGGTCCTTGCCGAGCAGCCGCGCGTAATAAGACGTGACCTCGATCCCGGTCATCGCATTCAGTTCGCCGCCGACGTTCTCGATTTCCTCGCTGATCTGCAGCGCCGAGCGCGTCTTCGTTCCCTTGAACGCCATGTGTTCCAGGAGATGCGAGATACCGTGCTCGTCGCCGTCTTCGTAGCGCGCACCGGCCGCGACCCAGATTCCGAGCGAAGCGGTCTTTACGTCCGGCATCGTGTCGGTCGCGACTGTAATGCCGTTTGGAAGTTTATCGACACGGATGGTCATTCGGCGGCGCCCTTTACCGCGCGGGAATGTCCGAGCACAAAGCCCGCGACCGCACCAGCATCGTTCGGAAGATTCGTGACACGTTCTTTCCGGCTCATCAGACCGGAAAAGGATGACGGCAGTTGCGGACTCACGCCGCAGGCAGCCTCGACCGCTTCCGGAAATTTCGCAGGATGGGCGGTGCCCAGCACGACGAGCGGGCTTCCGCTTTTGTCGAGACCGAGCTTGCGCGCGACCGCAACACCGACCGCGGTATGCGGATCGAGCACATAGCCCGTAGCCTCGTGGACTGCCCTGATCGTTTCGCCGGTCTCCCGCTCGTCGGCGCGGGAAGCCGAGAAGATTTCACGCATGTTTGCGAGCGCACGATCGCCGAGCGCAAAGCTGCCTTTCGCGGCGAGACTGTTCATCGCTTCACGCACCACTGATGCATCGCGCCCCGCCGCATCGAACAGCAGCCGCTCGAAGTTCGAGGAGACCTGAATATCCATCGCGGGCGACGAGGTCGGGACGACGCCCCGCACCTCGTAGCGGCCCGTTTCCAGGGTGCGCGCGAGAATATCGTTCACGTTGGTCGCGACCACGAGCCGTTCGATCGGCAAGCCCATCCTGGCTGCGACATAGCCCGCGAAAACATCGCCGAAATTTCCGGTAGGCACCGCGAAGGTGATCTTCTTGTCCGGAGCGCCGAGCGCGACCGCGGCAGTAAAATAATAGACGATCTGGGCGACGATACGCACCCAGTTGATTGAGTTTACGGCAGAAAGCCTTACGCGGTCGCGGAAGGCGTGATCGTTGAACAGCGCTTTCACGATCGCCTGGCAGTCGTCGAAGTTTCCGTCGATCGCGATGACGTTCACGTTCGGCTCGGCGATTGCCGTCATCATGCGCTGCTGTACCGGCGAGACCCGGCCTTTCGGGAACATGAAGATCAGATCGATGCGCTCGCGGCCGCGGAACGCTTCGGTCGCGGCCCCGCCGGTGTCACCGGAAGTCGCACCTACGATGGTGCAGCGCTCGCCGCGCGCAGCGAGCACATAGTCCATCAGCCGGGCGATGAGCTGCATCGCCACGTCCTTGAAGGCGAGCGTCGGGCCATGGAACAGCTCTAGGATGTACTCTCCGCTCGAGAGCTTATGCAGCGGCGTAACGTCCTTGTGCGTGAAGGTTGCGTAGGCCTCCTCGATCATGCGCTTGAGATCGCGCTGGGGAATGTCGCCGCCGACAAAGGGCGCGATCACGCGAAGAGCGACTTCCGCATAGGTCTTTCCTTTGAAGCCCGCAATTTCTTCGCGCGACAGCTGCGGCCACGCCTCCGGTACATAGAGTCCACC
>JAGXQU010000015.1 GCA_018335895.1 Hyphomicrobiales bacterium | reverse complement strand
CGTCTGCGCGGCCCGCGCCAAGCGCTGGACGACCCGCCGCCGGCTTGAGGCGGCGATCCGGCTCCTCGAGGACGACCGGCTGGACCCCTTGATCGGCGAGGAAGTTCCCTTCGCCGAACTTCCGCAGCAATTGTCGCGCCTGTTGTCGCCGAAAGCGCCCAGCCTCGGCGCGCTCGTTCGCTACTGATTTCCCTATTTAAGGAACGCTACGCCATGTACGGCCTCGAAGTCCGCGACCACATCATGATCGCCCACTCCTTCAAGGGGGAGTTCTTCGGCCCCGCGCAGCGGGTACACGGCGCGACCTTCGTCTGCGATGTCGCCTTCTTCCGTGAGAAGCTCGGGCCGAACGAAGTGGTGGTGGACATCGGTGCCGCAAGCGACACGCTCAAAGCGATTCTGGCCGTGATTAACTACCGTAACCTCGACGAGGTGCCGGAGTTTAAGGGCAAGCAGACGACCACCGAATTTCTCGCGCGATACGTCTTCGAGCAGATGAAAGCTGCGATGAAGGCCGGCAAGCTCGGGGCAGACAGCGAAGGCATTTCCAAGATTAAAGTGACCATGCACGAGTCGCACGTCGCGCGCGGCTGGTACGAGGCGTCGGTCTGAGCTTCATGCGCGAAGTCGTCTTCGCCATCCCGGGCAATCTGGACACGCCGACCGGCGGTTACCGCTACGACAAGCGGGTGATCGAGGAATTGCCGAAGCTCGGCTGGCGGGTAGAACACCTGCCGCTCTCTGGCGAGTTTCCCTCGCCTTCAGACGCGGCGCTCGCGGAAACCGCGAAAGTCTTTTCGCATATCCCGCCCGATGCGCTGGTCATGGTCGACGGTCTTGCGCTAGGCGCAATTCCGTCTGCGACACTGAAATCGCTTAACGCGAAACTCGTGGCACTCTGCCACCATCCGCTCGCCTTCGAGACGGGACTCACTTCCGACCGCATCGACTATCTGCACCGGACGGAGCGCGAAGCGCTTTCCCGTTCGGTCGCAACGATCGCGACCAGCCGCTCGACCGCGGAACTGCTCGCGCGCGAATTCAATGTAGCCAACGCAGACATCACGGTGGCCGAGCCCGGTACCGATCCTTCTGCGCGCGCAAAAGGCGATGCGATACCGCCACGCATTCTTTCCGTCGGCGCGATCACGCGCCGCAAAGGCCACGACACGCTCGCGATAGCGCTTTCCAAGATTCGCGATCTCGAATGGGAGTGGCGGATCGCCGGCAGCACCGACCGCGATCCCGTTGCCATGCAGGCGCTCGAGCGCGGAATTGCCGAAGGGAAAATCGGGCAACGCACGGCGCTGCTCGGTCCGCTCGACGACGCAGGGCTGGAGCAGGAATATTCCCGCGCATCTCTGTTCGTGTTGCCGTCGCATTTCGAAGGCTACGGCATGGCTTTCACCGAAGCGCTCGCCCGCGGGCTTCCGGTTGTTGCGGGCTCGGGCGGCGCGCTGGTAGAGACCGTGCCGAAGGCTGCCGGCGTTTTCGTTGCACCCGGAAACTTCGGCGAGCTTGCACTTGTACTTCGAAGACTTCTCACCACTCCGGCCGAACTCGAAAGACGCGCGGATGCCGCGTGGGAGTACGCCAAGGGTTTGCCGCGCTGGACCGATACGGCAAAACGCATCGCGGATGCGCTCGAACGCGCAAGCGCAAAGGCCGCAGCATGAGTTTCTCCGCCGAATGGCTGCGCCTGCGCGAGCCGGTCGATCATCGCTCGCGAGATCGAGCGCTGCTTGCGAAAGCCGCGCGATACCTGGAAGGCAAGTCGGAGCCCGTGATTTACGACCTCGGCGCAGGCGCCGGCTCCAATTTGCGCGGCACTGCTGGGGCACTTGGACAACGACAGCGCTGGGTGCTCGCGGACTACGATCCGGAACTGCTTTCGGCGTCGCTGAATTTTCTGGCTGCATGGGCGGACCAGCCGCGCGCCACGGCAGCCGGACTGGAGCTCGAAAAGAACGGCAGCCTCATACGTGTCGAAGTAAAGCGCGTGGACCTCAATGCCAATCCCGCGCCATGGGGCAATACGATCCCCGATCTCGTGACCTCGGCGGCGCTTTTCGATCTCGTATCCGAACGTTGGATCGACCGATTCTGCGAAGCGCTCGCAAAAGACAAGCTCGCGCTCTACACCACGCTCGTCCACGACGAGACCGCCAAGTGGTCGCCGCCGCACGAGGCGGACCAGCAAATGTCCGAGGCTTTCGAACGCGACTTCGGCAAGGAAAAGGGATTCGGCCCGTCAGCTGGCAATAAGGCTATCGGCTATATGGCGCGCAAACTTGGAGCGCTCGGTTACGCGGTCGAACTCGCGGACAGCCCCTGGCGGCTCGGCGCTGACGACTACGAATTGATCGGGCAACTCGCGGATGGCTGGGCCAATGCCGTTCGCGAAACGGGCACCGTAGTGGAAGCCACGATTCAATCCTGGCTCGCCGCGCGTAAACGGCACGGCACGAATTGCATCGTCGGTCACAAGGACCTGCTCGCGATTCCGCGCTAATTAGCTGCCGGGCAGCATTCGTTGCAGCACGCCGTCTTTGCGGATGAAGTAGTGAAACAGCGCCGCGCCGATGTGCATCGCCATCAGCACGCCGACCCCGATTCCCATCGCGCGATGGAATGCGAACAGGGTTTCCGAGAGCGCATCATTCTTTCCGACCAGCGCCGGCAATTCGAACAGGCCGAAGAAAGGCACGCGGACGCCGAAGGCGTTATAGCCGATCCAGGCCACCATCGGGGTCGCGAGCAGCATCGCATACAGCGCCCAGTGCGTGACGTTGCCGGCGAAACGATAGAACGCCGGAATCTTCGGCTCCGGTGGCACGCCGTGAACGATGCGATAGATCAGCCGCACGGTCATCAGCATCAGCACCAGCGCGCCGAGCGACTTATGAAACTCGAAGAGGTTGTTCTTGAAGTTTCCGTCCGGGAGCCGGCCCATCATGATGCCTATTGGCACGATGGCGATGACGCAGAGCGCGACGATCCAGTGCAGCGACTTTGCGATCGTGGAATAGCCCTGCTGCTGATAAGTCTGCGGCGCGACGGACATCACGTTCTCCCGAATCAAGGTTTGAAGACGGCAAGCCGGTAACCGGATGTAGCTTAGCACGGTTCCGGCCTCAGCGAAGGCCGTCCCGCGTTATTGCTGCAAGCGCACGACGACGCTGTCGGTGGCGCCCGAGGCGTCGATCACGGTCAGCCGCACGAAGCCCGGGCCATCCGGCTGCCAGAACGTTGCGTTGCGGAATTCAGCTTCGCCGATCGGCAGGCCATCCACCAGAAAACGGTATGGCGCGTTGCCGCCGTTCGTCTTGATTGCGATGGGCAACGGGGCAGAACCCGGATCGCTCCGCTCCAGCGCAAGCTGGGCACCATTAAGCGGGAAAACGATTTTCAACTGCGGCTCGCCGCCATTCGCAAAACGGCGCGTCTCTCCCGGCGGCACGAAACGGCGCAACGGTAACGGCAGACGGGCTGTCGAAGCGACCAGAGCGCCCGCGGGAGCCGCACGGAGCGGCTCGATCTTCGGCACCGCCCGCGCGAACGCGTCGAATAAAATTGGCGCTGCGGTCACCCGGCCGATCATACCCGGCACCGGCTGACCGTCCGGCCTGCCCACCCAAACTGCGATGGTTCTCTTGCCGTCGAAGCCGACCGCCCAGGCATCGCGATAGCCATAGGAAGTGCCGGTCTTGTAGGCGATACGGCCGAAGGAAGCGTTCTCCGGCGGCGGCGCACCGATGAGAATGTTTCCTATATACCAGGCGGAAACCGGATCGAGCAGTCGCGCGCGGCGGATATTGTCTTGCTTCACATCGAGCCGATGCACGAGCGGGAACGCTTCGCCGCCGCGCGCGAGCGCCGCATAAAGCGTCGTGAGATCTTCAAGCCGCAAGCCGAGACCGCCAAGGCTTATTGCGAGCCCCGGCACTTCGCCCTGCGGAAGCTGCAACTGCGCGCCGCTCGTTTCGAGGCGTGCGAACAGCCGCTGCGCGCCGACGGACTCCAGCAGCGCCACCGCCGGCACGTTCAGCGAAAGCTGCAACGCCTTACGCAAGGTCACGGTGCCCTGAAAGGTCATGTCGAAGTTTTCAGGCCGCCATGCGCCGAAGCGCGTCGGCCGGTCCTCGATCAGCGTTTCGGGGTGCGCCGTGCCGTCCTCGAAGGCGAGGCCATAGATGAAAGGCTTCAGCGCGGAGCCCGGCGAACGGACGCCGCGCGTCATGTCGATCCGGCCCGCGCGCTCGGTATCATTGAAACCGGCGGAGCCTACGCGCGCCAGCACCTCGCCGGTCTCGTTGTCGGCGACGAGGATCGCAACCGAAACATGAGCGCCGAGCGGCGGCAGTTTTTCGCGCACAAGGTCTTCGAGGCGACGCTGCACCGTCGCGTCGATGGCAAGGCGGTGAAGCTGCTGCTTCGGGGCCGCGGCTATCGCCGCTTCCGCCGCATGCGGCGCGTGTTGCGGCATTTCCCTGCGAAGGTGCGGCACAGGCTCTTCGCGCGCACGATTGGCTTCCGCGACCGTAATCACACCTGATGACAGCATGCGGTCGATCACGCGGTTCCGCGCGCGGATAGCGACGCCGCTCGCACGATCAGGACGGCGTACTTCCGGCGACTGCGGCAGCGCCACCAGCAGCGCCGCCTCTCCGGTGGTCAACCGCAGCGGCTCCTTGCCGAAGTAAGCGTGCGATGCGGCGCGCACGCCTTCGAGGTTTCCGCCGAACGGCGCCAGCGTCAGATACAATTCCAGTATTTCCTGCTTTGAAAGCCGTGCCTCGATCTGCATCGCGCGCACGATTTCGGCGAGCTTGGCGAGGATCGTGCGTTGCTTGCGCGGCTCGATCAGGCGGGCGACCTGCATGGAGAGCGTCGAACCGCCGGAAACGATTTCGCCGTTGATCAGCAGTTGCCAGCTTGCGCGGACCAGCGCGAGCGGATCGACGCCGATGTGATCGCGGAAACGCCTGTCTTCGTACGCCACCAGCATTTCCAGATAGCGCTGATCGACCTGCCCGGGCTGCGTAGCGAGCCGCCAGCGCCCGTCAGGCAGCGAGAACGGCCGCAGCAGCACTCCGTTGCGGTCGGTGACTTCCACTGAGCGCAAAATCTGCTGCGGCTCTGGCGCCGTTATGCGGATCAGAAAGACGGCCATGAGCACGCTTGCGATCACCGCAAGCGCGCCCAGGCCAGCCGGTCTGACAATCCGCATCATCATCAGCGCGACGCCGGGATGACTTCCAGCGTTCCCGCTTCGGTACGCGCGAAGCGATCCGGACGATACATATCTTCGATCATCGCCGGCGGATGGGCGTATTTGCCCGGCGATACCGCCCGCACGATGTAGGCGACCGAGATCGCGTTCCTGTCGCCGTCACGCCTGTTGAATGCCGCGACGAAACGGTCGTCGCGGAATTCGGAATGCGCGGTCTCCGTCATCTGGCCGAGCCACTTCAGGTTTCCGGTTTCGCCGCCCGCGACCAGGCGCGGGTTGTCGATCTCGAAGCCCGCAGGCAGAAAATCGACGAGCAACAGACGGCCTGCGACCAGTTCCGTCGGCATCACGCGAAGCACGACGACCATTCGCTCGTTCTGCGTCACCTTCGAGATGTCGTCGACCGGTGTGCCGTCGAGCTTCCGATAGGTACGCGAGATCTTGAACCCGCGTTCGGCGGCCGGTTCGGCATCGGTCGGTGCGCCGCGAATGCCGATCACGACCTGCACGGGGCGGTCGCCGTTGTTCGCGATGCGGATCGTCTTGCCCTGCAAATCGGCGGCGCGAATGGTGCGGAAATAATTTCCCTTGTGCTCCACGCCATCGATGGAAAGCGACACGCGTTCCGCTTCTCTCGCGAAGGCGCGTGCCGCAAGCACCATCCAAGCATTCTCCTGCGTACTCGTATGCGGCGTCACCGCCCGCGCTAGCTGGACGCGGTTGAGCGCCACGCGCACGGTGTTTTCGACGCCGGCTTCGGTTGCGAGCGCCACGATGGCGGCGGCGTCCCGCAGCGGAGAACCGTAGTCGTCCCGGCCAGCAACCGGCGCCAGCTCGGTTTGCGGCAGGGATTCGAGCGCGGCATTAAAGACCTTCTCCGCCCGCAGCTTGTCGCCGTGAAGCGAGAGTGCCGCCGCGAGCTGACCGCGCGAAAATGCCGTGGTCAGGTCCTCGAGCTTGGCGTCGGCGAGATAGCGGAGGTCGCCCACCGGCGCCACGCCGTTGCGCGCGAGCACGTAGAGTGCATAGGCGATCGCTTCGGTGTTCTGGTCGCCGCCGCGGTTGTTGCCAAGCTGCACGGCATTGCGAAGCTTATTCAGTGCGAGCTTGAACTGCGCCTCCGGAATCGCAAAGCCCTTCTCGCGAGCCCGCGTCAGGAAGTCCGTGACATAGGCATGCAGCCAGGTGTCGGCAGCGCTCGACGAACTCCAGAGGCCGAAAGCCCCCTCGGAGTTCTGCCGCGCCATGACACGCGTGATCGCTTCCTTGATGCGTTCGTCGATGCCTTTATCGAGCGCAAGCTGATTTTCGCGTGCGAGATCGTTCACATAAAGCAGCGGCAGCGCGCGGCTCGTGATCTGCTCCGAACATCCATAGGGATAGCGGTCGAGTGCGAGCAGCAGCGAAGGCACGTCGATCCCGTTCTGCGGCGAAACCGTGAGCGAGACGGCGCCGGTACCGGGGATTACATCCGCGAGCAGACTGCTGTCGATGACGATGCTCTCGCCCCGCGCAAGCTCGCGCACGGTGCGGCGCTCGATCGGCGGGAATGCAGGCCGCGTCAGCAAGGCATATTTTCGCTCGATCGAAAGCCCGTTCGGGCCGCTGATGCGAACGCTGAGCGAAGCCGGGCCGACACCTTTTCCGATGAGTTCCAGCGTCAGGCCCCTGCGGCCATTCGCGGCGAGGTTGAGCTTGTGGCTCGCCGCCGACACTTCGGCCGCT
>JAGXQU010000014.1 GCA_018335895.1 Hyphomicrobiales bacterium | reverse complement strand
AAACAACGCCCGGAGTTTCGCGGCGCAAATTAGACGAGTCTCAAAACGTGTCTGCCATCATCGCCTCAATAACAAGAACAGGGTTTGGGGCGTCGTATGGTTGCGTATCAGAGTATGGGCGTGCGTGCCGCCGCAGTGCTTGCTGCGTTCGCCGCGATTGCGTGTACCGGAAACATTTCCGCGTATGCGCAGAAGAAATTGCTTTATGTGGCGGTGGGTGAAACTTCCCGTCCGCCGATCGGCTGGGTGCAGTTCTGCGAAGCGCGCCCGTGGGAGTGCAAGGTCGAGCGCATGGAGCCGCGCGACGTGCAGTTCACCGCACAGGCCAGGCGCGAGCTTGAGCGCGTCAACCGCTTCGTGAACGAGCGCATCAAGCCGCTCACCGATCTCGAACATTACGGCGTGATCGAAAAGTGGACCTATCCCGAGGACGGCTACGGCGACTGCGAGGACTACGTTCTCCTGAAGCGCCGCATGCTGATGCAGCTCGGCTGGCCGCGCTCGGCACTCCTCATCACCGTCGTCCGCGACAGGAAGGGCGAAGGCCACTCGGTGCTGACGGTTCGTACCGACAAGGGCGAGTTCATTCTCGACAACCAGGTCGAGGAAGTTCTGCCTTGGGCCTCGACTGGCTATCGCTACATCAAGCGGCAGGCCCAGCACGACCCGAATATCTGGGTCTCGCTCGGCGACGACCGCCCGACGCCGTTCGTGGCGGCCAGGTAGCGGAAAGAAACACAGGAAACGCAGGCCCGGTCACATCCCCACCCCTCCCCGTCCCCTGACCGGACATGCGGAGGCCGGCTTCGTCCCCCCGAAGCCGGCCTCACTTTTTTGCAGAAACGTCAAAAATGAAGCAGCAAAATCGCAAACGGAAATGTGAGCGAATTGCAGGCTTTCGCGGCTTGCCAAGCTGGGGCGCGAAGATCAATGTTCCAAAGATTCTTGGCATGCTCGTTTACGGCATTCCTATGGGGGCTTTTATGCGCGCACTCATTTCGGGCTTCGCTGCCCTTTGCGTCATTGCGTCGCCGGCATTGGCGCAGACCACCATCACGTCGATGTCCGCGGGCAAGATCGACGACATCGACGCGCCCTGCCGGATTCCCTTCGAGAAACTGAAGGATATGAAGACCGGCGAGCCGTTTCCGGTGTCCGCCGCGATCAACGAAAACGACAAGCTGCCCGCGCACCTGCGCGGCCGCTACATCGTCGGCGACTTCAACTCCGCGGACGAAAGCGGCATGTGCAAGGGCGTGAAGGAATACCTCACCCGGCTCGACCAGCTTTCCGAATTTCCGCGGCTTCGCAAGATCGCCGCCGAGCGCAAGATCGAGTTCACGTCGCTTGCGAAGGAAAACGTCGCGACTCTGACCAAGGCCCAGGAATCGCTCGACGAGTTCGAGGCGCTGGCGTTCGAACTCGACGACCTCAGGAACTACCTCGATCAGGTGCAGCGCTTCGAGACCGACCACATCGTCAAGGCGCGCGTCTATAACGGCTATTGCGTCGGCCAGACGCTGAATTTCTGCGAGATCCAGAACGGCAAGCCGAAGCTGGTCTACCGCTTCATCACTTCGTCGAGCCGCTGGCAGCAGCGCCCCGAGAATAAATACTACGCGCCGATCAACGTAATCTCGACCCGCAACTGGAGTTCGGATCGCCGCTACACCCCGGCCGATGCCAAGCGCGACAAGCGCATGGGTGGCGGCCGCTCGCATATCGCAATGTTCGAGAACGGCGGCAGCCCGATCGAGATGCCGAACTTCATGCACTTCCTGCCGGACAAGGGTTATGTCGGCGAGCGCGCGAACGGCATTCACCAGATCGCAGGCGGTCTCGACTCCGGCGGCACCTTCGGCGCCCCGGTCAGCCTCGGCTGCGTGCGCCTGAGCAAGTATCAGGCGAAGCTCGCGCGCTGGTGGACCCCGCAGCAGGCGAAGTTCTTCATCTATCTGGAGGCTGCGACCTACCGGAACTACGGTGACGCGAAGACCGCGCAGGCGCGGGGCTACATCAACCCGCCGCCGGTCGATACCGCGGGTCCGCGGCAGTACGACACGCGCTCGGTCGGAATCTTCTCGCTGTTCCGCTGATCGCACCCGAACGAAAGGAAAAGCCGGCTTCGCAGGAAGCCGGCTTTTTCGTTTCCCGCGCTCAATCTACCCGCTTGAAGCTCTGCGCGTATTTCGGCCAGCGCAGATAGTAGCTCGCGGCGGCGAGCTTCAAACCGTTCTCCGCCTTCTCGTCGAGCGTGCGCACCACCTTCGCGGGCGAGCCGACGATGAGCGAATTGTCCGGGAATTCCTTGCCTTCGGTAACGAGCGCGTTCGCGCCGACGATGGAATTCTTGCCGATCTTCGCGCCGTTCAGCACCGTCGCGCCCATGCCGATCAGCGAATTATCGCCGACCGTGCAGCCGTGCAAAATGGCTTTATGCCCGATGGTGCAGCCCTCGCCGATCTTCATCGGGAAGCCGGGGTCGGTGTGCAGCACGCAGCCGTCCTGGATATTCGTGCGAACGCCGACCTCGATCCATTCGTTGTCGCCGCGCAGCACGGCGTAGAACCAGACGCTCGCCTCTTCGAGAAGCCGCACCTTGCCGATCAGGGTCGCGTCCGGCGCGATCCAGTATTTGCCGCTGGCCGGAAGCTCCGGGCGGATTCCTTCGAATTCATAGAGAGGCATTGATTTCTCGCAGGCATGTTACGTCGCGCAACCATGCCACCCGAAGTTGGAAAATGCGAGTTAGCCGTTCAGTCCCGCGGCGAAACGCAGCGCTTCGATGGCGGCGGTACCAGCAAACAGGCTCCACAGGCCCGCGATGACCGTGGCGAGCGTGACGAAACCGATGTTGCGGTCTTCGTGGATGCGGCCGCGCACGGTGTTGCGCAGAATGATGAAGGGCGCCGCGAAGACGAGGAACGGAACGGCGGAAAGGGCGCGGAGCCGCGTCGCATTCAGGAGCGAAAAGCTCGCGGGCCGTTCGGCAAAGACCTGATAACCGGAACACAGCATTCCGGCGAGGGCGAACCCGAACGCCAGCGCATAGAACGATTGCAACGCTTCCTGAGACACCACGCGAACGCCACCCGTAAAAAGGCCCGAAGGCCCATTGGCGGCGAGGTTAATGAAGTCTTAACGCCAAGCGCAAGCGCGAACCGGGATCAACGTTAATTGGCGGGCGGACAACGTGCGGACCAATCCCTCCCCCCTTGCTGGGAGAGAGATTCCTCATTCTTCCGGATCGAGATCGAAGTCGAGCACGGCCATTTCGAAAGTCCACGAACGGCCGGAGGCGTCGTCGCGGAACAGCACCGCGATGTATTCGTCATCGAGATAGATTTCCGAAGAATCCGTTTTCTTGGGACGCGGCACCACGCGCAGCTTCTCGTTGCCGAATTTGCCGCGCACGGCCTCGTTCAGGTTCGGATTGGCGGACGGCATCTCGATCGGCACGGTGACGTTGTAGGAGCGGTCCCCGTCCTCGTCGTCCACCGTCACGCGCCCGATCGGCTGGTCGCCGAGAATGACCTCGGCCATGTTCTCGACCCGCGCCCGCGCGGCAAGACCGATTTCGGGATTCAGCATCCGCTGCAAATAGCTCTGAAGGCGGTCGAGTTCGTCGCGGTCCACGAGAATCTCCGAAAACAAAAAGGACGCGGGCAACCTACCCGCGCCCGGACTGATCCGGCAAGCCGGAATGGAAATCAGATCGACTCGCCCATGAAGGGCATGTCGAACATCTGGTTCATGGAGCGCGCGGGCTCGGAGTCCCTGCAGCCCGCATCACCGACGACGCGCGCGGGCACGCCTGCGACCGTCACGTTCGCGGGCACCGGCTTCAGCACTACGGAGCCGGCCGCGACACGCGCGCAGGAGCCGACCTCGATATTGCCGAGCACTTTCGCGCCGGCCGAGAGCAACACTCCGCGGCGGATCTTCGGGTGACGGTCGCCCTGCTCCTTGCCGGTGCCGCCGAGCGTCACGCCTTGCAGGATCGAAACGTCGTCCTCGATCACCGCGGTTTGCCCGATCACGACGCCGGTCGCGTGATCGATGAAGATGCCCTTGCCGACCTTCGTGTTGGGATTGATGTCGACGCCGAACACCGAAGACGACTGGCTCTGGAGATAGAGCGCGAAATCCTTGCGGCCGCGATTCCAGAGATAGTGCGCGAGGCGATGTGCCTGCAACGCGTGGAAGCCTTTGTAATAGAGCACCGGCTCGAGATAGCGGGTGGTCGCCGGATCGCGCTCTGCGACCGCGACGATATCGGCCCGCATGGCGGCGCCGATGATCTGCTCCGCCTCGATCGCCTCGCGGAACGCCTGCACGATCAATTCGCTCGAGACGTCCTCCGAGCCGAGCCTAGCTGCCACGCGATGCGCGATCGCGTGCTCGAGGCTGTCGTGGTTGAGAACGGTCGTGAAGATGAAGGACGCCAGCGCCGGCTCGCGGCGGGCGCATTCCTCGGCTTCCTCGCGCACGCGCGACCACACCGGGTCGATTGCCTGGACGCCTTGAGGAAGTTTCTTATGCAGGGCCATGAGCGCTGCTCCGGTCTAGTTTGTCGTGAATGGGGTTGGCCGTTTCTAGCACAAATTCTATGACAGGGTGAAACCCTGAAAACCGTTAGCAAATCCGGTTGTTCCTGGTGATCAGGTTCTGACATTCGTCTCCCGTCCGGCTGATTCTTAACGAATGTCAGAACCAAAGGATCACCAGCAGTATATATTGCTGGTGTCTTTCGTATCCGGCGTTCGCTACGGAAGAGGCGGAAATGGCAATGCGAACACCGGATACGAGACACCAGCCATGCAATCCGTGCACACCCAAGTCCGCGCCGAAATCAAAGGCCCGGTTGGTTACCTGATCTTTGACCGGCCTGAGCGCAAGAACGCGCTCTCATTCGAGATGTGGAAGGAGGCCGCGCGGCTCGTAAACGAGATGGGCGCGAACCGGAGCCTTCGCGTCGTCGTGCTGCGCGGCGCGGGCGATCTGCCGTTCTGCTCGGGCGCAGACATTTCGGAGTTCGAAACCGTGCGGGCGAACGCGGAAGGTGCGCGGGCCTACGAAGACGCGAACGTCGTCGCCTTCGATGCAATCGCCGCATGCCCGTTGCCGACAATCGCGATGATCCGGAGCTTCTGCATGGGCGGCGGCATGGGCCTCGCCGCGGCCTGCGATCTTCGTATTGCAAGCGAGAGTGCGGAGTTCGCGATCCCGCCGGGCAGGCTCGGCCTCGCTTACCCGCCCTCCGCGATCCGCTACATCGTCGCCGCCATCGGGCCTTCGAACGCGAAGGATATGCTTTACACCGCGCGCCGCGTGAAAGCGCTGGAAGCCGAAAAGCTCGGTCTCATCAATCGCCTGGTGAAGGAAGCCGCGCTTGAATCGGAAGTTGAGAAACTTGCGAACGCGATTGCGGAGAACGCGCCGCTTTCGCTCAAAGCCGGCAAGCTCGCGATCAATTACGCCGCCGGCTACGCGTTCGCAGACGACATGAAGGCGGTCAAGGACGCCGCCGACCGCTGTTTCGACAGCGCCGACTACCGCGAAGGCCGCAGCGCGTTTCTGGAGAAGCGGAAAGCGCAATTCAACGGCGAATAAGGAAGTGCATGAGGCCGAACCTCCACTGGAGCCGGGGCCTCGCCTGACTCATAGCTTGAAGCAAGAAAGGCCCGGAAAGACTCGGCTTTCTGCGGAATCGGATTCTCAACTTGAACTGAATCGGACTCTGAAGCGGAACCGCTTCACCCGGAAGCGCGCCTTCAGCGTCAGGCCATAAACGATTCAAAAGATTCGATTTTTTATGAGCCGTCTTCCCCGCGAGGGCACCCATAATCCCTAACCTTCATGCGGAGCGTGGGCATAAGCGAGCGCATCTCGAAGGATGAGGATTGATCACTCCGCCAACCCCGCCAGAAAATCCACGATCGCCGCCGAGAACACGTCGTTTCTGTCGCCCGCCACCATGTGTCGCGCGCCCGCGACGTCCACGAACTTCGCGTGTGGCGCGAGCGCGAGAAATTCCTTCACGTGCTCTTCCTTGACGAGTTCTGACGAACCGCCGCGCACGAGCAGCGCCGGGATGCGCAGGTTGCGCACCGCCTCCACGCGCGCCGCCTCATACTGCTCGCGGTGATCGCTGATCGGATGCGGGCCGTCGAAGAAGCGCGGGTCCCAATGCCAGTACCAGCGGCCGTCGCGCTGGCGGAGATTCTTGCGCAGCCCCTCGGTCGAGGTCGGACGCTTCCGGTGCGGAAGATATTGCGCGACCGCGTCCGCCGCTTCATCGACGGTAGCGAAGCCTTCGAAAGCCTTGCCGCGCATGAAGTCGCGGATCTTCGACGCGCCCTCGGGATCGAAGCGCGGCGTCACATCGACCAGCACCAGGGCCGCGAAACTCGGCGCACGTTTCTCGTCGAAGGCCATGCCCTCTGCGAGCATCCCCGCCATCCCGCCGAGCGACGCACCGACCAGGACCGGCGGCTTGCCGAAACGCTTCGTCAGTTCCGCCGCTACTGCGATCGCGTCCCGCGCGAAATCGGCGACGACATACGATCCATCTTCGATCCATGCGGAGTCGCCGTGCCCGCGCTGGTCGAGCACGAGCGCGGTCCAGCCGGCCTTCGCAAGTTCCTGCGCGGTGCCCGCGAAAGCATGCCGCGTCTGTCCGCCGCCGTGCAGAAGGATGACGGAGCGTGCGCCCTTGCCGTGGACATCGCCCACAAGCCTGTTGCCCGACGATCCCGTAAAAGTTTCAGTGCGCGGGACGCTATCGAGCATCAGGGCCGCTCCTTCAGAAAATCGATCACGGCATTCTTGAACTTCGCGTCACCGACCGTGCGCATGTGATCGCGGTCGGGCAGCGAGACGAATTTCGCGCCGGGAATGAGTTCGGCAAGCTCCTCGCCGGAACCTGCGATGTCGTCCTTGGTGCCGACGACGACGAGAACGGGCACGCGAATGCGCGCGGCATCCTCGCGCGGCACGGTGCGCTGATGCGAATAGGAAAGTGCTGCAAGCGCCTTAAGGTCGCTCCTGGTCTGTTCGGCGAATTTGCGGAACGACAGGCCGATGGGATCGGCAACTTCTTCGGCGCTCTCCGCTTCGAGCGCTTTCGCGACACGATTTCCGCTGGAGACACTCTGGGTAAGATTGATACCCATGCCGCCGAGCGAAGCCGAGCGCACACGCGAAGGATAATGCGCGGCCGCATAGGCCGAGATCCGCGCGCCCATCGAGTAGCCGACGAGGTCCGCCCGCTCGATCTTGAGATGGTCGAGCAGCGCAATCACGTCCTTGGTCATTTCCGGGATGTGATAGCGCTCGGTCTCGTAATACTTGGTGGACGCGCCGTGCCCGCGGTTGTCGAACGCGATCACGCGGTAGCCCGCATCCTTCAGCGGCTTGATCCAGCCCGGGTTCACCCAGTTGGTTTCCTTGTTCGACGCAAAGCCGTGCACGAGCACGACGGGATCGCCCACGCCCTCGTCGAGATAGGAAATCGTGGTGCCGTTATGTGTGAAGCTGGGCATGGCGAAGTGCGTGGTCCCGAAAAGTGGAAACCGGTTTTCGGATCAGACCACGCGCCAATGAATAACCGGCTGCGCGATCAGCGCGATTGTCTAGCGGGGTATAGCGGGATTTGCCAGCGCAAATCCCATGCGCAGACGGCGTGACGCTACGACGCGTTATCGAATTTCTGGAAGCTCAGCGCGAGGTGGAAGCCGGGCCCGCCCGGAACGGCTCGAACATCCAGCGGATAGCGCGCACGAACCGGCCGCTGCGCGGCGGATTGGGTTCTGCCAAGCGGGACGGCCACAGCCAGCGCAACAAGGTCGCGACAAAGCTGACCGCCGCAATCGCAAAGAAAAGAAGACTGCTCGCCGCACCCACGACCCAGCCGGTGATCGCAAGCGCTCCGGCACCGACCGCAATCGCACCGCGGCCGAGCGTCTTGAAAATGGCGAGCGCCGATTTTCCCTTCTTCTCGGCCAGCACGCCGGCCTTTGCGAGATCGCCGACGTTATTGGCGTGACGCATGCTTTCGAGTGCGACGCGCGTGCCGGCGCGGCGCTGGATCTGCGCGACATCCGTGAGCGCCGCGGAAACGCGGCCGGTCTTGCTGGCCTTCAGGAGCACCACGACATCGTCCGCAAGCTTCGCGGAAAGCCTGCCGGTACGCCGCGCGACCTTGAGCAGCGTCGCGCCGATCCTCGCGGGCGCAGCAGAGCCCCACGTGAAATAGGTAGCGCCGGTGACGGCAAGCCCCGCCGCGGCAAGACCCACGATCAGCGGGTCGCTCTCCATGCCGCGAAACCAGCGCGAGCCTTCGCGCACGATGTCGCGGACATCACCGAAGACGAGCAGGTCACCCGTTGCGGCGCCGGCGAAGCCGGAAACATCGTTCGGCTCGCCGGTGACGAACCCGTGCGCGAAATTGTAGATGCCGCGCTTTGTAACTTCGCTCGTCGAATTGGCCTGCTCCACCTTCGCGAGCAGTTCCGGAGGCAGCGCGATCGCACGGTCGCCCGCAAGCGCAACGAAGCTCGCGGCAAGTTCCGCGTCCCCCGCCTTCAGCGCCGCTTCGATTTCGCGCGTGGCAGCCTCGGCGTTAAATCCCTTGAGCTGCATGTCTGCGAACTTCGCCGGGTCCTTCTCCGCGGCAACAGCGAGTTCCAGCCCGCGCCAGGCTTCGGGCAGCGTAACGGCCACGCCCGCCGCGAGCGCGGCAACAACAACGAAGCGAATGAACAACCCTTTCATACCGCCATACATAGGGTCGGATTGCGGCAAAGCGAGGGAGCCTCAGTCCGCACGGTTAATCGGCTTGTCCGTGGTCCAGTCGTAGGTACCGAGGTCCCGCTCACGCACCGCCTGCTTCCAGCCGACCGCTTCCGCCCGCCGCTTGAAGGCCATGCCTTCCGGCGAGTGGCGGG
>JAGXQU010000013.1 GCA_018335895.1 Hyphomicrobiales bacterium | reverse complement strand
ATCACCACAACCCGCGGCCGCGGTTGAAGAAGCCCTGCTGGTCCTGGCTCAGCCCGCGATTGCGGTTGCCGCCGATCGGTTCGCCGTTCTCGTCGGTGAAACCGACGATGGATAGGCTGTCCGGCGGCGCGGTGCCGGGGCGGAACGCTTCGAGGATGACCTTGGTGTCGCCTTGCTGCGCGCGCAGGCCGGTCGGCAGATCGACGCGGATCAGCTTCAGTCCGGGCGGCACGCGGAACGGCTGCGGCGGACGGTCGGCGAGCGCTTCCTTCAGGAAGTCACGCACGATGGGTGCCGCGTATTGGCCGCCGGTGATGCCGCGGCCGAGCGGGCGCGGGCGGTCGTATCCGAGATAGACGCCCACCACGAGATCGGGCGTGAAGCCCATGAACCAGACGTCCTTCTCGTCGTTGGTCGTGCCGGTCTTGCCGGCAACCGGACGATTGAGCGCGCGCAGCACCGTACCCGTGCCGCGCAGCACCACGCCTTCCATCATCGACGTAATCTGATAGGCGCTCATCGGATCGATCACGAGTTCGCGGCGGTCGATCAGGGTCGGCTCGGCCTGATTGTGCCACGCCTGATTTTCGCAGCCCTGGCACTGGCGATCATCGTGCTTGAAGATCGTCTTGCCGTAGCGGTCCTGAATGCGGTCGATCAGCGTCGCCTTTACCTTGCGCCCGCCGTTCGCGAACATCGAATAGCCCGCCGCCATGCGCAAAAGCGTGGTTTCGCCCGCGCCCAGCGCGAAGGAGAGATACGGCGGCATCTTGTCGTAGATTCCGAAACGCCGCGAGTATTCCTGCACCAGCGGCATACCGACATCCTGCGCGAGACGCACGGTCATGACGTTGCGCGAATGCTCGATGCCGAAACGCAGCGTCTGCGGGCCGTAATACTTTCCGGAATAGTTCTGCGGATTCCATGCCTGCTGGTTGCGGCCTTGTTCGACCTCGAGCGGCGCATCCATGACGATGGTCGAGGGCGTGTAGCCGTTATCGAGCGCAGCCGCATAGACGAACGGCTTGAAGGACGAGCCCGGCTGCCGGTAAGCCTGCGTCACGCGGTTGAACTGGCTTTCGTCGTAAGAGAAACCGCCGACCAGCGCGAGCACGCGCCCGGTCCAGGGATCCATGACGATGAAGCCGCCGGAAACTTCGGGCACCTGCTGCAGGCGCCACTGGTTTTCCTTACCGTCGATCTTGGAGACGTAAACGATGTCGCCAGGCGCGAGCGCCTTGCGCATCGCCTGCTTGGTCCACTTCACCCCGTCCGCCGGAATGATGCCGGTCTCGCGCGCCTGCGAAAGCGTGCCGCCGCGGTCGCGCTGCGGCTGGAAGCCGATGGTCGCCGCATTGTCAGAGACCTGCAGCACCACCGAGAGCCGCCAGCCGGTGTCATTGAGCGCGCGGGTTTCCGCGAGCTTGGCGCCCCAGTCCGAACCCGGCGTCGGTTCCATCTTCTGCTGCGCGCCGCGCCAGCCGCGGTTTTCGTCGAACTTCACGAGGCCTTCGGTGAACACGCGGCGCGCGATTACCTGCAAGGCCGGGTTCAGCGTGGTGCGGACGGAAAGACCGCCCTTGTAGAGCTTTTCTTCGCCGTAACGCTGGAAGATTTCGCGGCGTACTTCTTCCGCGAAATATTCCGCGTTGAACTGGTTCGGCCCCTGCGCACGCATCGCGATGTTCAGGGGCTTCTTCTTCGCTGCGTTCGCTTCTTCCTGCTTGATCGCGCCGGTGATGACCATCTGGTCGATCACCCAGTTGCGGCGGGCGATTGCCGCGGCCTGCTGGCGGAACGGATGATAGTTGTTCGGTGCCTTCGGGAGGGCCGCGAGATAGGCGACTTCCTCGATGCCGAGTTCGTGCACCGACTTGTCGAAGTAGAGCAGCGATGCGGCGGCGATGCCGTAAGCGCCCAAGCCCAGATATATCTCGTTCAGGTACAGCTCGAGGATCTTCTCTTTCGAGTAGGCGCGCTCGATGCGGAGCGCCAGGAGCGCTTCCTTGATCTTGCGGTTGATCGAAGTCTCGTTGCCGACGAGAAAGTTCTTCGCGACCTGCTGCGTGATGGTGGATGCGCCCTGCGGGCGGCGTCCGGTGCCGAGCTGTTCGAGGTTGTTGACGACGGCGCGCGCGATGCCCAGCAAGTCGATGCCGCCATGCGACCAGAAATTCTTGTCTTCGGCCGCGGTGAAGGCTTCGAACACGCGCTTCGGAATGGCCTGCACCGGCAGATACAGGCGGCGCTGCTCCGCGTATTCGGCGACCAGCGAACCGTCGGCGGCGTGCACCCGGGTCATCACCGCGGGCTGATAGTTCTCGAGCGTGGAGTAATCGGGCAGGCCCTTGGAGAAGTGCCAGACCGCCCAGGTCGCACCCACGGCGCCAACGACGAACACGATTGCGCCCGCCGCGAACAGAAATCCGAGGAATCTTACTAAAAACCGCATATTTTGACCGACCTGCCCTGCCGCGATTCAGCCGCTCCGGCCTTGGGGTAACCCCAATCGGCCCTAATTCGGTCCACGCGTCCAGCCCTTTCAAGCGCAAAAATGCGCGATCAGAATGGCCTGTGGCCTAACCGGCACGGAAGGCCAAATTAGGACCGCCCGGCTGTCCAAACTTTCCGGAAAAATTGCGCGTCATCCGGCGGCTCGGGCCGCGGAGCTGGGGGCCGCAACCATCGCATTGCCTCGCCACTGGAACTCCCGGCCGAGCCAGCCCTCGATCCAGAGCAGCGGCAGCAACAGATCGCGCAAGAGGCTAAGAAACGGCGAGCGCCAGTTCCAGTGCCAGCCGAGACGCCGTGCGAACAGCGCCTCCGCGCCGTACCAGACGGCGGCGAAGACGAAACCGATCCAGAGCGGCAGACCGGTGAGCCCCGCGGCAGCGGCGACCATCACCGAGGGCCATATGCCGCCCGAGAATATCTCGAGCGCGAAGCAGAGCGGAAAACTGACGCGCCTGAGCCGCGCCCATCGCACCTGCCGCGCCCACACTTCTTTCGCGCCGCGCGATCCCAGCGGCTGCACGAAATAGGCGTCTGCGAGACGCACCGAGAGCCCCATGCCGCGCACGATTTTGGTGGAAGCCGCGTCCTCCGCAGTCTCGCTGCCGAGGGCGGAAATCCCGCCGTTCGTATTCAACAGATCGCGCCGCCAGAGCATGGATTTCCCCTGCGCAAAACCCGCGCCGATCGCGTCCGCGAAATACTGCCAGCGTGCCTGATACTCGTTCAGGAACGCGCACTCGAATTCGGCAGCCAGACTCTCCGGCGCGGCACCCACCGGCGGCGCGCAGACAAGCCCCGTTTCCTCGTCCCAGACTTCGAACAGGCGTTGCAGATAATCGGGCGGAAGGAACACGTTCGAATCCGAAAGCACAATCCATTCGTGCTTCGCCCCGAGCCAGCCCTTCACGCAGTTATTGAGTTTCGGGTTTTCGCTCACCGCATCGTCGCCGACGAGCAGCCGCGCGTCGGCTTCCGGATATTGCGCGATCAGCTTTCGCACGAGCGGAATGACGGGATCGTTCGGCGAGGCCACGCAGAACAGGATTTCGTAGCGCGGATAGTCGAGGTGGAAGCTCGATCGCAGCGTGCGTTCGGCTTCGCCATCGAGACCGCAAACCGGACGCACGATCGTCACCGGCGGCGTGCCGAACGTCGATTGCGCCGCAGGCTTTTCGCGCAGCTTACGGAGCGTGAGCGCGATGCTCGCGCCGTGGATCGCGGCGGCCACGGCCGCAGTTCCGGCGAGCAGCAAAGGAAGCGAGTTCATCCGCGCCTGATGCGCAGACTCTCGTGTCAGGCGTGTGACAGGCGGATCAGTCCGGTATCCAGCGCGCCAGGTTAACTGCGATCATGCAAAGGATCATCGCGCCATAGCTAGCCAGCTCTCCGTAGTCGGAAGAAAGCCAAACAGCAAAACCGGAATAGACCGCGACAAGCGCGCCGATGGTGATCGCATAAAGCGCGAAGATGGTGAGCCGCCTGGGTCTCAGCATCGACGAGATGACGTTCTCGAACATCAGCGCCGTTTCGTGCAGACCAGCGGCTGCGGCTGGCAGGCGATGCCGATGTTGTTTGCCGCGCCGAACAGCCCGTCGCCGGCGCGTGTGTATCTGCGGCAGCCGTCGAAGGCCTCGATGCAGTCCGCGCCGAGGTTTTCAAATCCGGTCTGTTGCTTCGCGGGCGCGGGCGTATCCGGCGCCGTTTTCAGCGGAGGCATGATCGGAAGATCGGCGGCGTACACAAGGCCGACGAGCAGCGCCATCGAGAATGCTACTGCAGAAAACTTCCCAGCCAATTCCATGACGCAAAGTCTAGGCCGGTTCCGCCGGTCCCGCTAGCATCCGCTTCCGCATAGCCCGGAGCCAAGAAATGACCGAAGTCCTCCTGATCGAACGCAGAAACCGCGTCGCCATCATCACGATCAACCGCCCCGAGCGGCGCAACGCCTTCAATCTTGAAGTTGCGGAAAAGATCTATGCGGCCTTCAAGCAGTTCGATGCCGACGACACCCTCGACGCCGCGGTGCTCACGGGCGCGGGGGGAAACTTCTGCGCGGGCGCCGACCTGCATGCGCTGGCGCAAGGCGAGAAACGCCCGTTCCTGCCCGAAGGCGATTTCGCACCAATGGGCTGCACGCGGCTGAAACTCTCGAAGCCTGTGATCGCTGCGGTCGAAGGCTACGCGGTCGCGGGCGGAATCGAAGTAGCGATCTGGTGCGATCTGCGGGTTGCCGCAAAGTCCGCAGTCTTCGGCGTGTTCTGCCGCCGCTTCGGCGTGCCGCTCGTCGATCTCGGTACCATCCGCCTGCCGCGCCTGATCGGAGCGAGCCGCGCAATGGATCTCATCCTCACCGGACGCGCCGTGAAGGCCGACGAAGCGCTAACGATGGGGCTTGCAAACCGCGTGGTCGAGGACGGCAAGGCGCTCGAGACCGCGCTCGAAATCGCGGAGCAACTCTCCGCCTTCCCGCAAATATGCATGCGCGCCGACCGCAACTCCGCGCTCGCGCAATGGGACTACGATTGGGACGAAGCGGCCCGCAGGGAAATGGAAGGTGGTCTCAAGGCGATCGACGCCGAAGCGATTGCGGGCGCAAGCCGCTTCTCGGGCGGCGAAGGCCGGCACGGAAAATTCTAGGCGAACTTGTCCGCTTCACGGATCGTGGCAAGCGCCTCGTCGATCTCATCGGGTGTGGCGGCGGCAGTGCCTGCGCCCGTGCGGCCTTCAACCTTGTCGGCCATTTCGGACCACATCACGGCAAGCGCCTGAAAGTTCTTCCGGTGATATTCGTCCTGCGCTTCCGAAGCCCTGCGCGCGCAGTCTTCCGCTCTCGCCCGATAATCCGCCGCCTGGATCACGCCGGGAACTCCACTTCACAAATTGAAACTGACGCTTAGGTATCATGATAAAGGTGGCGGAAGCAGGCGCGGATTGCAAAGAATTTATGGCGACGTATGCAGTCCATGCATGCGGCGGGCGGCGGCGATGCAGTAATTCTCCGTATGCGCCTTTCGTCCAAGTTGGCTTTGCCGCCGCGCAGAACAATTAACTTCTTCATGCGCGCCGTATTTCTACGCGAATCGGAACCGGAAGCGGCGTTTACTTCACGCCATAACGCTCGAACTCCTGCGCGATCGTCGGTGCTGCCGCAGTCGCCGTCGAGATGTCGGCCTGCCCGCGTTTGTCGCCCTTCTTCGATTTCGCAAAGCCGCGTCCGTAGAGCGCGCTTACCGTGTTCGGCGCGATCTTCAGGACGGCGTCGTAATCCGCGATCGCGAGATCCCACTTGCCCTGTTTCAGATAGACCAGCGCTCGGCTGTCGAGGGTATTGGGCTCGTTCGGCATGAGTTTCAGCGACTCGTTGCAGTCGATCAGCGCCGCATCGAGATTTCCGGCGATCGCCTGCACGAAGCAGCGGTTGTTCCACGCGCCCGCATGGTCGGGCCTGATCTTGATCGCCTCGTTGTAATCCGCAATCGAGCGCGGGAAATCGCGGGCGCGGCGGTAGGCCACCGCGCGGCCGATGAAGGCATAGAAATCGCGGCTGCCGAGCTTGATCGCTTCCGAGAAATCCTCGATCGCGCGATCCGACTCTCCGGTCTGCAAATACGAGTGACCGCGCAGCGTGTAGGCCGCTGGGTCCTTCGGCGAAAGCACGATGGCCTCGGTTAGCAACTGGATCGCCGTCGCAGGTTCCCCGCCCTCGAGCGATTTCGACGCCCGCTCCATCAGGTCGCGAAGCTTGGCCTGATCGATCTGCGCCTGCTTCGGTTCTTCTTTCTTCGCAGGCTGTGTCGTCTGCTGGGCGGCGCGGAAGCTGGGCCAGCCATAGATCATGACATAGGCGCCGGCGGCTCCTGCAAGGAACAAAGCAAAAAGTGCGGCCGCGATGACCACGACAGTGCTGGAGGCACCACCCTGGCGCGGACGGCGCGGCGCCCTGCCTCGCTGCTGGCGCTGCGCGCGCCGCTGTTCGGCTTCGAGCCTGCGCTGCTCTTGCTCGCGCATCCGGCCCGGTTGCGGCTCGGGATAGGCCTCGAACGCTTCCTGTTCGTAGGGCACCTGCTGCTGCTCGTAGTATTCGTACTCGTTCCGGGTTTCGTGAGCGGGCGGTTGTGCGGGCGTTCGTACCGGTTGGCTGCGCTGAGGCTGGGAGCGCGCAGGAGCCGGGGTCCGCTGGCGGGGCGGTACGCGGAAATAGTCGTCGTCCTCCATCGCTTCGGCGTTCTCGCGCAACACGTATTCCGCCTCCACCGCGTGGATCGCGTCCTCGAGCGCACGCTGTTCGGCGATCAATTCGCTTACCGGCATCGGCGGCTGCGAGTTATGCGCCTCCTCGAACAGAAGCTGGCGGGCCTGGTCGTAGATCGAGCGGCGCGCGGCAAGCGTATTCGGCCGCAAGCGGCCGACTGCGTTGGCAATGGGTCTGTAATAGTCGGTCGACACGCTCTTGCTCGTCCCGCGCTTGAAAGCGGCAGATTATATCCCGGATAACGTCTAGCGTCCCGCTATGGCGGGCGCGCGGTCGGCAAAGAATTTTTCGATCGCCACGACGACAGTGGCCGACACTTTTTCCCGCCACGTCTCGGAAGTCATCTGCTTCAGATCGTCCGGGCTCGACAGATAGCCGAGTTCGAGCAGCACGGAAGGCACGTCCGGGGATTTCAGGACCACGAAGCCCGCCGAGCGCAGCGGCGACTTATGCAGGCGTGCGGCCCCCTTGATGCTGCCGACCAGGGTCCGGGCGAACAGCGCCGAATGGTTTTTGGTGTTGCGCTGGGCCAGATCGAACAGGATGTTCGCGATATCGTCGGGCTGGCGGGCCAGATAACCCGCGAACTTGTCGGAATCGTTCTCCTTGTCAGCGAGCTTCTGGGCGTCCGAGTCCGATGCGCGCTCCGAAAGCGTGTAAATCGTGGCCCCCGAGGCCTCGCCCGCGCCCTTCGAGAGCGAGTCCGCGTGGATGGATATAAAGAGTGCGGCGTTGTTCGTTCGCGCGATCGCAACCCGTTCGTCCAGCGGCACGTAATAGTCGTCGTCGCGGGTCATGACGACGCGATAGCGGTTCGTCTTCAGAAGCTGGTCGCGAAGCCGCTTGCCGACGTCGAGCACCACTTCCTTCTCCTCGTCGCCGGTTTTCGCCTGTGCGCCGGAGTCCGGGCCGCCATGACCGGGGTCGATCACGATTAAGGGCCGGGTGTCCGAACCCTGTGGCTTCACCTGCGGGCGCAGGGCCGCCGTTTTCGCGGGCTCGGGAACCAGGGCACCTTTCAGGAAGCTCGCGGCGTCGGTGCGCACAAGGTCGATCACAAGCCGCGCGGGCTGGTCGTCGATTGCGGCGAGCACAAAGGTTTTGTCGATCCGCGCGGGCTCGCGCAGGTCGATCACGATACGCCCCTTGCCCTGCGCAAACTGACCGTAGCGGAAGGCCGAGACGAGACCGCGCGCCTGTTTGCCTGCACCGACCGGCAGGTCGAAGCTGACTTCGGGAAGCTCGATCACCACCCGGTTCGGGTTCGCGATCGTATAGCTGCGGACTTCGATCTTGCGGTTGAGGTCAATAACAATGCGCGTGCGGTTGGCGTCTCCCGCAAGACGGGCATCGAGCGCAGTCGCGCGCTGGCCGGTTTGGGCGGAGACGGCCCCAAGGCCGAGCGATCCGGCGGCCAGCAGCAGCGCCGCGATGAATAGTGAAACGATCCGCATTCCTGCCGGCCCTCTGATCCCGCCACCTGTCATAGCGGTCCTCCGGTTAAACCGGCGTTTACCGTGGTTTTTCGTATGAAATTATGCAAATAAACTAATGGCTTAGCCTAGAAGCTTGCCAAGCAGGCACGAGCGCGCCTACATAAAACCATCACGGTTCGCGTGCGGGATTCGTCCGGGCGAACGGAAGGCGCGGGTCCGCGACCGGCAACCGAGTATGCCGCGACGCGCAGCGCGCCCAGAGCCGCCCGATACCACACCGCCAATAACCGTGGTGGCGAGAAGACCTCGCGCGTCTGTACGCGAAGTCACCGCCCGAACCAGGAAGCGACGCCGATGGTGGCACTGCAATCCAAACGG
This sequence comes from Hyphomicrobiales bacterium, assembly GCA_018335895.1. Classification (GTDB taxonomy): domain Bacteria; phylum Pseudomonadota; class Alphaproteobacteria; order Rhizobiales; family Xanthobacteraceae. The sequence goes on along the minus strand of JAGXQU010000013.1, from coordinate 5,155 downwards.
GATCTCGAGAAGACCCCGCGCGGCCGTGCGTCTGCATCGCATCACATTCTATCGCGATCCATTCAATTCAAGACGCGCGCTCGTTTAGCGCGCGCAATGGGAATCTCATGGCCAACAAAATGCTTATCGACGCCACCCACCCGGAGGAAACCCGGGTCGTGGTCGTCCGCGGCAATCGCGTCGAGGAATTCGACTTCGAATCCGCCAATCGCCGTCCGCTGCGCGGGAACATCTATCTAGCGAAAGTCACGCGGGTAGAGCCATCGCTGCAAGCTGCTTTCGTCGACTACGGCGGCAATCGCCACGGCTTTCTCGCCTTCGGCGAAATCCATCCGGACTACTATCAGATCCCGGTCGCCGACCGGCAGCGCCTGATCGAGGAAGAGCAACGCGCGGCTGAGGAAGCCGACCAGCGCCGCAAGCGCCGTCATGCCGCGAAATCCGCGGGAGGTGCGGAGAGCATCTCCGATGACGCGGATCATGCCGACGACGCCGATCATCATGACGATGACCACGATGACGCGCACTCCGGCGAGTACCATGACGGCGAACAGCCGTCGGACAACGGAGCAGCGTCCGCTCACGAGCAGGAGCCGGTACAGGCGGCTTCCTCCGGCGAGCACGAAGCTTCGCCGGAAGAACCGCATGTCGAGAACGGCGGCGAGCATGCCTATTCCGAACACAGCGACAACGAAGCCGGCGAACCCGACAGTTCCCACATCGAAGAGTCGCCCGCCGACGACACCCCGGTACCCGAAGTCGTGGAATCCGTCGCTTCCGCCGACGCCATGGAGGAAGTGCCGGAACGCGCGCCGCGCCGTCACCGCACCTACAAGATCCAGGAAGTCATCAAGCGCCGCCAGATCATTCTGGTCCAGGTCGTCAAAGAAGAGCGCGGCACCAAGGGCGCGGCCCTTACCACCTATCTTTCGCTCGCCGGCCGCTATTCGGTGCTGATGCCGAACACCGCGCGCGGCGGCGGCATCTCCCGCAAGATCACCGACGGCGCGGATCGCCGCCGCCTTAAGGATCTCGTTTCCGATCTCGACGTCCCGGAAGGCATGGGCGTGATCCTGCGCACCGCAGGCGCCTCGCGCACCAAGACCGAAATCAAGCGCGACTTCGAATATCTCCTGCGCCAGTGGGAGCAGGTGCGCGAAGCGACGCTGAACTCCACGGCCCCCGCCCTCGTCTACGAGGAAGGGTCGCTCGTGAAGCGCGCGATCCGCGACCTCTATAATAAGGACATCGACGAAGTGATCGTCGCCGGCGACGAGGCATTCAAGGACTCCCGCGAGTTCATGCGGATGCTGATGCCGAGCCACGCCAAGAACGTGAAGCCTTACCGCGACACGCTCCCGGTGTTCTCGCGCTACAGCGTCGAGCATCAGCTCGACGCGATGTTCTCGCCGGTCGTGCAGCTCAAGTCCGGCGGCTACATCGTCATCAATCCGACCGAGGCGCTCGTCTCCATCGACGTGAACTCCGGGCGCGCCACGCGCGAGCACAACATCGAGGACACCGCGCTGAAAACGAACATGGAAGCGTCGGAGGAAATCGCGCGTCAGTTGAGACTGCGCGATCTCGCCGGCCTCATCGTGATCGACTTCATCGACATGGAAGAGAACCGCAACAACCGCTCGGTCGAGCGCAAGATGAAGGACTGCCTGAAGCACGATCGCGCGCGCATTCAGGTCGGCCGCATCTCGCATTTCGGCCTGATGGAAATGTCGCGTCAGCGCATTCGTCAGGGTGTGCTGGAAAGCTCGACGGAAATCTGCCCGACCTGCGGCGGCACCGGGCATATGCGCTCGGTTTCCTCGGTCGCGCTGCACCTCCTGCGCGCGCTCGAAGAACATCTGATGAAATCGGCGGCGAACGATCTGATCGTCCGCACCCGCCCCGACACGGCGCTCTATCTCCTGAACCACAAACGCGCGCATCTGCGCGATCTCGAAGGCCGCTTCGGCGTCACCATCATCGTCCAGTCCGACGACTCGCTTTCGGGCCAGCAATATTTCGTCGTCGAGAAGGGTGGACCTGCGAGCGGCATTCCGAACCCGTCGCTGGCGCGCCCCGGCTCCGAAATGGCGATCGAAAGCTACGACGAAGCCGATGACGTGGTCGAAGAAGAGGAAAGCGAAGAGGAACAAACCGAAACGGCCGCTGTAGAGACCTCCGAAGGCGAAGAACAACCGGCATCCGGCGATCATCATGGCCGCCGCCGCAAGCGGCGCGGCCGGCGCGGCGGACGCGGACGCGACCGCGGCGAGAAACCGAACCGCGATATGACCGGCCGCCCCGATGCTGCCGACGGCGAAACTCCGCACGACGAAAACAGCGGGGATGTGCAAACGCACGCCGAAGGCGAAACGGCACCGGAGCAGCCCCATAGCGAAGAAGCGGGCGAGCAGCAGGGCGATCGCAAGCGCCGCCGCCGCGGCAGACGCGGTGGACGCCGCAATCGCCGCGACCGGTTCCAGAACGGCGACCAGCCGCGCGAAGAACAAACCGCCGGAAACCTCGAGGGCGCCGCCGAGTTCGATGAGATCGACACCACGCCGCAGCCCGAACCTCGCGGCGTGCCTATCGCCGAACAGCCGGAAGCTCGCCCTCCTCTTCCAGAGAACCCGGGAACCGCGCCGCAGTTCGGCACTGTCCAGCCGGAAGAACCGAAGCGCCGGTCGACGGTGCGTGAAGCACCGCCTGCGATCCGCTTCGACGACGTTCCGTCCGGAACAGTCTTCGAGCGCACAGAGAGCCCGCCGCTGGCTTCGGAAAACGGCGACCAGGGCGGCACGCCTGCCCCGGCAACAAACCACACGCCGAAAAAAGGCTGGTGGAATCGCTGATCGGATGGAGTTCCGGATTTGACGTTCGCTTCAGACGGCCCGGCCGGATTGCGCGAACGTCAGGTCCGCTCCACCTGACCATTTTTTTGAATTGGCCGTTTAGCTGGCGTTCATCTAAGCGCCTTTCGGGCGCCACATAGCGCGCGGAAAATTGTATCGTTCCGTTCGACTGGCGGCGTATGATGCCGACAGCGGCAGAAGCAAAAAGAGAGTTCCGGACATGAAGTCCATCGTGAAGAGTTCAATCGCGGCAGCCGTGCTCGTGCTCGGCGCGTCGATCGCGGCGGAAGCCCGTCCCGTGCTGGTAACCGCCGATCTCAACGTGCGTACCGGCCCCGGCACGCAGCATCCTTCGGTCGGCGTCATTCGTGGCGGTTCGACTGCGGAAGTCGGACGCTGCTTCCAGGGCTGGTGCGAAATCGCATGGGGCGGCCTGCGCGGTTTCTCGAGCCAGGCCTATCTCGACGGTTATGGCCCGCCGCCGGCGCCGACCTATGTTGCGCCGCCGCCAGCGGTCTATTACGGACCCCGGCCCTATTATAATCCCTACTATTACAACCCCTACCGTCCGTGGCGCCGCCACAGGCATTGGTAGGCACCACGACCCCTCTATTTGAAAGCGCCGCGCAACTTGCGCGGCGCTTTTGTTTTCCTTGCCGAATGCTAGTCTTACCCTCCTAGAACTACGTCATTCGGGGGAGTGTCGTGATCCGCGTCTACCGGTGCTGGCTCCAAGCCGCGTTTGCCGCCGCGATTTTATTTCTGATCGTACCGCCCAATCCCGCCGCCGCCGACGACTACGACGATTGCGCGAACCTCGATGGCCGCGCGGCGATCGATGCCTGCTCGCGCGGCATCACCTCAGGACGATACCGGGGACGAGATCTCGCGGCGCTCTATTACAACCGGGGCATCCTGCATGACGATCCGCAGAACAAGCTCGACGACTATACGCAGGCCATCCGCATCGATCCGGAATATGCCAGCGCCTATTACAATCGCGGGCTCACCTTCCGGAAAATGAACCGGCTCGACGATGCGCTCGCCGACTATTCCGCCGCGCTTCGCATCGAGCGGAAGCATGACATCTACAACAATCGCGGCGTCGCCTACGAAAAGAAGGGCGAAATCGAAAACGCGATTGCCGACTACTCCAGCGCAATCCGGCTCAAGCCGGACTACTCGATGGCCTATTACAACCGCGGCAACGCCTATTCGGATCAGGGCAAGAGCGACCTCGCGTTGCAGGACTATGCCAATGCGATCCGCTTCAATTCCAGGTACATCGACGCCTATTACAATCGCGGCCTCCTGCTCAGGAAAATGGGACGGAAGGAACAGGCGATTGCCGATTTCAGGGAAGTTCTGAAGCTCGATCCCTCCGACAAGGATGCGATAGAAGAACTCCGCGAACTTGGCGCGGGCCCCTAGACGAGACCGCAACTTCGCTTCGAGCGCTCCACATCGAAACATTCCTCAACGATATTCGGTTCATTTCGGGAGACTACACATGCACAGCGCCCGCCGGACTTCTTCAAAAGCATTTGTCGCGGCCGCATTCCTGCTTCTGGGCACATTCGTTATGCCATCGGCGCCGCAAGCGCAGTCCCGGATATGGGACGACTGTCAGGGTTTGGGCAGCATATCGGCTGACGAGGCGATCAACGCCTGCACGAACCTGATCCGCGGCAATGGGGAAACGACCGAAAACCGCGCCATCGCCTATTACAACCGTGCAATCCATTACGACCGCATCAAGGATCCGGACAGCGCGATCCGCGATTACGATGAATCGCTGCGGCTCAACCCGAGATACGCCTCCGCCTATTACAATCGGGGCAACATCTACCGGAACAAGAAAGATCACAGCAAAGCGATCTCGGACTACGATCAGGCACTGCGCTTCAATCCCCAGCACGCGAATGCTTACAACAATCGCGGAAACTCCCATAAGGACCTCGGGAATCTTCAGCAGGCGATCTCGGACTACAGCTCCGCGATTCGCATCAAGCCCGACCATTCGGATGCCTGGTACAACCGCGGACTGACGTATCTGGATCAGAACAACAAAGAGCGCGCGATTGCGGACTTCCGCGAGGCCATTCGCGTCAATCCCGGCGACGAGGACGCACGCAACGAATTGAGAAGGCTTGGCGTGACGCCTTAGGGATTTTCTCCGCTTCGCAGCAACCTCTGCTGGCGAATATGAAAGCGCCGATGAGAACAATACTCCGGTGCCGCAAACGCCATCTGTAAAAGTGCCTGCGCCGAAAGAGCCGACGACGCCATCGCGATAGTAGATG
>JAGXQU010000012.1 GCA_018335895.1 Hyphomicrobiales bacterium | reverse complement strand
TGCAAGCCCTCGAAGTGGCCCGCCAGCCGCTTCTGCAAGCCGAACAAAACCTGCACCGGCTCGAGACCGAAGCCCGCACGCTCGCCAAGATGCTGGGCGAACAGTCGAAATCGCTGTTCCCGCCCGCTATCGATCTGGTCAAGGTCGACAGCGGCTACGAAGCCGCGATTGCAGCCGCACTCGGCGACGAACTCGACGCGCCGCTCGATGCCGCCTCGCCCATGCACTGGGCGGGCGCCACTTCCGGTACGGCGGACCCGGCTTTGCCTGCCGGCGTCGAGCCGCTTGCCGCGCATGTGAACGCGCCGGAAGAACTCAAGCGCCGCCTCAACCAGATCGGCGTGGTCGCACGGGGTCAAGGCGCTGTCGTGCGCAAGCAGCTCGCGGTCGGCCAGCGTCTCGTTTCGAAGGAAGGCGATCTGTGGCGCTGGGACGGTTACACCGTCACCGCGGATGCGCCGACCGCCGCTGCGCGCCGTCTCGCCGCGCGCAATCGTCTTGCCGAGATCGACCGCGAAATCGCAACCGCGCGCGACACGGCCGTGAAAACGAAAGAAGCGAACGACAAGGCGCAAGCCGACCTTTCGAAGGCCGAAGGCGAAGAGTTGAACGCACGGGGCCTGTGGCGGAATGCGCAGAGCGCCTACGACGCCGCCTTGCAGGCACTTGCCGATGCCGAACGCGGCGCAGGCGAGCACCAGTCGCGTATGTCAGCGCTTTCCGAAGCGCGCGCGCGGCTGCTCGCGAACAAGGGCGAGATCGAAGGCGCCGTGGCTGAGGCCGCAAGCCTGCTCGCGTCGCTGCCGGTCGTCGCTGCGACCGAGGCCGCACTCGCTGCCGTGCGCACCAAGCTTACAGCCGACCGTGCCGCCTACTCCTCCGCCAAGGCCGACATCGACGGGATCGAACGCGAGCGCGCGACCCGCGCACAGCGCCTTTCCACAATCGGCGCAGAACGTGCATCGTGGCGCGAGCGCGAGGAGCGCGCAGGGCTTCAGATCTCCGCGATCGAGCAGCGCATCACGGAAACGCGAGGCGAACGCGCAGCACTGGACGATGCGCCGGCGAAATTTGCGGGACAGCGCAGTGCGCTGCTCACTGAAATCAATACCGCCGAAGCGAAGAAGCGCGAAGCCGACGACAAGCTGGTCGCGGCCGAGCAGGTGCTCGCTGCGGCCGACAAGGCCGAGCGAGAATTGCGCGATGCGCTCGCCGCCGCGCGCGAAGTTTCGGCGCGCGATGAGGCCCGTCTCGAAGCCGCCCGCAACCGCAAGAACGACCTCGTCCGCGAGGTGACCGACGTGCTCGGGGGCGAACCTACCGCCGAGCGAATCGCCGAGGCGCTGGACACCAAGGGCGCCGAATCGGATCCCGCCGAAGTCGCCGCCAAGCTCGAGAGCCTTGAGCGCGAGCGCGAGCGGCTGGGTGCGGTAAACCTGCGGGCCGACGAGGAACTCACCGAGGTCGAAAAGCAGCATATCGGCCTCACTTCGGAGCGCGACGATCTGGTGGAAGCCATCAAGCGGCTCCGCCAGGGCATCCAGAGCCTCGACAAGGAGGCCCGCGAGCGCCTGACCGCCTCGTTCCAGACCGTGAACGAGCACTTCAAGAAGCTGTTCACCGGGCTGTTCTCGGGCGGTACCGCGGAACTCGTGCTCACGGGTTCCGAGGACCCGCTGGAGGCCGGCCTCGACATTATCGCGAAGCCCCCCGGAAAGAAGGCGCAGTCGCTGTCGCTGCTCTCGGGCGGCGAGCAGGCGCTAACCGCAATGTCGCTGATTTTCGCGGTGTTTTTGACGAATCCGTCCCCGATCTGCGTGCTGGACGAAGTCGACGCGCCGCTCGACGACTCGAACGTGGAGCGCTTCTGCAACCTGCTCGAGGAAATGACCCGCCAGACCGACACCCGCTTCATCACGGTGACGCACAACCCGATCACGATGGCGCGCATGGACCGGTTGTTCGGGGTCACGATGGCCGAACGCGGCGTCTCGCAACTCGTTTCAGTCGATCTCCAGACCGCGCAGAGCTATCGGGAAGCCGGGTAGTTTTCCGGGCCTCTTGAGACTCGCCGCCGCACCTTCGAGAACGCGCGGTTTATTCAACGAATTCAGGGTGTTAAGAGACGTTTACGTTTCTTGACACCCATAGACCCCCTCAATATGGTCCGCGCGGCTTCGGAGAGAAGCCGCTGTTTTCCTTGTCATTTGCGAGGTTACCGATGCCCGGCGACCCGAGGGAAGGAAACGGCGGCGGCGAACTCTCCGAGAGGCTGCGACGTCTCGACGAGAAACTCGACGCGCGAGAGGCGGAGGACAAGCGGAAGCATTCCGCACCCTCAACCGACGCTGCGGATCGTTCAGGGTTCACGCGAGGCTTGAAGCTCTCCGGCGATTTCATCGGGGGCGTCGTCGCAGGCTTTGCCGTCGGGTGGGCATTCGACAAGCTCACCGGATGGTCGCCTTGGGGGCTGATCGTTTTCATTCTCCTCGGCTTCGTAGCCGGTATTTTGAATGTGCTCCGTACGCTCGGCGCTGTGCCGCAGTTCGGCGGACGTAAATAGAAAGTGGCGCATCGCGCGCCGAACGAGACTGGAACCGATGGCTGCTGATCCGATTGCACAATTCCAGATCAAGAAGATCGTGACGCTGGGACACATTGGCGGTCACGAGATCGCGCTCACCAATTCCGCGGTCTTCATGATCGCTGCGGTCTCGCTCATTCTCGGCCTGATCTATCTCGCGACCACGAGCCGCCGTCTCGTTCCCGGCAGGCTGCAATCGGTCGCGGAGCTGACCTACGAATTCGTGGCGAACACGGTGCGAAGTACCGCCGGCACCGACGGCATGCGCTTCTTCCCGCTGGTGTTCTCGCTCTTCACGTTCGTGCTGGTGCTGAACCTGCTCGGCATGATCCCGGGCTTCTTCACAGTCACGAGCCATATCGCGGTGACCGCGGCGCTCGCCGTACTCGTTATCCTCGTCGTGATCATCTACGGCATCTACAAGAACGGCCTGAAGTTCTTCAAACTGTTCTGGCCGTCCGGCGTGCCGCTTTTCATCATGCCGCTGATCACGCTGATCGAAGTCCTTTCGTTCCTTTCGCGTCCGCTTTCGCTGTCGGTTCGTCTGTTCGCGAACATGCTCGCGGGCCACATCACGCTGAAAGTGTTTGCAAGCTTCATCGGTCTGCTCGCGACCTCGCTGGGTGTTGCCGGCTGGCTCATCGGCATCCTGCCTTTCGGCATGCTGATTGCGTTGACCGCGCTCGAATTCCTGGTCGCGTTCCTCCAGGCCTACGTCTTCACGATTCTGACCTGTCTCTATCTCAACGACGCAATTCACCCCGGCCACTAGCGGCCGTCTAGTTCAACCAGAAAGCTTCCAGAGGAGTTTCACTATGGATCCAGTAGCAGCAAAAGAACTCGGCCGTATGATCGGCGCCGGCATCGCGGCGATCGGCATGGGCGGCGCCGCGATCGGCGTGGCCTTCATCTTCGGCAACTACCTGTCGGCGGCGCTCCGCAACCCGGCCGCCGCACAGGGCCAGTTCGGCAACCTGATTTTCGGCTTCGCCGTGACCGAAGCGCTGGGCATCTTCTCGCTGCTCATCGCGCTCCTGCTGCTGTTCGCCGTCTAAGCGAACCGAACAGGGCCTACGTAAATGGCTACGAAAGCACATACCGAAGTAGCGGGTGGCAAGAAGGCGCCGTTTCCGCCCTTCCAGGGCGAGACGGTGGCTTCGCAGCTGTTCTGGCTCGCGATCTGCTTCGTCGTCCTTTACGTCGGCTTGTCGCGCATGCTGCTGCCGCGCCTCAGCGGCGTGATTGCACAGCGTAACGACAAGATCGAAGGCGATCTCGAAACGGCCAGCCGGTTTCGCAACGAAAGCGAAGCCGCGCAGGTCGCCTACGAGAAGGCGCTCGCCGACGCCCGCGCCAAGGCGCAGGCACTGGCTGCCGAATCGCAGGCCAAGGCGGCAGCAGCCGCCGACGCGCAGCGCAAGCAGCTCGAGGACGGCCTCAAGAACAAGCTTGAGGCCGCCGAAAAGCAGATCGCAGCTACGAAGACGGCCGCGATGTCGAACGTGCGCGGTATCGCCATCGATACCGCGGGTCTGATTGTCGAACGGCTGACCGGCAAGGCGCCGGCGAAGCAGGCCGTCGAACGCGCCGTCGATACGGCGCTACACTGAGGAGAGTTTCGTGGAATTTCTTTACGGGACGGACTTCTGGGTAGCGCTTTCGTTCGTCGCTTTCTTTTTGATCGCGCTCAAGTTCGGCATCCACCGCACCGTGCTCGGCGCGCTGGACGGACGTGCGGTCAAAATCAAAGCCGAACTCGAGGAAGCCAAACGCCTCAAGGAAGAAGCGGAAAAGCTTCTTGCCGAATACAAGCAGAAGGCGCGCGAAGCAGAAGGCGAAGCGCAGGCGATCATCGCGCAGGCCAACACGGAAGCGAAGCAGATCGCGGCGGAAGCCAAGACCAGGCTCGAAGAGTTCATCGCGCGCCGCACCAAGATGGCGGAATCCAAGATCGCCCAGGCGGAACAGCAGGCCATGGCCGAAGTTCGTGCTGCCGCTGCCGACGCTGCCGTAAAGGCAGCCGAGACCATCGTCGCGGAAACCGCCAAGGGCGCCGAAGGCAAGTCGCTGCTCGATAGCGCGATCAAGGACGTGAAATCGCGGCTCGGCTAAGCCGGCCGCCTAAGCGCAATAAGACAAAAGAGAACGGCCGCTCCCGGGTAAACCGAGGGCGGCCGTTTTTTATTGCCTCTGCGGCTTCGTCGTTACTGTTTCGCCGGCGGCTGGAACACGGGCTGCTGCTGGCTGGACGGCGCCGGCTGAAACGTCGGCGGCGGCTGCTGTTGCGAGGGCGGCTGGAATCCCTGCTGCGGCGGGGTCTGTTGTGCCGGGGCCTGCGCCTTTGGCGCGGGTTTCGGCTTTGGCTTGGGTTTCGGTTTCGCTTTGGCCTTCGCCGGCGGCGGAGCGCCCTGCGGGTCGAAGCCGACATAGATCACGTACTTCTCGAGATTCTTGTCGGCGGGAAGCGGAAAGGTCAGGTCGTCGTCGACATGGGTGAACGGCACCTGTGTCGCGCCCTGGGTGACGTTGACCTGCACGGCATAGAACTTGGAGATCACGGGGCGCGGCTGCGGGCCTTCCTGAACGACCGCGATGCGGATCGGCACGGTCACGGTACCCGGACCGCCTTTCGGCCCGACCACGAGGCGGCCTTCGACGCCGACCTTGATCGTCATGGTGCTCCCGAGGATCGCGCACTCGCGCGCGATCTGGATCACGCTGGCCTGATAGCGGACATTGGCCGGGCCTTGCCCGTCGTTCTGCGCCCAAGCACTGGCGCCCTGACGAACCAGCGCTCCAGGGCAGTCCTCATCGGCGTTAACCTGCGTGGTCTGGTTGGGATTTGGATTATTGGGGTCGTCCGTGGCGGGACCCTGCTTGAAGATGTCGCCGAGACCAACATTGCCGATAGGGCCGACAACGTTCTCGATCGTACTGCAACCGCCCAGCAGGCCGACAAGCACAACGGCTGCCCAGCCCTGCATGCGCAGGCTTTGCCCGGGTACTATACGCATACTCACCACTCCTCCGCCGCCCATTATATCAGCACTATGAGCACGCGCGAACCCTGGAAATCACCCACCGTTCGATTTGGATAACGGCGCAGGCCTGCCGACGAGAATGACCAAGAGCTTGCTGTCGGCGAGAAACTTCTTCGCGGCGCGTCGAACGTCATTCGCCGTCACGGCGTTAACCATGTTGTTCCGGCGCGAGATGTAATCGATGCCGAGATCTTCCAGTTGAATCTCAAGCAGCTGCGCCGCGACCTTCGCAGACGTGTCGAAGTGCAGAAGATAGGAGCCGGTCAGATAGCTCTTGGCCTGCGTCAGCTCCTCCGGCGTCGGGCCGTCTTTCGCGATGCGGACGATTTCCTGCTCAATGATCTGCAAGGCCTCGCCGGCCCGGTCGTTGCGGGTCGAGGTGCCGCCCATGAATAGGCCGGAGCGGTCGAGCGTCGCGAGATAGGAATAGACGGAATATGCGAGCCCTCGCTTTTCCCGCACCTCGCGGTAGAGCCGCGACGAGAAAGAGCTGCCGCCGAGAATGTGGTTCAGCACGAACGCCGACATGAAATCGGGATCTCGGCGTTTCAGTCCGACGCCGCCGAAGGCGATCGTCGTCTGCGGGATGTTGAGATCGATGACCTCGCGGGTGCCGAGCGCCTGCGGCGCCGCTTCCGGGATTGCGGCAAGCTCCGCTTTCGCCGGCAGCTTCGCAAAAACATGATCGACCAGGCGCGAAATTTCGGCGCTATCGGCCGAGCCCACGACCGCAATTTTCAGGTTCGACCGCGCGAGGTTCTTCTTGGCATAGGCAAACAACATCGACCGTTCGATACCGCCGATGGAATTCTCGTCCCCCTTCACGGGGCGGCCATAGGGGTGACCCGGAAATGCAGACGCGAACCAGCGCAGTCCGGCGACCTCGTCGGGGTTGTTCAACGACCGCTTGTTCGCAGCGATGATGCTGGCACGGATGCGGTCGATCGCCTCCTGATCGAAACGCGGCGCCGTGAGGGCGAGGCGCAGAAGCTCGAAGGCTTCTTCGCGATGCTCGCTCAAGACCCGCACGGAGCCGCGGAATGCATCGCGATCCGCCTTGAAGCTGAGCGTGATGGCACGGCCTTCCAGCCGCTCCTGAAACGCCTTGGCGTCGAGATCGCCCGCGCCCTCGTCGAGCAGGGCCGCAGTCATATAGGCGAGCCCGGCGCGATCTGCGGGATCCTGCGAGGCACCGCCGTTGAAAGCGAAATTCACGGAAAGTATCGGCAGCGTGTCGTCGCGCACGAACCAGACTTCGATACCCGCGGGCGTCTTGATCCGCTCGATCTTGCCTACCTGCGCATCGGCCGCGCTCGACGCCGTAAACAGGGCGAGAGCCATCGCAATCCCTCTCAGAAAAACGGAATAACGGCGCGCGAACGGGAGCGGCTTCAAGTGCGTTTCTCCGGCGCGGAGTCCTGCGGACGAACGAGATGGCCGGTGACCGCTCGGCGAATGTCGAGCCATTTCTTCGCGGCCTCCTGTACCTGCTCCGGCGTCACCGCCTTGATCTTCTCGGGCCATTCTTTGACGGAAGCCGTGTTCATGCCTGTCGTCAACGCGGCGCCATAGATGCGGGCCAGCGTCGTCTGGTTGTCCTGCGAGAAAATCGTGGATGCGATGACCCGCGTTTTCACGCGATCGATTTCGCCTGCATCGACTCCGTGCTTCGCGATCTGCGCCACGACCTCGTCGAGCGCCGCTTCAAGCGACTCCAGCGAAGTACCGGGGCGCGGAGAAGCGTAAAGGCCGAAGCGCGTCGCATCCAGGGAGGTCCCCTGATACCAAGCGCCGGCATTCGCCGCGATGCCCTTCTCAACGACAAGCGTGCGGTAAAGGCGGCTGGTCTGTCCGCCGCCGAGAATCTGCGCAAGCACTTCCAGCGCTTCCGCTTCGCCACCCGCAGCCGTGCGGTAAGAAGGGACGAGATAATAGCGGGACAGCGAAGGCTGCCGCACGCGCTGATCCGCAAGCGTAATGCGCCTGTGCGCACGCGGCTCGGGCTCCACCGGGCGGACGCGCGGCGCGACTTCCGCAACGCGCGGAACCTTGCCGTAGGTCTTTTCGGCCAATGCCCGCGCTTCCTTTTCGTCGAGATCGCCGGCGAGAACGAGCACGGCGTTGTTCGGCGTGTAGAAGCGCCGGTAGAAATCGAGCGCCGACTCGCGGCTGAGCTGCTGGATTTCGTGCATCCAGCCGATGATCGGACGGCCGTAAGGATGATTGACGTAGAGCGCCGCCGAAAGCGCCTCGGACAACTGCGCCGCGGGGTCGTTGTCGGTGCGCATGCGGCGCTCTTCCAGGACAACATCGCGCTCGGGCAGCACGACTTCGTCGGTCAACTGAAGACCGGTCATGCGGTCGGCCTCGAAGGTCATTACCTGTTCGAGGTTCTCTTTTGTCACACGCTGGAAGTAGGCGGTGTAGTCCTGCGAGGTGAAGGCATTCTCCTGCCCGCCGATGGTCGCAACCACCTGCGAGAAGCGCCCCGCCGGATTTTTCTCGGTGCCCTTGAACATCAGATGCTCGAGGAAATGCGCGAGGCCCGACTTGCCGGGCGTCTCGTCGGCCGAGCCGATGCGATACCAGAGCATGTGGGTCACGACCGGCGTGCGCCGGTCGGGGATCACCACGACATCGAGGCCGTTTGCGAGCCTGAATTCGCTGACCTGCATGCCCTGCTGCTGCGCAGTAACGCTCACGGGCAAGAGAACAGCCGCCGAACCGGCGGCCGCGCAAGTTGCTATCATCGTCATGACGACTTTTCGCACCTTTTAGACTGCTCCGTCGGATCCGGACGCACGCAGCGGACTACGCTTTCACGTGCGGCTTGGCCCTGTCAGGGTTAATTCGTCGGCCGGTCGCCGGTGTAGTCCGGCATGTTCGGATGCACGAGCTTTCTGTCGTCGCGACCCTTCTCCTTGGTGACGACACCATAGGGCGCGTTTTTCGACGGGGTCAGATAGCCTGCCGGCGGCTGGGTCAGCGTCTGGCGCTCGGGCTCGCTCGTGAACTCGATCGGCTTCTCATGCTGTTCCCTGCCGATCATGGGCAGCATCTTCGCGATGGACGGCACGCCAAGTTCGTGAACGGTCGATTGCGCGTCGTTCGTGCTCGCGTCCGTTCCGGATCCCTTCTTGCTCGCGGCGCCCCGGAGCTTCAGCTCGTCGGGCCGGAGCGTACGGCCATTGTAGCTCGGATCGTCCAGAGCGCGGGAGACGATGCGGTTGCCGCTCTTCTTGCGTTTCTGCGCGGCCTTCACTTCCGGGTCGATCGGGAAGTCAGGATTGCGGATACGCGCCGAGTTCGGCTCCACAGGCGTGGGCAATACGAGTGCCTGCTGCGGGGGACGCTGAAACTGCTGCTCTGGCGTTTCAGCCGTCTGCGGAGGAGCGCTGAAGTCCCACGGATTCTGCTGCGAGGTCGCCGCCGATGGCGTGGGAAGAACCGGCTGCACGTAGGGCGTGATCGGCGGAACCACGAGCGGCGGACGTTCCTGGTAATTGATCTGCGGGCCGGGCAACGCGAGCAGGCCCACGGAACCCAGAAGCTGGCTCATGAAATTGGGCTTCTCGTCATCGTCGTCGTCCTCGGCGAAGGACGGCTGCATGGCACCAGCGATCACAGCCAGCCCAAAACCGAAGGCGGCGAGTAGAGACAGGAAACGGCGCTGCGACATGACGAGCCTCGAGCACGGAAAGCGGCTTACAGGAGGGTCAAATCCCTCACTCTGGCGGCGATTTCAAGGCGTTAGGCCTTAACGCATCGTATATGAGCCCGATTACCCCGGCAACGATGGCCGCATCCGCAAGGTTAAACACGTACCAGCGGTAGCCAAAGGCGTGCAGGGCCACGAAATCCACCACCGCGCCGTAGATCGCCCGGTCCAGCGCATTGCCCAGCGCACCCCCGATCAGGAGCCCCAGCGAGGCCGCCACGACCGGTGTGACCGCCCGCCGCAGCCAGAAAAAGAACAGGACCGAGGCTGCGATCTTGATCGAAAACAGGAGCCAGCGGCCGAGTTCCCCGTCCTGTGGAAAAAGCCCGTAGGAAATGCCCCGGTTCATGGCCAGAACGAAGTCGGCAAACGGTGCGACATAGATTTTTCCGCGCGCCGCGAGATCGAGGCCGTTAAGCACCGCATATTTCGTGAGCTGGTCGAGCGCGAAGATCACGCCCGCGATCAGGAGACCCATGCCGAGATAGCGGCCGGCCGGCACAGCCAGCGTGGTCCGCACCGTTTTCGCGCGTGCGGGCGCGCGCCTGCGCGGCGTCTTTTTCTTCGCGGTCTTCGTCGAGACGCGCTTTTTATTCGGCTGCTTTGCGCGCGGCATGATACTCGCGGAGCGCGGCTGCATCGCGCGGGGTTACGTCGGGATATTCCTTGTCGGTACCGACGAGCGGGGAGATTTTCCATGAACGCGCGCACTTCGTTCCTTCTGCGCGCGCAGGCACGACGGCGACACCCGGCACTTCCGGCATGCGGAAGGCGTCCTTCGGTCCCTCGCCGCTCTCGATCTTCGCATCGGACGTGATGCAGACCTCGGCCATGTCGACGCCCTTGCAGGCTTCCAACAGCTCCTTGTCGGCGATGTAGATCACGGGCGCGGCTTCCAGCGAGGAGCCGATCCGTTTCTGTGCGCGCTCGATTTCAAGCGCGCCGGTTACGGCGCGGCGAACGGTGCGGATCTTCTTCCACTTCTCCGAAAGCGCTTCGTTGCTCCAGCTTGCCGGAATCTCCGGGAAGGTTTCGTTGTGGACTGAACCCTTCTCGCTCGGGAAGCGCGAGAGCCAGACTTCTTCCGCCGTAAAGCAGAGGATCGGCGCGATCCAGGTCGTAAGGCACTTGAAGGTGTGATCGAGCACCGTGAGGCAGGACTTGCGGTCCACCGACGAGATCGGGTCGCAATAGAGCGTGTCTTTGCGGATATCGAAATAGAAGGCCGAAAGATCGACCGTCATGAACTGCGCGAGCGAGGCGAAGACGCGCTTGTAGTCGAACTCGGCGTAGGACTTGCGGATCACCGCATCCATCTCCGCGAGACGGTGCAGCATGAGCTTCTCAAGCTCCGGCATCTTCTCAAACGCGACGCGGTCGGCTTCCGTGAAGGGATGCAGCGAGCCGAGAATCCAGCGCAGCGTGTTGCGCAGCTTGCGATAGGTATCGACCGTCGTCTTCAGAATTTCGGGGCCGATGCGCTGGTCGTCGGAATAGTCGGTCGCTGCGACCCACATGCGGAGAATGTCGGCGCCGCTTTCCTTGATGACCTTTTGCGGCTCGACGGTGTTGCCGAGCGATTTCGACATCTTGCGGCCCTGCTCGTCGAGCGTGAAGCCGTGCGTCAGCACCACGTCGTACGGCGGGCGGCCGCGCGTGCCGCATGATTCCAGCAACGAAGAGTGGAACCAGCCGCGATGTTGGTCCGAGCCTTCGAGATACATGACCGTATCTTTGCCGCCGTCGCGCTTGCGCTCGATGCCTGCGAGCTGCGGAAACTGCTTTTCATCTTCGAGCACGAAGGCGTGCGTCGAGCCGGAATCGAACCAGACGTCGAGAATGTCGTTCACCTTCTCGAATTTTGCCGGATCGAAGTCAGGCTTCAGGAAGCGCGCGCCGTCTTTATCCGCGAACCATGCGTCGGCACCTTCCTTCTCGAAGGCTTCGATGATGCGCTTGTTCACGCGCTCGTCGATGAGCGCTTCGCCGGTATCCTTGTTGACGAAGACCGCGATCGGCACGCCCCAGGCGCGCTGGCGCGAGATCACCCAGTCCGGGCGGTTCTCGATCATGCCGTTGATGCGGTTTTCGCCGGATTGCGGCACCCACTTCACATCCTTGATGCCTTGCAGCGCGAGGCTGCGCAGTGTGGCATCGAACGCCGGAATCTTCTTATCCATCGCGATGAACCACTGCGGCGTGTTGCGATAGATCACTGGCTTCTTCGAGCGCCACGAGTGCGGGTACTGGTGCTTGAGGCGGCCGCGCGCGATCAGCGCGTTCGCTTCCGACAGCGCCTTGATCACGGCGTCGTTGGCGTCGCCCTTGTTGCCCTTGTCGTCGATGACGCGCTTGCCCTCAAACCCCGGCGCTTCTTTGGTCAGGCGTCCGTCGGCATCCACCGTAAAGGGAATTTCAGTTGGGATGCCGCGCTCGGTGAGCGCCTTGCCGTTCGCCATCCAGATGTCGAAGTCGTCGCGGCCATGACCGGGTGCGGTGTGCACAAAGCCGGTGCCGTCTTCGTCGGTGACGTGATCGCCGTCGAGCAGCGGGACTTTGAACCCGTAACCAGAATTGTGAAGAGGATGTTTGCAATAAATTGGAAACAGCTTGTTCGGCACTAGGTCAAACAGTTTCTTGAAGGCCGCAACCTTTGCAAACTTCATGACATTGTCTGCAAGTTTTTCGGCGAGGATCAATCTTTCGCCGACCTTTGCCCAATTACCTTCAGGCGCTTCCGTCACTTCATACAGTGCATAATTTATCTTCTTGGAGTAGCTGATCGCGCGGTTGCCCGGGATAGTCCACGGAGTCGTGGTCCAAATAACAACCGACGCGCCGAGCAACTTTCCAGCTTCAGTTTCTGAGCTGCCGCCGTCCCACATCCAAGTGACAGGAAACTTCACCCAGATCGTATCGCTCGTGTAATCCTCGTATTCGACCTCCGCTTCCGCGAGCGCGGTCTTCTCGACGACCGACCACATCACCGGCTTCGAGCCGCGATAGAGCGTGCCGTTCGCCGCGAACTTCATGATCTCGCGCGCGATCGTCGCTTCAGCCTCGAAGCTCATCGTGGTGTATGGGTGCTTCCAGTCGCCCTCGACGCCCAAGCGCTTGAATTCCTCGCGCTGCACCTCGATCCAGTGCTGCGCGAAATCGCGGCACTGCTTGCGGAATTCGTTGATCTCGACCTGATCCTTGTCCTGCCCCTTGGCGCGGTACTGCTCTTCGATCTTCCATTCGATCGGAAGGCCGTGGCAGTCCCAGCCGGGAACGTAGTTCGAATCGTAGCCGAGCATCTGGTGCGTGCGCGTCACCAGATCTTTGAGAATTTTATTCAGCGCATGGCCGATATGGATGTTGCCGTTCGCGTAGGGCGGGCCGTCATGGAGAATGAATTTCTCGCGGCCCTTCGATTTCGCGCGCATCAGCCCGTAAAGATCGATCTTCTGCCAGCGCGCAAGAATCTCCGGCTCCTTCTGGGGCAAGCCGGCGCGCATCGGAAAATCGGTCTGGGGCAGGAACAGCGTCTCCGAATAATCGGGGCCGTCCTTCTTCTCTTTGGCCATCGGGGGTCGGGTCTCTCAGAATGTGGCCGCCTTCTAGCAGCCGGAATCAGGCCTTTCCAGCCTGCCGGAGTAGCGCTTTGGCTTCCTCGCTGTCGCGGTTCATCTGGGCAACCAGCGCCTCGAGGCTTTCGAACTTCGCCTCGTCGCGGAGGAAGCCCGCGAACTCGACGGTCATGTCCTGCCCGTACAAATCCCCGGAATAGTCGAACAGGAAGACTTCGAGCAGCGGAGCGCCGTTGTCGAACTGCGGGCGGCGGCCGAAGCTCGCAACTGCGTCGTAGACTTTTCCGCCTACATGGGCGCGGACGGCATAAATGCCGTGCCTGAGCTTGCAGGATGGATCGAGCCGCAGGTTCGCAGTCGGAAAGCCGAGTTCACGCCCGCGTTTCTCGCCGTGGATCACTTCGCCGGTGACGAACCAATGATAGCCGAGCAGTTCATTGGCGCGCGCGATGTCGCCCGCTTCCAGCGCGTCGCGAATCCTGCCCGAGGAAACCGGCATGCCGCCGTCGTTCAACGGCTGCACGATCTCGACTTTGAAGCCGTGGCGCTTTCCAGCGTCGATCAGAAATTCCGGGGAGCCCTGCCGCAGCTTCCCGAAATGAAAATCGTGGCCGACGGCAACGCCGGCAATACCGAGCCAGCCGACGAGAATTTTCGAAACGAATTCTTCCGCCGTGAGCGAGGCAAGCTCCGTGTTGAACTGCATCACAACCGCGCCGTCGAGATTGTTCGCTGCGAACAGACGCAGCTTGGCAACTTCCGGCGTAATGCGGAACGGCGGCGTGTCCGGCTTGAAGAAGCTGCGCGGATGCGGCTCGAAGGTGAGCGCCATCGCCGCGACATTGTTTTTCTTCGCGTGAATCTTCGCGACGTTGAGCACCGCGCGATGCCCGCGATGCAGGCCGTCGAAATTGCCGATCGCGACATAGCCGCGCTTGAGCGCGGGCGGCATTGTTTCGCCGTCGCGGATCACGTGGAAACCTGCTGGCAGCCCCGCCGAAACGTTCATCTCAGAACTGGAAGTATATGAAAGGCGGCGCCTGGCCAACCTGCTGGAGCGCCGCGGTCAGCACGAGCAATCCGGCAGAAATTCCCCATGCCGCCCCGCGTGCGAAAGCCTGCCGCTCGAAATGCGGGATCGCCTCCGGCAGCGGCCTCATCCGGGCAATCGCGACCGCGGCCACAGTTGCGACCGCGTATCCGGCCAGCAAAGTCCACAACGCCACGTCCGCCGAGCCTCCGACAAAGAGTTTGTCCGCATCGAACGCATAAAGCTTGCGGATGCAGTTGCCGATGTCGGCAAGCGAACTCAGGCGGAAGAAAATCCACGCGAAGCAGACGGCATGGAACGTGAGCACGATCGAAAACCCGGTCCAGAGTTGCGCCGGAACGCCCTCGAGCTTCGCGAGAGCCTCGTGCAGCGAAGTCTTGGCCCAGAGATAGTTGATACAGAGATAGATGCCGTGCAGCCCGCCCCAGATCATGAAGGACCAGCTCGCGCCGTGCCACAGGCCGCCGAGGAGCATCGTTACCATCAGCGCGGTGAGCGTTGTCCGCACGCCGTACTTGCTGCCGCCGAGCGGAATGTAGAGATAGTCGCGCAGGAAGCGCGACAGCGTCATGTGCCAGCGGCGCCAGAAATCCTGAATCGAGGTCGCGAGATATGGCCAGTTGAAATTGTCAGGCCAGCGGAAACCGAACCAGAGGCCGAGTCCGCGCGCGATATCGGTGTAGCCTGAGAAGTCGAAATAGATCTGCAGCGCGTAAAGATAGACATAGGGTAGCGACCATACGCCTGCCGTGGCGCCACCCGAAACGTCGGCGAAGAACGGATCGATGGCAATCGCGATCGAATCCGCGAGCACGAGTTTCTTGAAGAAGCCGCGCGCGATCAGGAAGGTGCCTTCGAGCGGCGCTTCCGGGCGATCCGGCAACTCGCCGGGGCGCAAATGCGACAGAAACTCCTTCGCGCGCAGGATCGGCCCCGCGACGAGATGCGGGAAGAAGGTCGTGAACAGGCTGAAGCGGACGAGGCTCGGTTCCGCTTTCACGACACCGCGATAGACGTCCAC
The DNA here is from genome assembly GCA_018335895.1 of Hyphomicrobiales bacterium. Classification (GTDB taxonomy): domain Bacteria; phylum Pseudomonadota; class Alphaproteobacteria; order Rhizobiales; family Xanthobacteraceae. The sequence goes on along the minus strand of JAGXQU010000012.1, from coordinate 9,248 downwards.
CATGTAGGCGATGCCGGAGAATCCGTAGAACGAGATCCCCATCGGAATGAACCAGCCGTCGATGGCGTCCGTGCCGGGAAGGCGCCAGCCCGTGAGCGAATTGATCGTGACGATCAGGAGCGGCGTGTATTTCCATGCCGCGAGCACGCCGAGATTGAAGGTAATGCCGGCGATCAGTGCGAACTTCCGGCCCTGTCCGCTCTTCGCGCGCTCGATCGCAAGCGCCGCCGCCCAGTCGGCGACGCAATAGGCACCGATCAGAACGACAAGCCACCAGCGATGAAAGCCGTAGAACAGAAGGCTCATCGCAAGCATCGCCGCGATCTTCAACTCGTAGCGGCCGCGCGTGAAATGCCAGACCGCGAAGAAGATCAGCAGGAAATATACAAATTCTCTGTCGACGAAACTCATTGCGGCAGCCCGCTGTTTGCGCTGCCGCGTTTCGTGTTTTTGTCGATGTGCTGTCTCAGTCCGTTCAGCACCAGCTCATAACCCATCGTGGTGTAGTGCCAGTCGGGCACATAGAGCGCCCAGCGGTCGGGCTGCGCACGCAAGAGTTCGACCGGATCGTAGAAGTCGATGCCCGCTTCCTTGGCCAGCGCCGCCATCGACTTCTGCAACTGATAGTTCGAGCCGTCGTAAAGCACCTGACGCCGGTCCGGCAGCACGACGACAGTCGCAGGCACGCCCGTCTCGCGCGACAGCTTGCCGATTTCGCCGAACATCAGGCGGAAATCGCGCTCGACGATCTGGGGCACGTTTTCGGTGATGGTGGAGAGACGAAAATTCGGAAGGTAGTTGTGCCTGCGCGCCCGCACCCAGCCGATCAGCGCAAGCCTGCTGTTATCGACCACCCAGTCGAACGGCCGCGGCGGCTTACGAACCGAATAGACGACTTTGCCCTCGCGGTTGATGTTGAAATACGAGAGCGGGGTCTCGGTGTAGCGCGCGATTTCAAGCGGAATCAGCACGAAAATCAGCCGATCCGATCTGATGCCGTATTCGAAAATCATCCGCGCCTGCTGAATGCGCATGTTGAGGCGATCGTTCGCCTCGCGGAAGAAAAGAATGCGATGCGTGGGCATCGTCGCCCGCGCCGTGTTCGAAAGGCCCAAGGCGAACGAAACGCCGAAGAACGTCCAGGTCGGCTTTTCGGAGGTCTTGGGAATCTGCGCGAGCTTGGGCGCTTCCGCCGGTTCGTAGAGATCGGGAGAGCGATAGTTCATCCGCAGCACCGGATCGCTCTTGTAATAACTCTTCAACGCGAGATCGCCGTCGAGAAACTGCCGTACGTTCTGCGGCGGACGCAGATGCATGAACGCTTCGCCAAGCGCGAGCGGCAGGACCAGTCCTGCGGCGACACCGGCAACGACCAGCCAGGTCGAACGCTTGGGAACTGACAGCTTCATGAGGAAACGCTTGGATTTCGGTTGCGCCGGTTAAACCCGCGCATGCGCAAGCGAGTCAAGCGAACCGGATCGCGCCTTACTGTTGCGGCGAGGCCGGTCTGCGCGGCACCGAGACGGTGGCCTGCCCGTCGAGTACGCGCTGGCCGTCCACCTGCGCCTCGCAATAGAGGACCACCCGGCGGCCCTTCTCGATCAGCTCCACGACTTCTGCGCTGACCGTAACCACGTCGCCGATCTTCACCGGGCCGTGGAATTCAAGGGTCTGCGAAATATAGACCGCGCCGGGGCCGGGCAGCTTGGTGCCGAGGATCGCCGAGATCAGGCTCGCCGTATAAAGGCCGTGGGCGATGCGCTGACCGAATACGGTCTTCTGGGCGTACAGGTCCGAGAGGTGGACCGGGTTGTGGTCGCCGGTCAGTTCGGCGAAGCCCACCACGTCCTCATCCATGACCGTGCGCATGACGCTTTCGCGCATGCCGACCCGGATATCCTCAAAATACAGCGGCTTGAAAGCCGTCATGTCCAGCATCTTGTTCAAACCCAGACCCCTCCCAAGCCGTTGCACCGGGCCGCTCTGCGGCAGGGCACAACAGGCTCCCGCACCGCAATAACCCATAGAGGGGGAAAAGGGAATTAACCGTCTGGCAAGCCGCCTTTGGTACCCCAGAGCCGCTAACGGCTGCCAGAACGGCAGCCACGCAATATTCGCGGAGCAGGAAAGATGGCGGCTGACACTGGTATGCCGATCCTCGTCGTCGACGACTACAAGACGATGATCCGGATCATTCGAAATCTCCTCAAGCAGCTCGGCTTCGAAGATGTGGATGAAGCCGCGGACGGCAAAGAGGCGCTCGGCAAGCTCAAGGAAAAGAAATACGGCCTCGTGATCTCCGACTGGAACATGGAGCCGATGACCGGATATGAGCTGTTGCGCGAAGTGCGCGCCGACCCCGATCTGGCAAAAACGCCCTTTATCATGGTCACCGCGGAATCGAAGACCGAGAACGTAGTCGCCGCGAAGAAAGCGGGCGTGAACAATTACATCGTGAAGCCGTTCAATGCGGCGACTCTCAAGAACAAGATCGACGCGGTTTTCGCGCCTGCCGCGTAACCGAAAGCGGCCGGGCCTCGAACATGGCGTTTTCATTGGACAAGGCCGAGCTTGAGAGCGAGCTCCGCAAGATCGCGGACTACATCGTCACGCTTAAGCGGGAGATCGCCGTACTCCAGGCGAACGAAATCCACACGCAGACGATTCCCGGAGCGGGCGAAGACCTCATCGCGGTTGTGACTTCGACCGAAGGTGCCACCAACGAGATCATGGCGATCGCGGAGAACGTACTCTCCGCCGACGCTAGCGATCCGGTTGCCTACAAGAACTTCGTCGACAAAGAGATGATGGCCCTCTTCGAGACCTGCGCGTTTCAGGACCTGACGGGCCAGCGCATCTCGCGCGTCGTCAAGACGCTCGAGAACATCGAGTCCCGCGTCTCCCGCTTCGCGAGCTATACCGGCGTTCAGGACGCTTCCGGCTATGCAAGCGACAAAGAAGCGGATGATGCCAAGCGCCGCGAGCGGCTGCTTCTGAACGGTCCGGCGCTCGCAGATGACGGCAACAAGCAGAACGACATCGACCGGCTGCTCGCGAGCCACCGCGGCGAGTAACCGTCAGGCTGTCCGGGCGAATTACCAGCGTAGCCGATGCATCATGCCGACGGGCCACGCGGCCTGTTCGGCAAAGATTTCGCCCGCCCGGTTTTTCTCTTCCGAGAAATCTTCGGCGTGGATTCCGCCGGTGATGAACAGGCAGTCGATGCCCTGCAGCGAGGCACCCTTCAGATCGGTGCGCGCACCGTCACCGATCGCAAGCATCTCGCTCTTCTTTATCGTCTCGCCGCGGATCTTCTCGGCGACCGCAACCACGCGATCGTAGATCGGTGCATACGGCTTGCCGGCATAGATCGCCTTGCCGCCCATTTGCTCATAAAGCTGCGCAAGCGCGCCGGCGCAAACGATCAGCTTGTCTCCGCGCTCGACCACGAGATCGGGATTCGCGCAGAGCATCAGAACGCCGCGCCTGATCATCTTCTCGAACCTGCTGCGATAATCCTCTGCGACCTCGACTTCGTCGTTGAAGGGGCCGGTCACGACGGCAATGTCGCATTCGTCCTCGCCGACCAGCTTGTTTGGCAGGCCGTCGTAATTTGGAAGATCGCGCTCGGGGCCAAGATGAAAAAGCCTCGCTTCGGAGCGGCGCTCCAGTTCCGCCCGCGCCACATCGCCGGAAGCGACGACTGCATCGTAGCAATCCGCGGGCACGCCCCACTTCGCGATCTGCTTCGCGACGACCGTGCCCGGACGCGGCGCGTTTGAGATCAGCACGACGGTCGCGCCTTCACTGCGGGCTCGTTTCAGCGCAGCACAGGCCGCCGGATAGGCGGCAACGCCATTATGGACGACCCCCCAGACATCGCTGAGCAGGAGCTTGTAGTTCGCTGCAATCGTTCCGAACCCTTCGAGCACGGGCGGGATGGCAGGGGAGATACCGGGGGCGTTGTTATTCACGGCGCGCGGAGTCGCACGAATGGCCGTGCGGCGCAAGACGGTTAAACGTTCAGGCGCGGCGAACGGTTCGCGCGGCGAGCTTTGAAATGTCGTTCTGCCGCGGCGCCGGCCCGGCAGGCTTCTGCTCCGGTGCCGGGAATTCCGCGATCTCGGCCTTCATGATGTCGGAGCGGATCGGGCGCGGCGGGGCGAACAGCGTGCCCTGCCCGAAGCCCAGATTGTAGTCGAGGAGATCGGCCACCGTTGCTTCGGTCTCGACCTTCTCCGCAATCAGGTCGATGCCATAGCGCCCAAGAAGATCGACCAGATCGGCCGGATGCACCTGCGCGCCGGTTTGCGGCACGCGGCCAAGCAGCAATTCGGCGGAAATCTTCAGGTAGCGCACGCCGCGTTCGGCCATCGCCTGCGGGTCGATATGGAGGTCGCTGACTTGATCGATGGCAAAGCGGAAGCCGTGCTCGCGCAACCGGTTGAGGCTCTCGCGATAGACCGCGCTCGGCGAGCGGAAATCGTTCTGCGCGATCTCGATAAAGAGCGACGGCGCAATCGCCTTGTTGGCATCGAGCGCCTTCATGATCGCGCTCATGGCGGGGTGGTCCGACAGCGTCTCCGGTGCAAGATTGAAGAATATGCCGACATCTTTCGTCTTGGTCGCGAGCTTGCGGACGACTTGCAGGGACGAGTTGACCAGATTTTCGTCAAGCGCGAGCACCGCGCCGCTCCTGCGCGCGGAACCGATGAAGTGCTTCGCTTCGATCAGGTTGCCTTCCGGCAGCCGCAGCCGCGACACGGCTTCGTAGAAGCGCACCTTGCGCTGCGGCAACGTCACGATCGGTTGCAGATGGACGTCGATGCGCTCGTTCTTCAGCGCATCGCGGATGAGAACCGCGACTTCGTTGTCCTTGAGCTGGCCGAGCGGATTGACCGGGCCTGAGGCCTGCGCGGGAGCGGCTGCGGGCGCAGGGGCGGTAACATTGCCTGCGGCGGACAGTGCGGCATTCGCCGCGGGTGCGGCCGCAAATAGCTGTTTCTGCGCGAGCTGGCTCTCGTGTTCGCTTACTGTTTTCGCAAGCTCCTCGACGAGGCCCGCTAGATCGCTGATTTCCTTGGCGATCGGATCGGTGTGCGATTTCAAATCCTGCGAAGGCGCGGCCTCGATCTTATCGAGCCTGACGCCGAGTTCCCCGACCTGGCGGGCGATATCGGCGGAAAGGCGAGCTAGTCCTTCGAAACGTTCGGCGGCCTCCAGGCGATCGCGCGAGCGCGAAGAAACCGACTCCACCGTCATGAGACCGAAAAGCAGGGCCAGCGCCGTAAAGGCGGCCTCGACCACGGTAATCCCGGCGGCGTAATGCAATACTGCGCCGGCAGACGCTGCGATCAGCGTCATGCAAAACGCAATGAAGAAAAAGCCTCTGCCGAACATGCTAGCTCAGGAGCCCGCAACCCCTGCCGATCCGGGGAGATGCCCCCGAATCTCCATTGCGAATCATAGGCGAATGGAGTGACCCAAGGAAGCGATATGGGGCCTCATCCTTCGAGGCGGCCCGCTATGCCGGCGTCCCTAGGATGAGGACCGCATCCTCATGGCGAGGAGCGATGCGAAGCATCGCGTCTCGCATCATGAGGGCAAAAAGCTACCTGACCGGCTGAATTACCTTGCACGCCTGCACGAATACCGCCGCGACGGTGCGCGTCGCTCCACTGGAAATTGGCCTCAATCGCAGTACATTTTGTTTGTCCGACCGTTGCCGTTCCGAAAGGACTCGCGACGGCGTGACCCCGAGCAAAATCGACAAGCAGGAATCGATATGACCGCGTTGATCCTCGACCGCCGCAAGCTTCTCGCTGCCGGCGGATCCTTTCTGGCGATGAGCGCCTCCGGGCTCTTGCTACCCGCCAGCGCACAGGGTTTGGCGCCGACGCCATCGATGCCGGGCGGCACCAACAACTACCACGCCCATAAAGGCGCGCCGATCGTTCAGCGGATCGGCAAAGGCGGCTTCGTGATGTCAGGCACCGTTCGCCGCGCCGGCGACGGAGCGCCTTTGGCCGGGCAGCGCATCCAGATCTGGGCGCATACCGTTGAAGGTCGCGAGGAAGACGCGCGCAGTCATGGCGCGACACTCACGGACAAGAACGGCGCGTTTCGTCTCGAGATGCCACAGATCATTCCGATATTCGGCCAGCCGCATGCTCATGTGGCGTATGACAGCGGTGAGTTCAAATCCGTGTTTCTGCGTCCCGTAATGCGGAGCGCGAAGGACACCAGCCTGGAAGCGCATTTCGTTTTGCAGCCGGCCTGACCGCGCGCTGAACGAGCGATGGGGCCGGCTCGCACCGCATTGATCTGGGCCATGCTTGCCGCCGCCATCGGCGTACCGATCGCACTCGCGGCGACCAGCCCGTATCTTCAATGGCGCGATGCGATCTATATCGGCGCCGGCTTCGCCGGGATCGTTGGGCTGGGCCTCCTGCTTGTTCAGCCGTTATTGATCGCCGGATCCCTGCCGGGGCTGTCGGCTTTCCGCGCGCGGCGCGTGCATCACTGGATCGGCGGCGCGCTGGTGGTCGCAATCATTCTTCATGTCGCGGGGCTTTGGATCACGAGCCCGCCGGACATGCTGGACGCACTTCTATTTCGCTCGCCGACATTGTTTTCGCCGTTCGGCGTGGTGGCGATGTGGGCAATCTTCATTACAGCACTCCTCGCTTTCTTCCGCCGGAGGCTACAGTTGCGAACATGGCGCATCATTCATCTGTCGCTTGCGTCGGTCATCGCCGGCGGCAGTATCATCCACGCGATGCTGATAGACGGCGCGATGGAGACGATCTCAAAGGCCGCACTTTGCGCGCTCGCCGCTGCGGCGGCGATCAAGGTCGTGATCCACCTTTGGCCGCGCAAGAAGCGTGCGCCTATTGAATCGCCTTAATCACCTTGCCGAGCTTGTCGAAAATCTCGCCGATCTGGGCTTCCGAGACGATCAGCGGCGGAGAAACGCAGAGCGTGTCGCCTGCGGCCCGCAGCATCATACCGAGATCGTGGAAGGCATATTCGAGCGACTCGTAGCCGCGCTTGCCGGGCGTATCTTTCCGGGGAGCGAGGTCGATACCGCAGGTCAGGCCCACGCAGCGGATGTCGAGCACGCCCGGTGTGCCTTTGAGCGACATCGCCGTGTCGTACCAGAACGGCTCCAGCTTCTTCGCACGGTTGAAGAGATCTTCCTGCTTGTAGAGATCGAGGGTAGCCAAGCCCGCTGCGACCGCGAGCGGATGCGCGGAATATGTGTAGCCGTGGAACAGTTCGATGACGTGCTCGGGGCCTTTCATGAAGGCGTCGTAGATTCCCTTGCGCGCGATCACACCGCCCATCGGCACTGAGCCCGCGGTAATGCCCTTCGCGAAAGTGATCATATCGGGCACCACGCCATAGCGTTCGGCCGCGAAAGCATGCCCGAGACGGCCGAAGCCGGTGATGACTTCGTCGAAGATGAGCAGGATGCCGTGCTTGTCGCAGATCTCGCGCAACCGCTTCAGATAGCCTTTCGGCGACGGCAGCACGCCGGTCGAGCCCGACATCGGCTCGACGATGACGGCGGCGATGGTGGAAGCGTCATGCAGTGCCACGAGGCGCTCGAGATCCTCTGCGAACTCCGCGCCGTATTCCGGCTCGCCTTTCGAGAACGCCTGTTTTTCGCGGTCATAGGTCGCGCGCATGTGGTCGGTGCCGCCAAGCGCGGTGCCGAACTGTTTACGGTTCGCGACCATGCCGCCGACCGAAATGCCGCCGAAGCCGACACCATGATAGCCGCGCTCGCGGCCGATCAGGCGCGTGCGTCCAGCATTGCCGGAGACGTTATGATAGGCGAGCGCGATTTTCAGCGCGGTATCGACCGCTTCCGAACCCGAGTTGCAGAAGAACACGTGATCGAGATCGCCCGGCGCAAGCTCCGCGATGCGCGTGGCCAATGTAAACGCCTGCGGATGCGAGAACTGGAAGCTCGGCGCGAAATCCATTTCGCCGGCCTGTTTGCGGATCGCTTCCACGATCGGCGCGCGGTTGTGGCCCGGGTTGATGCACCACAGGCCCGCAGCCGCATCCAGCACCTTGTGGCCGTTCGCCGCCGTGTAGTGCATGTCCTTCGCGCTCACGACGAGGCGCGGGCGCTTCTTGAAGGCGCGGTTCGCAGTGAAGGGAACCCAGAAGGCTTCGAGGTCGTTCGGCGCGTGTTTCGCGTCGATGTCGTAGGCGTAGGCCATGGGATCTTGCTCCTTGAGCGGGCACTTTAGCAGAACAGTTCATCCTTCGAGACGGCCGCTTCGCGGCCTCCTGGAATGAGGCCTTTTTCGCCTCATGGAGAGGAACGCCGGGAGGGCGCGTTTCAAACCATGTGGCGGTAAGACGCTGGAAGAAAAGGGTTTGTTTACCCTGTTTTGCCATTCTGACCCCCGCAATAGGGCGCTCCAAGAAGGGGCGTCTGTCACCAGTCCGCGTCGAGGGGTCGCCCGGTAATGGTAAGGAAAGACGGCTCGAAAGAGCCCAATAGCGTAAGCGTTGCGTCCGCATCCGCCCGCATTCTCATCGTAGATCACGATCCGGCCACGCGCCGCATTCTGATGAAGGCATTGGCGAGCATTTCGCCGCTTCCTTTGGAAATCGAAGAAGCCGAACGGGCCGAGGACGGAATTGCGGCTGCGCGCAAGTGCACTTTTAGCGCTGCTGTGGTCACTTTCGACCGCCGCGCACTCTCCGCGAACATGGAAATGGTCGCGCATCTGCGCGAGGCCGGCATCCATGGACCGATCGTCGCTACTTCTTCTACGGGCTCGGTCACAGCCGCCGTCGAAGCGATCCGCTCCGGCGTCAACGATTTCGTGGTGAAGCCGTTCCAGCCGAACGAATTCGCGCGCCGCATGCTTGCGCGCATCCGGGAATACGAATCCTCGCGCATGGCGATTGCCGAGATTCCGGCGCACGAAACCGCGGAATCTTTTGAAGGATTTATCGGTACGTCTGCTGCGATGAAAGAGGTCTACGCGCAGATCGAGCGCATTGCCTCCTCGAAGGCGCCGGTCTTCGTCACAGGCGAAAGCGGCACCGGCAAGGAAGTCTGCGCGGAAGCGCTGCATATCCGCTCGCGTTGTCATTCGGGGCCGTTCATTGCACTCAACTGCGGCGCCATCCCGAAGGAACTGATGGAAAGCGAAATCTTCGGCCATGTGAAGGGCGCCTTCACTTCGGCGCATGAAGACCGCGCGGGGGCGGCGGAGCTT
>JAGXQU010000011.1 GCA_018335895.1 Hyphomicrobiales bacterium | reverse complement strand
CCGATCGCAATCAGCTCCGCCGGCGGGATCACGTAAAGCCCGCCGTTGCTGGCTGGTTTGGTCGAATAGCCGGAATCCAGCCATGCTTCCTCTCGAAGCGCGTCTTTGGGCACCATCGCTCCGCGCAGGTGCAGGCGGCCTTTCTCGACGGAAGTCTCAACAATCACCGGTGCGGCTTCGCCGCTGTTGCCGGCCCGGATCGCGCCGAGCGGGACTGCTTCCACGATGCCGCGTTCCCGGCGCGGCATCGCGATCACCGCAGCTTCGCCGACGGCAATCACATCCACCACGGTCTTCGCGTTGAGTGCGGGAAATGACGTCTTCGCGCTGGTGCCGCCGAAATGCACGGCGGACACGGAAGCCAAAGCCTGCTCTGCCTGTGCCACAAGCGACGGCACGAGGCTCGCAGTCGCGATCACGTGCGTCTGCCCATCGAATGCGACGCCCCCTTTTGCCGGGAGATCGCCGAGCAGGGTGAGCGTGCCACCGCTTAAGAGCCACGGCACGAGCGCAGTGGCGAGACCGGCAAAATTCGCAAACGACAACGCGGAAACGATCTTGTCACCCGGCCGCACGTCGCCTGCGAGCATCGAGCCCAATCCCGCGGCGAGCAGTTCGTCGTCGCTGTGAAGCACAAGCGTGATGCCACTGCCGGAAGAGAGCATCGTCCCGATCCCTGCAGCCGAAGCTTCTGCAAGGGTTGCGCCGGGGAGCATAGGTTCGTCATGCGCGGCGTCCGACAACGACAACACACCGTCCGGCAACGGGGCACCGAAGGCGCAGGGAAAGCTAAGCTCGAACACTTCGATGGCGACGTCGGCGGCGAGTTCGGGAAGCCGCTCGGATCCGAAGTTCGCCGTCGTAATCATCGCGGCGATCTCGGCCTCGCGGCAGGCTCGAACCAGATCGGATTTTCGCCATGCCACCGGCATCGGAACAGGAACGTGACCGCAGCGCATGACCGCGAGGAGCGCAATCGCGAGTTCACGGCCATTCGGCAGGAGAAGCGCGACCGCGCTTTTCTGGGGCATGCCGAAGGAAGCGATCTGCGCAGCCACCTTCGCAACCGCGTTCGATGCCTGCTTGTAGGTGAGGGTGGTCCCGTCGAGATCGCGCAGGGCGCATTGCTCTTCGCGTAACGAAACATTGCGCCGGAACAGCGCGTCGAGGGAGACCTTCGGGACCACATCGTTCATTGCGAGACCCGTTTCTGCCACCACACTTCCGGCAACACGCCCTGGTTCGGCAATGCCTCCGGCCGCTCGATCCGCGCCCAGCGTGCAAGCCAAAGCTTGGGCAGGTGGAATAACGGGATGACGTAGGAGCCTGAGATCAGGACGCGGTCGAGTGCGCGGGCGGCGGTGGTCATATCCTCGAGCGATTTGGCGCGAAGCATGGCGGCGATTGCCGCGTCTGCGGCTTCGCTTTTCATGCCCATGTAGTTGCGGGTCGCGGGTTCGTCGGCGCTTCGCGACCCGAAGTAGAAATATTGCTCGTTGCCGGGCGAAAGCGACTGCTGCCACGTCACCGGGATCATGTCGAAGTCGTAGCTCTGGCGGCGTGCCTCAAACTGTCCGCCCTCGACCAGACGAACCGTGGCGGTGATGCCTGCGCGCCGCAGCATGGTCGCGTAGACGGTCGCGATACGTTCGTCCTCGCGTTTGGTCACGAGAATTTCGAACCGGAACGGCGTGCCATCCGAATTGCGCACAAGCGTTCCGTCACGGAACGACCATCCTGCTTCAGAGAGGAGCGCGAACGCGCGCCTGAAGCGGTCGCGGTCGTGCCCGCTGCCATCGGAGCGCGGCGGTTGATACCTCCCGCTCATGACGTCCGCACGAACCTCGCCGCCGAACGAAGCAAGCAATGCCCGCTCATTGGGGCTTGCAGGAAGGCCTCTTGCCGACAGGACCGAGCCTTCGAAAAAGCTCACCGTACGCGCGTAGAGCGAATGAAACAGCTTCGCGTTCATCCACTCGAAGTCGAACAACTCGTTCAAGGCTTCACGAACGCGCAAATCCTGAAACAGCTCGCGGCGTGTATTGAAGACGAATGCGAGCATCGGCTTCGGCGTTGCCGTTGCGATTTCTTCGCGGATCAAGGCGCGGTTCCGCGCGGCGGGAAAGTCATAGGCGCTCACCCAGCGTCCCGGATCGTCCTCGATGCGGAAATCGTAGAGACCGCGCTTGAATGCTTCGAGCCAGCTTGTGGAGTCGCGGTAAAATTCGAAACGCAGCTCGTCGAAGTTGAAGTGGCCGCGGTTCACGGGAAGATCGCGGCCCCAATAACCGCTATTGCGCTTCAGCACGACAGCGTGTCCCGCGCGAACTTCAGCGACCGTATAGGGTCCGCTGCCCGGCGCGATGGCTAGCGAGGGTTCATCGAAGCGCTCCGCATCGGTCGCATGCCGCGGCAGCACCGGCAGCAGGGCAAGAATAAGCGGCAACTCCCGATCGCCCGCTTCGCCGAATGCGAAACGCACTTTCTCCCGCGATAATTTTTCGGCCTTCAGGACCTTGCTGTAATACAGCCTGTGATTGGGGCGGCCTTTTTCGCGCAGCAGATTCCACGAGAAGAGCACATCATCGGCAGTCACGGGCTGGCCATCAGAGAATCTCGCCCGCGGATCGATGGTGAAGATGACGAAGCTTCGTGTTTCGTCGGTCTCAATCGCGCTCGCGATCAATCCGTACAGCGTGAATGGCTCATCCTGGGAACGAACCATCAGGCTTTCGACCACATAGCCCCTGATCTGCTGGAACGGATTGCCCCTGATCACGAAGGGATTGATGCTGTCGAACGTTCCGAGAATTCCCTGCGTAAGCCTGCCGCCTTTAGGCGCTTCCGGGTTCGCGTATTTGAAGTGGTGAAAGTCTGCGGCGTAAGCAGGCTCGCCGTGCATGGCCAACGCATGACGCGGGCCGGTTGCCATCACCGCATCCGAGGTCGCGATCAGGCACAAGAAAATGGCAGCCCGAGCGGAGTACCGCCGCGCCGAATCGCGGGTCAGGGCCATGATCCCCACAGCGAGACGCGCTCCCCTTTTGTTGCAGATCGAATCGTCGACGCCGCGTAGGACCTTATCACGCAGGCCCGAGGAAACCCTTGCGTAGCGCCACTGTCTCGCCTTATTTGCCGCAGACAGGGTGCAGAACAAATCAGCACAGCGCAGGCCGGTGCCCGGTCTGGCTAGCCGCCGGGTCAGTACGAGTAGCGGCCGAAATCACAGGGGAAATAGTTCTATGAAGTCTCGTTTGTTTACCGCGCTGGTGTGCGCGCTGGTGATCGCTGGAATCGGCTCCGCGGGCGTCATCGGCACCGCGGACGTGGCGTTCGCGCAGGAAAAGAAAAAGGCTGAGGCGAAGAAGAAGGAAGAGGCGCCGAAGCAGGAACAGCGCGTCGGCGTTTCGCCTTGGCTCAAGATCTGTCAGCCGGCCGACGACAAGTCCAAAGGCGGCTGCACCATGTTCCAGCAGCTCGGCTCCGAAACCGGCCAGCTCCTCGCGGTCGCGCAGGTGATCGAGGAGAAGCAGGAAAAGGGCATGAACCGTGCCTTCCGCATCAACCTGCCGTTGGGCTTCGCGCTTCAGCCGGGCATCCGGATCATCATCGACAAGTTCGATCCGATCGAGGGCAAGTACGTGATCTGCGTGCAGGGCACCTGCATCGCCGAATCCGCCGTCACCGAAGCGTTCGTGGACGCGCTCAAGAAGGGCAAGGTCCTCACGGTTCAGGTCGTGAACATGGAAAACCGTGTCGCGAGCATGTCGTTCGATCTGGCCACTTTCGCCAAGGCCTATGACGGTCCTCCGGTCGATCCGAAGGAATTGCAGGCAAAGCGCAAGGCGCTGGACAACGACGTGAAGAACGAGGCCAAGGACGTTCTTCAGCAGCACCTTCAGAAGGGCAAGAAGTAAGCTCTTTCGTATGAGAAACGAAAACGGCGCGTCTCTGACGCGCCGTTTTTCTTTTCGCAGCCTGTGTTAGTTCGCCCGTCCGCGGGCCCGGTAGTTTCCTTCGCCGTCCATCTCAAACTTCTCCTCGAGATCGGGATGGCGGAGCGGTTCGCCGGATTCGTCAGGCAGAAGGTTCTGCTCCGAAACATACGCCGAATATTCGGTCTCGGCATTCTCGGCGAGCAGGTGATAGAACGGCTGGTCTTTCGACGGACGCATGTGTTCCGGGATCGAAAGCCACCACTCCTCGGTATTGTTGAACGTCGGATCGACGTCGTAGATCACGCCGCGAAACGGGTAAAACCGGTGCCGGACGACCTGTCCGATCCGGTACTTCGCCTCGCGGGGTATGGTGGTGTCCTTTCGCATGACCAAGTCATAAACCAAGGTGCCGATCACGCCAAACCCGCGAACCCCATGCCGGGTGGGCCGCTATTCAGCACCGTACCCGGAGGGCCTTCGGCACGATCTCGAAGGTCGCGGGCAGGGAGCCGGGCGCTTCGCCCTCCACATCGAGGTAGATCGGCGCATTGGAAACCGGCTTGGCCTCGATCCTTCGCCCGCGAAACACTGAAACATTGGGATGATCGACATGCGCCCCCGAGTAGAGCAAGCGCATGTCGAAGAGCGTAAGCCGCGGCTCCTGCCTGACTACGACCACATCGAAATGACCGTCGTCCAGCGCGGCATTCGGCGCCATTTTCATGCCGCCGCCGAAGTACCGTCCGTTGCAGATCGCTGCGGTGCAGACGTCCTCCGAAACCGTCTCGCCGTCGATGGTGATATCGACCTTGCAGCCCTGATACTTCCGGAGTTCGAGAAAGCTATTCCACAGGAACGAGAACTTGCCGCCGAGCATCTTCGAGTAGTGCGCAGCGTTCACCGCCCGAACGACTTCCCCCGAGAATCCGAAGCTTGAGATGTTGTTGAACCAGCGCAGCGCGGGCGCGCCATCCGGGCCGGTGTAGCGCAGGCGGCCGAGGTCGATGACCTGCGTTCGTCCATGCCTGAGGTTTTCGATCGCGGCGTGCACGCCCTTCGGCAGATCGAGGGAGCGGCGGAAGTCGCCGCCGGTTCCGTACATCACGAAGCCGAAGGTCACGTCGTTCGCAGGAGCGCTTTCGCCGTCGCAGAGCCCGTTCACCGCCTCGTTGACGGTGCCGTCGCCGCCAACGGCAATGACGTTTTTTGCTCCGGCGGCGATCGCACCACGAACCAGCGTAGTGACTTCACCGGGCTTCGAGGATAGCGCCGAGTCAAATGGTGCGAGCGCGGCCTGAAGTTCCCTCGATATTTTCGGCCAGTGCTTGCCCGCGCCGCCGCCAGCGGCGGCCGGGTTCACAACGACGAAGGTCTTCATTGGCGTACTTTGGCTCCCCCGGCGGGCAGCCTAGCAGACCGCGCTAGAGGTTGTAGAGGTTCGCGCGGGCCGGGTCTTTCTCCGCGACGAGCTTCGCGAGATCGACCATGACTTTGGCCTGCTTCCAGGTTGCGTCGTCGAGCATCTTGCCGTCCACGAGCGCGACCCCCATGCCGTCGGGCATCGCGTCGATCGCCTTCTTGGCGAAGGCGACCTCCTGCGGATCGGGGCTGAATACCTTCTTCGCGATTTCGATCTGGGAAGGATGCAGCGACCACGCGCCGAGGCAGCCTTGCAGGAAGGCGTTGCGGAATTGTGCTTCGCAAGCTTCGGGATCCGCGAAGTCGCCGAACGGACCATAGAACGGCTTGATCCCGTTCGCGGCACAGGCATCGACCATTTTGCCGATGGAGTAGTGCCAGAGGTCCTGCTGATAACGGGCGCGTCCGGACTTTCCTTCCTCGGCGTCCGCCACGACCTGATAGCCCGGATGACCGCCGCCGACACGCGTCGTCTTCATGCCGCGAGAAGCGGCGAGATCCGCAGGGCCGAAACTCATGCCATGCATGCGCGGGGAGGCGCTCGCAATCGCATCGACATTCATCACGCCTTCCGCTGTTTCGAGAATGGCGTGAATGAGGATTGGCTTCTTGACCTTGTGTTTCGCTTCGAGCTGCGCGAGCAACTGATCGAGATAGTGAATGTCCCACGGACCATCGACCTTGGGCAGCATCACGACATCGAGCTGGTTGCCGACTTCCGCGACGATATCGACGAGATCGTCGAACGCCCAGGGGCTCGCGAGCGAATTGCATCGGATCCAGAAGCCGGTCGAGCCGAACTTCACGCTTTTGCCGACCGAGATCACACCCTTGCGCGCGACATCTTTGCTGTCGGCGGGAATTGCATCTTCGAGATTGACGAGTACGACGTCGACCTGCTTTGCGAGGTCAGGCACTTTCGAGAGCACCTTCTCGTTGTGCCCGGGGACGAACTGGATCACGCGCTCGAGCCGCACCGGCAGCTCGCGGAGCGGCTCCGGCGCCTCCATCGCCAGCGGTTTGTAGAAATTTCTCGGCAGACGCGAGACGCTCATCGAAGTCCCCCTGGTTCGCTTCAGGAAACCTTTAGCTGAGCCCCGGGCGCGGGGCTAGTGCGCTGCAACATGAGTTGACCGGCTCAAAAGCGCAGTCAATAGGTGCGCGTCCACAGTTTCCCGGAATCGCTCATGGCCGACATTCTCAGTCTTGCGCTGCCGTTCTTCGGCCTGATCGCACTCGGCTTCGCCAGCGGCAAGTTCGTCAAGATTCCCGAAGACGGAATGGCATGGCTGAATTATCTAGTCCTCTACATGGCGCTGCCCGCGCTGTTCTTCCAGACCATGTCGAGAACTCCGATCGAGCAACTGGCGAACGGGCGGTTCATCCTCGCGACAGTGTCCTGCACCTTCCTGACTTTCATCGTCGCCTTCTTCGTGGCGCTTTGGCTGAGGCGCGGAAACGCGCGGGAAGCTACCATCGCCGGCGTGGTCGGCGGCTATGCGAATGTCGGCTACATGGGGCCGGGCCTGACGCTCGCCGCGCTGGGCGCGCAGGCGACCGTGCCGACGGCGCTGATATTCGTCTTCGACTCCACGCTCTTCTTCACGCTCGTACCGGTGCTGATGGCGGCGACCGGCACGGAGCGGAAAGGCGCTGCGAGAACGACGCTGCTCATCCTGCAGCGCGTTTTCACACATCCCTTTATTGTCGCGACCCTACTCGGAATCCTTGCGGCTTCGCTTCACTGGTCTCCGCCGGCAGCGATCGACCGGACGCTGGAGTTTCTCAAGAACGCGGCAGCACCCTGTGCGCTGTTTGCACTTGGCGTGACGGTTGCGCTGCGGCCGTTCACGGAGACGCCGCGCGAAGTGCCGCTCCTGATCGCGATCAAGCTGCTTCTGCACCCGGTGCTGATCTGGCTCTTGCTTGCGTCGCTCGGAGGCTTCAGTCCGATCTGGATCTACACAGCCGTGCTGATGGCGGCGCTTCCATCCGCATTGAATGCTTTCGTGATGGCGCGGCAGTACGAAGTATATGTCGAGCAGGCCTCGAACGGCGTGCTGTTGTGCACGATGGCATCGGTGTTGACCGTGACCGCTTTGCTCTATCTGATTGAGCGGAAACTGTTACCCCTTACCTTGTTCCCATGAGCACAAACGAACCGCCGCTCAAAGGCATTCTCGTCGCCGATTTTACGACCCTGCTGCCCGGTCCTGTCGCGACCCTAATGCTCGCGGAAGCGGGCGCCGATGTCGTCAAGGTCGAAAAACCGGGTGGCGAAGACATGCGCGCCTACCCGCCGCAATGGGATGGCGTCTCGGCTGCGTTTGCGATGCTGAACAGAGGCAAGCGAAGCCTTATCGTCGATCTCAGAACAGACGAGGGCCGCAAGGCTGCGCGCGAACTCGCGGCGAAAGCCGATGTGCTGGTCGAGCAGTTCCGGCCGGGCGTCATGCAAAAGCACGGGCTCGGCTACGACGAGCTTTCGAAAATCAATCCGAAGCTGATCTATTGTTCGATCACAGGCTACGGTCAGTCCGGCCCGAAGCGCGACGAGGCAGGCCACGATATCAACTACATCGGCTCG
>JAGXQU010000010.1 GCA_018335895.1 Hyphomicrobiales bacterium | reverse complement strand
CGCCGCGCCGAGCGCGAAGCGGTCGACAAGGTCGAGCGCGAGGCCGCGGAAGCGCGAAAGAAAGAAGAAGATTCACGCCGCCTGCACGACGAAGAAACCAAGAAAAAGGCCGAGCAGGAAGCGCGTAAGCGCTTCGGCGACGATACCGCCGCCGCGGCACGCCCCGGCGCAGCCCGCCCCGTCGCTGCCGAAGAGGAAGAGGAAAGCCGTCCGCGCCGTCCCGGCGCGAAGGCTCCCGCTCCCGCCCGCCCGCAGCGCATCGGCGAGGTCAAGCAGCGCGGCCGTCTTACGCTCACGAACGCACTTTCCAGCGGCGAAGAGCGGCAGCGCTCGAACGCAGCCTTCAAGCGCCGCACGCAGCGCCTGACCGGTCATCGCGACGAGCCGAAGGAAAAGTTCTCCCGCGAAATCATCGTTCCGGAAACGATCACGATTCAGGAACTCGCCGTCCGCATGGCCGAACGCTCGGTCGACGTCGTGAAGCTTCTGATGAAGCAAGGTCAGATGAAGCTGGTTACCGATCTCATCGACGCCGACACCGCGCAGCTGATTGCCGAAGAGCTGGGTCACACCGTCAAGCGCGTCGCCGCCTCCGACGTGGTCGAGGGGCTGTTCGATGCGCCCGACGCGCCGGAAAGCCTGAAACCGCGTCCGCCGGTCGTCACCATCATGGGTCACGTCGATCACGGCAAGACCTCGCTGCTCGACGCGCTGCGCGAAACGAATGTCGTCGCAGGCGAAGCCGGCGGTATCACGCAGCACATCGGCGCCTATCAGGTCACTTCTCCTTCCGGCGCCAAAATCACTTTCATCGATACGCCCGGCCACGCGGCTTTCACCGCCATGCGCGCCCGCGGCGCCAAGGTCACCGACATCGTCGTGCTCGTGGTCGCGGCCGATGACGGCGTGAAGCCGCAGACCGTCGAAGCGATCCAGCATGCAAAGGCCGCGAAGGTCCCGATGATCGTCGCGATCAACAAGATCGACAAACCCGACGCCAAGCCCGAGCGCGTACGCACCGAACTCCTCCAGCACGAAGTGCAGGTGGAAACCATGGGCGGCGACGTGCTCGAAGTCGAAGTTTCGGCGACGAAGAAAATGAATCTCGACCGGCTGCTCGAGCAGATCGGATTGCAGGCCGAAATTCTCGAACTGAAAGCAAATCCGGATCGCACCGCGGAAGGCACCGTGATCGAGGCCAAGCTCGACAAGGGCCGCGGCACGGTCGCGACCGTGCTCGTGCAGCGCGGCGCGCTCAATGTCGGCGACATCGTACTTGCAGGCGCCGAGTGGGGCCGTGTCCGTGCGCTCGTTTCCGACAAGGGCGAACAGATCAGGACTGCAGGACCGTCGGCTCCGGTCGAAATCCTCGGCTTCAACGGCGCCCCGGAAGCGGGAGACCGCCTCGCGGTGGTCGAAAGCGAAGCGCGGGCGCGCGAGATCGCGGACTACCGCCGGAACGAGCGCCGCGACAAGGCTGCGGCGCGTTCATCCACGGTGCGCGGTTCGCTCGAGCAGATGATGACCCAGCTCAAGTCTGCCGGTGCGGCGGAGTTTCCGCTTGTCATCAAGGGCGACGCGCAGGGCTCGGTCGAAGCGATCGCGGGCGCACTCGAAAAACTCGGCACCGACGAAGTCAAGGCACGCCTGTTGCTCACGGGTGTCGGCGGCATTACCGAATCCGATGTGACGCTGGCCGCCTCCTCAAGCGCTGCGATCATCGGCTTCAATGTCCGCGCACACAAGGAAGCGGCAGCGGCGGCGGAGAAAGCCGGCGTCGAAATCCGTTACTACAACATCATCTACGATCTCGTGGACGACGTGAAAGCCGCAATGTCGGGCCTGCTCGCGCCGGAATTGCGCGAAACCATGCTCGGCAATGCCGAAGTGCTCGAAGTCTTTGCGGTTTCCAAGGTCGGCAAGATCGCGGGCTGCCGCGTCACCGACGGCCGCGTCGAGCGCGGCCAGCATGTCCGCCTGATCCGCGACAAGGTCGTGATCCACGAAGGCAAGCTCTCGACGCTGAAGCGCTTCAAGGACGACGCGGCCTCGGTCGTGGCGGGTCAGGAATGCGGCATGTCGTTCGAGGGTTATCAGGATATGCGCAAGGGCGACGTGATCGAGTGCTATCGCGTCGAGACCATAGCCCGCGCGCTTTAGTCTTCAGCTTAGGCGCCCGCTCCGGTTCGATCCCGGGCGGGCGTATTGCTTATGCCAGAAACAAATTCCACGAATAGTTTCGAACTGCGCTTTCATTTCACGACGCAGGAATTCCATGCGTTGCGCTATATCACGCAGTTGAATACGTGGAGTCATCGTTTCCAATGGGCTCTGTTCATCAGCAGCTATTGGATGATTGCAGGCTTCATCGCATTGCCGATTGTTTTCTATGCTCCGCTTCGACAGGAAATAATTGACAGATCAGGCTTTTACGGCCCGCCGCTGATCATCTTTCTGGTCGCGCTGCTTCTCATGGCCTTTCATTGGCGGATAATCATGCCCGCCATGACGCGAGACGCGCTTCGCGCGTCCTACGGCGGAAACGAAATCGAGCTCGTCGTGGACAATTCCGGGATTGTATTTCGGAATAGCGGAATCACCATCGACGTTCCTTGGCACGCGGTGCATGCGGTCACGGATGCCTTTGGCTGCATCATGCTGATGTCGGGTGAGGCGAACGGCGTGGCTGTACCCCGGCGTGTTTTTGCAACTCCTGAAGAAGCCGAGCGCTTCCTCTCATTCGCACGCGAGAAAGTCGGCAAGAAATGAGTGGCAAAGAAAAAGCCCCCTCCCAACGCATGCTTCGCATGGGCGAACTCGTGCGCCATGCACTCGCGGAAGTGTTTTCGCGCGGCGATGTGCACGATCCGGTGCTGGAAACGCATGTCATCACGATTCCGGAAGTCGCAATGACGCCGGACCTGCGGCACGCAACGGCTTATGTGATGCCGCTCGGCGGCAAGGATGGCCGCGCGGTGATCGACGCGTTGAACCGCAACAAGAAGTATATGCGCGGTGTTGTTGCAAAGAAGATCAACGCGAAGTTTGCGCCCGATCTTCATTTCCGCATCGACGAGCGTTTCGACCGCGCGGAAAAGATCGACAAGCTCTTGCGGCAGCCCGAAGTGCAGCGCGACCTTCGCAAGGAAGAAGACGAATGAGCCAGCCTCGCCGCGAGAAACGCAAGATCGACGGCTGGGTCGTGCTCGACAAGCCGCTCGGCATGACTTCGACCACGGCCGTCGCTGCCGTGCGGCGCATCTTCAAGGCGGAAAAAGCCGGACATGCCGGGACGCTCGACCCGCTCGCTTCCGGAGTGCTTCCGATTGCACTTGGAGAGGCGACCAAGACGGTTCCCTTCGTACAGGACGGGCGAAAGATTTATCGCTTCACCGTCCGCTTCGGAATCGAGACCGACACCGACGATGCGGAGGGGACAGAAACCGCGCGCTCCGAAAGCCGCCCTTCCCGCGAAGCGATCGAAGCGCTGCTTCCCGCGTTTACCGGTACGATTATGCAGACGCCGCCGCAATTCTCGGCGCTCAAGGTCGATGGCGAGCGCGCCTACGATCTTGCGCGCGGCGGCGAGACCGTCGAGCTCGCGGCGCGCGAAATCGAGATCGATTCTTTCGCGCTGATCTCGATGCCGGACGCGGATCATGCCGAGTTCGAGGTCGAGTGCGGGAAGGGCACCTACGTTCGTTCGCTTGCGCGCGACATCGGCCGCACGCTCGGCTGTCTCGGCCATGTGAGTGCGCTTCGCCGCACACTGGTCGGTGACTTTCCGGAAAGTGCCACCGTCAATCTCGTGCAGCTGGAACAGGCGGGCGCGGACGAAGCCTCGCTCCACGCGCTCCTGCAACCGGTCGCAGCCGGCCTGCAATCCTTGCCCGCGGTCAGAGTCTCCGAGCCCGACGCCCAGCGTCTCGTTCAAGGGCAGAGCGTGTTCCTGCGCGGCCGGGATGCGCCCGTTTTCGAGGGTCCGGTCTCGGTCTCGGTCTCGGGCAATCTTGTGGCACTGGCCGAAATGGAAGCCGGAGCACTTTACCCCAAGCGCATTTTTAACCTTCCACGATAAGGACTTAGCCCAAAGGTCCCCGGGGGCGGTTTTTCCTCGCTTTCGAAAGGCTTTTGGCTATAACAGCGCGCGTTGGGGGCCCGGCCCCCGGCTTCATACGACCCTACTGGACGACATCCCGGTTGGGCCGCCTTTTCACTCCAGACCAAAGGAGCATCCGATGTCGGTAACTGCAGAGCGCAAGCAAGCGCTCATCAAAGACAATGCCACCAAGAAGGGCGACACCGGTTCGCCGGAAGTGCAGGTTGCGATCCTCTCGGAGCGCATCGCGAACCTGACCGAGCATTTCAAGACGCACGTGAAGGACAACCACTCGCGCCGCGGTCTCTTGAAGCTCGTCTCGCACCGCCGTTCGCTCCTGGACTTCCTGAAGAAGAAGGATGAAGCGCGTTACAAGGCGCTCATCGAGAAGCTCAACATCCGCCGCTAACGGCAGATGGGTAACGGCCGCGCGCGGGAATGGTCCCGCGCGAGAGGCCGAGTATGACGCGGCGGAATTCGCCGCCGCAACGAACCGACGGAACAGGACAAGTCATGGCAGGATTGCCAGACGCTCTTTTCGCCTTCGCGTGAGAAACGCGCGGAAGAGCGTCTCGTTATCTTGTCCATGACTTTCCCGTTCCCCGTCCGATGATGGGAAAGAGAAATGTTCGAAATACATCGTGAAGAACTCGACTGGGGCGGACGCAAGCTCGTCCTTGAGACCGGTCATATGGCGCGTCAGGCTGACGGTGCCATCCTCGCCACCTACGGCGACACCCAACTGCTCGCGACCGTGGTCGCGGCAAAAGAGCCGAAAGCCGGTATCGATTTCCTGCCGCTGTCGGTTCACTTCATTGAAAAGTTTTATGCGGCCGGCCGGATTCCGGGCGGTTACTTCAAGCGTGAAGGCCGTCCGACCGAGCGCGAGACGCTGATCTCGCGCCTGATCGACCGTCCGATCCGTCCGCTGTTCGCGGACGGCTGGCGCTGCGAAACGCAGGTCGTGATTCATGTGCTCTCGCATGACATGGAGAACGATCCGGACGTGCTCGCGATGGTCGCTTCGTCCGCGGCACTCACGATCTCCGGTGCGCCCTTCATGGGCCCGATCGGTGGCGCACGGGTTGCCTTCGTCAACGGCGAGTACGTGCTGAACCCGACGCTGGAAGAAATGAAAGAGTCGAAGCTCGATCTCGTCGTCGCCGGCACCAAGGACGCCGTGCTGATGGTCGAGTCGGAGGCGCAGGAGCTTTCCGAAGAAATCATGCTCGGCTCGGTGATGTTCGGCCACAGGCACTTCCAGCCGGTGATCGAAGCGATCATCCGTCTCGCCGAGAAGGCAGCCAAAGAGCCGCGCGAAATCAACGCTCCCGACAACTCCGCGCTGAAAGCGAAGCTCAAGAGCCTCGCCGAAGCCGATCTTCGCGCCGCTTACGCCAACAAGATCAAGCAGGACCGCTACAACGCGGTGGGTGCTGCGAAGAAGAAGGCGAAGGAAGCCGTCCTCGGCGACGGCACCAATCCGGATGCACCGTCTCCGTCGCTGGTCGGCGAAGTGCTGAAAGAACTCGAAGCCGATATCGTCCGTAATTCGATTCTCGACACCGGCATCCGCATCGACGGCCGCGACGTGAAAACTGTCCGCCCGATCGAAAGCCTTGTCGGCGTTCTTCCCCGCACGCACGGTTCCGCACTGTTCACGCGCGGCGAAACGCAGGCGCTCTGCATCGCGACGCTGGGCACTGGGGAAGACGAGCAGTGGATCGACGCCCTGCCCGGCACCTACAAGGAAAACTTCCTGCTGCACTACAACTTCCCGCCGTTCTCGGTCGGTGAAGCGGGCCGCATGGGTTCTCCTGGCCGCCGCGAAGTCGGCCACGGCAAGCTCGCCTGGCGCGCAGTACGTCCGATCCTGCCGCCGAAAGACGAATTTCCCTACACGATCCGCGTCGTGTCGGAGATCCTCGAATCGAACGGCTCGTCCTCGATGGCGACCGTCTGCGGCACTTCGCTCTGCCTGATGGACGCGGGCGTGCCGCTGCGCGCGCCGGTCGCGGGAATCGCGATGGGCCTCATCCTGGAGGGCAAGAAGTATGCGGTGCTCTCCGACATTCTCGGCGATGAAGATCATCTCGGCGACATGGACTTCAAGGTCGCAGGCACCGAGAACGGCGTCACCGCGCTCCAGATGGACATCAAGATCGCGGGCATCACCGAAGAGATCATGCAGGTAGCACTTCGCCAGGCGAAGGACGGCCGTCTGCATATTCTTTCCGAAATGTCGAAGTCGCTGACCGCGGCCCGCCCGCAGCTCGGCGAACACGCCCCGCGCATCGAGGTGATCAAGATCCCGACCGACAAGATTCGCGACGTGATCGGCACCGGCGGCAAGGTGATCCGCGAGATCGTCGAAAAGACCGGCGCCAAGATCAACGTCGAAGACGACGGCACCGTGAAGGTCGCCTCATCCAAGGGCGAGTCGATCGAGGCCGCGATCAAGTGGATCAAGTCGCTCACTTCGGAGCCGGAAGTCGGCACGATCTACGACGGCAAGGTCGTGAAGGTCGTCGATTTCGGCGCCTTCGTGAACTTCTACGGCGCGAAGGACGGCCTCGTGCATGTCAGCCAGATGGCGGCAACGCGCGTGAACAAGCCGTCCGACGTCGTCAAGGAAGGCGACATGGTCAAGGTAAAGCTCCTCGGCGTCGACGAGCGCGGCAAGGTCCGTCTCTCGATGAAAGCCGTGGACCAGACCACCGGCGAAGACATCGAGCACAAGGCGAAGCCCGCGCAGGAGCCTGCAGCGGAGTAACCTCTGCTCATTAGAACTGAAAAGGGCGGCTTCTCAGCCGCCCTTTTTTATTTTCTGTTACCGCTTGCGCTTTCGCTTCACATTGACCGGGCCGCGCACATACTCGGCGTGCAGCCATTTTCCGATCAGGCCGCCGATCACGCCGCCGAGGATTGGCGCAATCCAGAACAGCCACAGCGAGTGCAATGCGATGCCGCCGCCAAAGACGGCGGTTGCCGTCGAGCGCGCGGGATTAAGCGATGCATTGCTCACCGGAATTGCAACGAGATGAAATAAAACCAACGCTAGGCCGATTGCGATCGGCGCAAAGCCCGCCGGAGCGCGCGGCGATGTCACACTCACGATCACCAGCACAAACAATGCCGTGATGACGATTTCAATCAGCGCCACAGGAAGAAGCGGAAAGCCGGTGCCGCCAAAAGTATTGGAGATCGCGACAAAGTTGTTCCACTTGCCGGCCGGCGCCCAAGATAGAATGCAGTAAAACACCGCCGCCGCAGCGATTCCGCCAAGTACCTGCGCAAGGATATAAGGCACCGCCTTGTTGGCCTCAAAGCGACCGGCGGCGACGAGACCGGCAGTGACCGCGGGGTTGAAGTGGCCGCCGGAAATCGATCCGACAGCATAGGCCATTGCCAATACCGACAGACCAACAGCGAATGCAACGGCGACCAAGCCTGCGCTCGGTGCGGAGAAAAGCGCCGCGCCGCAGACAGCCGTGACAAGGGTGAATGTGCCGATGAATTCAGCACCAAGCTCTCGTGACATGGGAATATCCAGAATCAGTTGTGAATGCGCGCGGATGGTACATGGCCGCTACTCACTGGCAACGCCCGGCGATTTTTGACGAAGCTGTCGTGCGCTGCTGAACAGTCATTCAGGCAGGCGCGAGATCACGGCAGGCAATTTTCCGAAATCCGGATTTCTGTTGTTTTTCAATCGCTTGAACGGTTATTCATTCACCGTTCTGTGATCGAAAACAGCGCGTTCTGTGATTGCCATCACACGCCGTTCAGCGAGGCACCTCTAAATTTCATTCCATCGACGGAGCGATACCCGCTCCCGAGAAAACGGATGGAGAGAGAAATGACCAAGACGAAGAAGTTTGTTGCTGGCGCTGCCGCCGCTGTTGCCCTCGCTGTCGTGAGCCTTTCGGCCGGTACGACCGCCGCCGAAGCGGGCTGGAAGCACAAGCATCACTGGCACAAGCACTACGGCTTCTACGTTCCCTTCGCAGTCGCAGCTCCGCTCGCCTACGGCTACTACAACAACTGCGGCTGGACCTGGAATAAGTGGGGCAGGCAGGTTTACGTCTGCTACTAAAAAGTCCTCGGCATGATTTCCGAGATTCCGCCCGGTTTCCCCCAGCCGGGCGGATTGCTTTTTGTGCGTCCGCACGGCTTTAATTTGGGATGCACGAGAAGCGCGAACAATTCCGGCGAAACAATCAGTTCGTAACCGCGTTGCCCGGCGACCTGTCGGCCGGTCTCTTTGCCAAGGCCGCGCGCAGGAAGCTCGCCGCCGACGAACTGCTCTTCTCTGCGGGCGACGATGGCGACGGCTGCTACCGGATCGAAAGCGGCCTGCTCAAGCTCTGCATTCTCTCGCCCGACGGCGGCGAACGCATTCTCGACGTACTCGGCCCCGGTGCGATCGTCGGCGAACTCTCCATGATCGACGGCGCGCCGCGTTCGACCGCGGTCTACGCAGTGAGCGGCGCGGAGCTTTCCTATATCAGCCGCGCGGCCTTCCTCGCTTACGCGGAGAACCACCCCGCGCTGTACCGGCATGTGGCAACGCTGCTTGCGCAGCGGGTCCGGGAAATGAACGACATCGCAGCGGCCTGGAGCTTTCTTCCGCTGGAAGGCCGCACGGCGCACGCACTTCTGGAAATGGCGGAGGCCTTTGGCGAAGACATCGGCGGTGGCCGCTTGCTCATCCGCCACAAAATCGAGCAGAGCGATTTCGCGGGCATGGCAGGTATCGCCCGAGAGAACATCAGCCGTATCCTCAACAAATGGATGCGCGAGGAGCTGATCAGCCGCCATGCCGGCTATTACTGCATCGAAAAGAAAGAGCAGATCGAGAAGATCGCGGGTCAGTAGCCGTTTCAGATCTTAGTTGTTGGCTCGATCAGCGCTGCCGAGCGTCATGTCGTCAATGCTGGATGGAAAGGAAAAGCCGTAATCGGTAACGGTTTCCTCCGCGGTCGCAACGATTGTAAGGGAAAGAAGCGCGGCCATTGCGAGAAGCGTTCTCAGGCCGCGCATTCTCTACTCCGCGGCCTTCGTGTTGTTGTTCGCGGCGGCCATTTCCTGCCGCAGGGTTTCCGGGTTCGGCATCGCGATCACGTTGTACCCGGAGTCGACAAAGTGAATTTCGCCGGTCACGCCGCCGGAAAGATCCGACAGAAGATAAAGTCCGGCGCCGCCGAGTTCTTCCAGGGTGACGCCGCGGCCGAGCGGCGAATGACGCTGCTGGAACGCGAACATCGCGCGCGCGTCGCCGATGCCGGCGCCCGCCAGCGTGCGGATCGGACCCGCCGAGATCGCATTCACGCGGATTTTGTCATGGCCGAAGTCCACCGCGAGATACCGCACGCTCGATTCGAGCGCCGCCTTCGCGAGACCCATCACGTTGTAGTTCGGCATGGCGCGGTCGCCGCCGTTATAAGTGAGCGTAATCATCGAGCCGCCATTCGGCATCAACTCGGCGGCGCGCTTCGCGCCTTCGGCAAACGAGAACGCCGAGATCACCATCGTGCGGACGAAGTTTTCGCGCGTGGTGTCCGCGAAACGGCCCTTCAGTTCGTTCTTGTCGGAGAAGCCGATCGCGTGGACATAGAAGTCGATCGTGCCCCACTGCTTTTTCAGTTCGGCGAAAACCGCATCGACCGTCTTCACGTCCTCGACGTCGCAGGGAAGCACCAGCTTGGAGCCGACCGACTCCGCGAGCGGGCGCACGCGGCGCTCGAGCGCCTCGCCCTGATAGGTGAAGGCGATTTCCGCGCCGTGTTTCGCGAGCGCCTGCGCAATTCCCCAGGCGATCGAGTGGTCGTTGGCGACGCCCATGATGACGCCGCGCTTGCCTTGCATCAGTCCCTGCATTCTAAAACTCTTTACGCATCCAGTTTTTTGAAAAGAAGAGTGGCGTTGGTGCCGCCGAAGCCGAACGAATTCGACAGCACGCATTTCAGGTCGGCGTTGTCCACGCGCTTGCGCACGATGGGAAGATCCGCAAATTCCGGATCGATCTCGTCGATATGCGCGCTCTCGCAAATGAAGCCGTTGTTCATCATCAGGAGCGAATAGATCGCTTCCTGCACGCCGGTCGCACCGAGCGAGTGGCCGGTGAGTGATTTCGTCGCCGAGATCGGCGGAATGTTCTTGCCGAAAACCTCGCGGATCGCCTCGATTTCCTTGATGTCGCCGATCGGCGTCGAGGTCGCGTGCGGATTGATGTAGTCGACGGGCAGCTTCACGCCTTCCATCGCCATTTTCATGCAACGGGCCGCGCCCTCACCCGAAGGCTGCACCATGTCGTGGCCGTCGGAAGTCGCCCCATAGCCCGCGATTTCGCCGTAGATCTTCGCGCCACGCGCTTTCGCCTTCGACAGTTCCTCGAGCACGAGCACGCCGGCGCCGCCCGCGATTACGAAGCCATCGCGGTTCTTGTCGTAGGCGCGAGACGCTCTGGCCGGGGTTTCGTTGTAGCCCGCGGACATCGCGCCCATCGCGTCGAACAGCACCGAGAGGGTCCAGTCGAGGTCTTCGCATCCGCCGGCGAACATCGTGTCCTGCTTGCCGTTCTGAATCAGTTCATAGGCATTGCCGATGCAGTGGTTCGAAGTCGCGCAGGCCGACGAGATCGAATAATTGAAGCCCTTGATCTTGAACCAGGTCGCGAGTGTCGCGCTTGCCGTCGAAGACATGGCCTTCGGGACGGCGAAGGGACCTACGCGCTTCGGGCCTTTTTCTTTCGCGATCTGCGCCGATTCGACGATGGTGCGGGTCGAAGGACCGCCGGAGCCCATGATGATGCCGGTTTTCGGATTCGAAATCTCGTTCTCTTCCAGTCCGGCGTCGCGGATCGCCTGATCCATCGCGACATGATTCCACGCGGTGCCGCCGCCGTGAAAGCGCATCGCGCGGCGATCGACCATCGTGGTCGGATCCAACGTCGGCGCGCCTGCGACCTGACTGCGGAATCCGATCTCGGCCTGATCTTTCGAGAAGGAAATGCCGCTCTTCGCTTCACGCAGCGAAGCCAGCACTTCCTGGGTGTTGTTGCCGATGGACGAAACGATGCCCATTCCGGTGACGACGACCCGACGCATGATTTCCCTCTTTGCTTCCTGCTCGTGCGCAATCAACGCACGGAAAACTTAGGCCGCCGCTGTCGCATCCTTGAACAGCCCGACCTTCATGTCGCTGACTTTGTAGACGACTTCGTCGTCCGCCTTGAGCCAGCCGTCTGCAATCCCGAGCACGAGCTTGGAGCGCATGACGCGTTTGAATTCGACGCCGTAAAGCAGCTTCTTCACGGTCGGCGCGATCTGGCCGGTCAGCTTCACTTCGCCAACGCCGAGCGCACGGCCGCGGCCTTCGGCGCCGGTCCAGCCGAGAAAGAAGCCGACCAGTTGCCACAGCCCGTCGAGGCCGAGGCAGCCCGGCATCACCGGATCGCCCTTGAAGTGGCACTGGAAGAACCAGAGGTCCGGCTTCACATCAAGTTCGGCGCGGACGTAGCCCTTGCCGTTGTCGCCGCCGGTTTCGGATATCTCCGTGATCCGGTCGAACATCAGCATCGGAGGCAGCGGAAGCTGCGCATTGCCAGGACCGAACATCTCGCCGCGCCCGCAAGCCAGCAGGTCTTCATAGGCGAAGCTTGAACGCCGCTCTGTCATATTTCCTCGGCCAGTTTACCGCCCCTTATCCCTTGATCTGCGTAGCAAAGGCAAACGGCCAGCGAAAGCCCGGGGTAAGGCAGGGTTAAATCCATAGAATCCCAGCGCTTTTAGCGATTGTTGCGCGGCTCCGCAGCTATGCGTATTATAATGCATAACCAGTCGCCAGCGCGCTGAGAGGACTTCCCCGCGCAAGCCATCTTGGTTACACCCAAATTCAGGCATGTAACGGTAGCCACAGATGGCCGAGTCAACCAATCGTACGAACCTTCGCCCGCTTTTCGAGGAAGACGACCTCGAACTTCCGGTCGAACGCCTGCGCATCGAACAGCCCGCGGGTCGCCGCACCGGCTGTCCGTTCCACGACGTGCGCGCGATGCTGCGCGACGTGGGGCTTCGTCCGACCCGCCAGCGCCTCGCGCTCGGCTGGCTGATGTTTGCAAAGGGCGACCGGCACATCACTGCGGAATCGCTACACGAAGAGGCGCTGCGCGCGCGCTTCCCGGTTTCACTCGCCACTGTCTACAACACGCTGCACCAGTTCACGGAAGTGAAGCTTCTGCGCGAAGTCGCGGTCGATGGCTCGAAAACCTATTTCGACACCAACGCTTCCGATCACCACCACTTCTACGTCGAAGGCAAGAACGAGTTGCTCGACATCCCGGGGGCGGAAGTCATGGTCGATCGCATGCCCTCGCCGCCGGAAGGCTTCGAGATCGCACGCGTCGACGTGGTAGTACGTCTCCGCCGCAAGCCGCAGTCGTAATTTTACTCGATCACTTCGTCCGGATAGGCGCCCCACAGGAGCGTCTGGAGGATGAACCCGTCGAAACGCTCGCCGGATATCCGGCACCAGCCTTTCGCGCAGCTCCGTAGATTGGCGATCACGCCCGGCTGTAGTTCCGCAATCAGGCGGCCCTGCCCGCTTGCGCGCTCATATACCGGCACCGTATTCGTGTCCTTGGGTGCACGCACGAGAGCCGTCCTGCGACCCGACAGCAGAACCTGATGTACCCAGCCGTCGGCGCCATCCGAATCCCGGATACGCCGCCAGTTCTCGAATTCGGCGATGATTTCGACCGGCAGCCCGGCCTTCGCGAAGGTCCAGCGGATTTCGTGGTTCTGGCTGGGGCCCGCGCGGACATGCACTTTATCGCTGCGCAGGCTGACAAAGCGCGGAACCGGGAGCTTGCCTTCCTGCTGCGCGAATGCCGGAGCGGCGGCTGCGGCTTCGGCGGACAACGCAATGCCGCAGGCAAGAAGGACGCGAAGGTATTTGTGCATTCCCGTTCCGGATGATTCACGCCCCACCGGTCAAAAAATCGCCGCAGCGCCGGGATGTCAATAGCGCAGGATCGCGCTTTGCCCTGCTTTGAGTTTCCAAAAACCCTCTGCTAGACAAATCGGGAACCGGCCGGAGCAATCCGGTCATCTCATTATTGCAACAGGCGTTACGGGAAGCAGAGCGATGCCCAAGAAAAAGCCGCTCGTCGTGGTGACACGGCGCCTTCCCGACATGGTCGAAACGAGGATGCGCGAATTGTTCGACGCGCGCCTCAATGTCGAAGACCGGGCGCTGAGCCAGGCCGAACTGGCCGAAGCCGTAAAAATGGCGGACGTGCTCGTGCCCACGATCACCGACCGCATCGACAACGGCGTGCTCGCGCAGGCCGGCCCCAATCTCAAACTGATCGCGAATTTCGGAAACGGCGTCGATCACATCGACGTGGCTTCTGCACTTGCGCGCGGCATCACCGTCACCAACACGCCGGGTGTACTCACGCAGGACGTCGCCGATCTTACGATGGCGCTGATCCTCGCCGTTCCGCGCCGCATCGCCGAGGGCTCGACCCTGCTCACCAACGACGCCGAATGGGGCGGCTGGTCGCCGACCTGGATGCTCGGGCACCGCATGGCGGGCAAGCGTCTCGGCATCATCGGCATGGGCCGCATCGGTTCGGCCGTCGCGCGCCGTGCGAAAGCGTTCGGTCTGCAGATCCATTATCACAATCGCCGCAAGGTCGCGGCCGACCTCGAGGAAGAACTCGAGGCGACCTACTGGGAGAGCCTCGACCAGATGCTCGCCCGCATGAATATCGTATCGGTCAACTGTCCGCATACGCCGGCGACCTACCATCTGCTGTCGGCGAGGCGGCTTAAATTGCTCAAGTCCGACGCCTATATCGTGAACACCGCGCGCGGCCACGTCATCGACGAAGGCGCGCTCGCGCGCATGGTCGAAGCCGGCGAGCTTGCAGGCGCGGGTCTCGACGTGTTCGAGGAGGAACCCGCGATCAATCCGAAGCTCTTGAAGCTCGCGCGCAGCCACAAGGTCGTGCTGCTTCCGCACATGGCGTCCTCGACCATCGAAGGCCGCGTCGACATGGGCGAGAAGGTCATCGTCAACATCAAGACCTTCATGGACGGACATCGCCCGCCGGATCGCGTGCTACCGTCAATGCTCTAGACCGGCCGTGATCGACCACGTTTCCCTGATCGTCTCCGATCTCGCTCGCGCCGAGAAATTCTACGACGCCGTCATGAATGCGCTCGGCTATCCGAAAGTCGCGCGCGACCCGGAGCGCATCGGCTATGGCGAGCGCTCGTCAGCAGAGCATCCCGAACGCTGCTACATCTCCATTCGCGGCGGACTGCCAAAGCGATCGGAATCGCGTCGGCACTGGGCATTCCGAGCGCCGTCGAGGGAAGCCGTAATTGCGTTTCATCGTAATGGACTGGCCGCGGGCGGCATGGACGACGGCACGCCGGGACTTCGCGACTATCACGAACATTATTTCGCGGCGTTTCTGATCGATCCGGACGGCAATCGATTGGAGGCGGTCTGCCACCGGGCGGAATAGCTAACGCGCCTTCGCCCGCGCTTTCTGCGCGGAAGTATTTCCCGAAAGCGGATTCTCCGGCGACCACTCGTAACGCAGCGTTTCAAAACGCATGTTGCGCAGATCCATCATCAGCAGTCTGCCGACAAGGCTCTCGCCGAAGCCGACAATCGCACGCAGCACTTCAACGGCGACAAGCGTACCGGCGACCCCCGCAATCGCCCCCAGAATCCCGGCCTGCTCGCAGGCAGGCACCGTGCCTTCCGGTGGCGGCTCTGGAAACAGGCAGCGGTAGGTCGGGTTCAGCTTGCCATCTGCGCCAGGCTCATGCGCGCGGATGGTCGTGAGCGTCGCGTCGAAGATGCCGAGCGCTGCCGTCACCAGCACCTTCTTCTCATGGAAGCAGGTATCGGAAACGAGATAGCGCGTTTCGAAGTTGTCGGAGCCGTCGACGACGATGTCGTAGTCCTTGATGATGCGTGAAGCGTTCCCGGCGCCGAGACGCACTTCGTGCAGTTCGACATTTACGTGCGGGTTTAGCTTCGAGATCGCGAGCGATGCGCTTTCGGTCTTCGGGTGGCCGACTTGGGCGGTCGCGTGGATGACCTGCCGCTGGAGATTCGAAAGCGATACCTTGTCGTCGTCCACGATGCCGAGCGTGCCGACGCCTGCGGCGGCAAGATAGAGCAAGACCGGCGAACCGAGCCCGCCCGCGCCGATCACGAGCACCCGCGCCGCACGGATTTTGGCCTGGCCCTGTCCGCCCACTTCGCGCAGCACGATGTGGCGCGCGTAGCGTTCGAGTTCCTCCGGCGACAGCGCCATAAATTCAGCCTCGCGTTTGCTTCGGGCTTCAGCCTATCATGCCGCGATGGCCGCGAACGAGCGTTTATGCTTCCGGAATGGCTGCCTTGCCGTGACGCTTGCGCTGGCGGTTTCTTCCGGCGCAGGCGGCGCCTCGGCGCAGATCAATGATCGTTGCCCGCGTCTGGTTTCCGGCCTGCCCTCGCCGCTACAGAAAGTTTCGCTGCGGCTCGCGCAGAAGAAGGCGGAACCCTCGGTCAGCATTGCCTTCGTCGGCCACTCGACTTTCCTGATCGAAAGCGCAAGCGGGATCAAAATCGCCACCGACTACAACGACTATGTGCGGCCTGAAGCGATCCCCGATATCGCGACCATGAACCGGGCGCATTCGACGCATTACACGCTCAATCCCGATCCCTCGATCCGGCATGTCTTGCGCGGCTGGGGCGAGGGTGAGCAGCCAGCAAAACACGAACTGGAACTCGGCGACGTTTACGTCCGCAATGTGCCGACCAATATCCGCGACTGGGCGGGCGGCACGATACTCAGCCAGAATTCGATCTTCGTGTTCGAGATCGCGGGGCTCTGCATCGCGCATCTCGGGCACCTGCATCACACGCTGACACCCGCGCATCTGGACGCCATGGGCCGGATCGATGTGGTGCTGGTGCCGGTCGACGGCTCGTTTACGCTGAACACCGACGGCATGGTGGAGGTGTTGAAACAGATCGATGCGCCGGTCGCGATCCCGATGCACATCTTCGGAGAAGCCACGCTGCAGCGGTTTCTCGAGAAGATGAACAAGATCTACGACGTGCAGCGGCATCCTTCCGCGAATATCGCGCTCTCGCGCGCGACGCTGCCGAAATCGCGGACGATGATCGTGTTGCAGGGGAGATAGCTCGTCGTCATGCCCGGCCTTGTGCCTGGCCATGACGCCTTCGGCGTCAAATATCCACGTTCGCGGCGAGCGCGTTGTCCTGAATGAAGATGCGGCGCGGCTCGACCTCGTCGCCCATGAGCTTGGTGAAAAGCTCTCCTGCGGCATCGACCTCTTTCACCTTCACTTGCAGAAGCGAACGCGCATTGATGTCGAGTGTGGTCTCCCAGAGTTGGTCCGGGTTCATCTCGCCAAGGCCTTTGTAGCGCTGGAGCGAGAGGCCCTTCCGGCCGGTCGAAACCACGGCGTCGTAGAGCGTCACCGGGCCGAACACCGTCTGCTCGTCGTCCTTGCGCGCGAGCGTTGCGGGCTTGGCGTAGATTTCCTGCAAATGCGCAGCCATCTGGTCGAGCTTGCGCGCGTCGAGCGAATTCAGGAAAGCCTGATCGATGTTCACGACTTCCTTCACGCCGCGCAGCGTGCGGATGAACTTGAAGCCGGTTTCGTCGCTCGCCCCTTCCCAGCCGCGCTCGGTTTCGTCAGAAAGCGAATCGAGGCGCTTCGCGACATAGGCCGCTGCCTGATCGGCGCTCTTCGCGTTCGTGAGCACTTCCGGCGAAAGCGCGCCGGCAATCGCGATCTGCTCCACGACACGGCGGTCGTAGCGCGGATGCAGCCCGCGCAACACGCTGCGTGCCTGCCGCGCCTGTTCGATGATGTCGGCGAGATCGCGGCCAGCGCGGGTCTGCCCGCTTGGGAGTTTCAGCACCGCTTCCTCGAGGCCACCGCCGATCAGATAATCGTCAAGCGCGCGCTCATCTTTCAGGTACTGCTCGGACTTGCCCTTCATCACCTTGTAGAGCGGCGGCTGCGCGATGAAGAGATGGCCGTGCTCGATCAGTTCCGGCATCTGGCGGAAGAAGAACGTCAAGAGCAGCGTGCGGATATGCGCGCCGTCGACGTCGGCGTCCGTCATGATGATGATCTTGTGATAGCGGAGCTTCGAAACGTCGAAGTCTTCGCGGCCGATGCCGGTGCCGAGCGCGGTGATGAGCGTACCGATCTGTTCGGAGGTGAGCATCTTGTC
>JAGXQU010000009.1 GCA_018335895.1 Hyphomicrobiales bacterium | reverse complement strand
TGGGCGATGTGAAATTCATCGACACCATGATCAAGGACGGCCTGTGGGACGTCTTCAACGGCTATCACATGGGCGGCACCGCCGAGAACGTCGCGAAGCAGTGGCAGATCACGCGCCAGCAGCAGGACGAATTCGCGGTCGCTTCGCAGAACAAGGCTGAGGCCGCGAAGAAGGCCGGCAAGTTCAAGGACGAAATCGCGGCAGTGACCATCGCTTCGAAGAAGGGCGACATCGTATTCGATACCGACGAATATATTCGCGATGGCGCTACGCTCGATGCGATGACAAAGCTGAAGCCCGCCTTCGACAAGGAAGGTACGGTAACGGCAGCGAACGCTTCCGGCATCAACGATGGCGCTGCGGCGCTCGTGCTTATGCGCGAGAGCGACGCGAAGAAGCAGAACAAGAAGATTCTCGCCCGCATCGCCTCCTGGGCGCAGGCGGGCGTCGATCCGGCAGTCATGGGCACGGGCCCGATTCCGGCGTCGCGTGCCGCGCTGAAGAAAGCCGGCTGGAACGTGCAGGACCTCGATCTGGTCGAGGCCAACGAAGCCTTTGCGGCGCAGGCCTGTGCCGTGAACCGCGACATGGGCTGGGACCCCGCCAAGGTGAACGTGAACGGCGGGGCCATCGCGATCGGTCATCCGATCGGAGCCTCCGGTGCGCGCGTGCTCGTCACCCTTCTGCATGAGATGGAACGCCGCGGCGCGAAGAAGGGCCTTTCCACGCTCTGCATCGGCGGCGGCATGGGTATCGCGCTCTGCGTGGAGCGGAACTGAGCCTGAAGCAGCATTGACGAAAACTCCCGGACGCGCGGAGATCGCGTCCGGGAAATGAGATTCGGCGGGAAGGCCGGACGATACACGGGGGAAGGAAATGGCTCGAGTTGCGTTGGTTTCCGGCGGCACGCGCGGGATCGGGGCTGCCATTGCGAAAGCGTTGAAGGCAGCGGGGTACACGGTTGCGGCGAATTATGCGGGCAACGATGAAGCGGCCGCGAAGTTCAAAGGCGAGACTGGAATTTCCGTCTACAAGTGGGATGTGAGTTCGTTCGACGCCTGCGCGGAAGGCATCAAGAAGGTCGAAGCCGATCTCGGCCCGGTCGATGTTCTCGTGAACAACGCGGGCATCACGCGCGACGCCATGCTTCACCGCATGACGGTGGAGCAGTGGAATCAGGTCATCACCACGAACCTGAACTCGCTTTTCAACATGTGCCGCCCGGTCATCGAAGGCATGCGTAACCGCAAGTTCGGCCGGATCATCAATATATCTTCGATCAACGGCCAGAAGGGCCAGATGGGCCAAACGAATTACTCGGCGGCGAAGGCGGGGGACATCGGCTTCACCAAGGCGCTGGCGCAGGAATCGGCCAAGGCCGGCATCACCGTGAACGCGATCTGCCCCGGCTACATCAACACCGAGATGGTGCAGGCCGTGCCAAAGGAAGTGCTCGAGAAGAATATTCTTCCGGCGATTCCTGTCGGGCGTTTAGGCGAGCCGGAAGAGATCGCGCGCTGCGTGGTATTTCTGGCTTCCGACGATGCCGGCTTCATTACGGGTTCCACGATGACCGTGAATGGCGCGCAGTATATTACGTAAGAAATGAACTCATCTTCTAAGCAAACGGCGGCGACGCTTACCGGCCTCGCCGCCGTCTTCATGTGGTCGTTCCTGTCGCTCCTGACGGTCGCGAGCGGGGCCATGCCGCCGTTTCAACTGGCGGCGATTACCTTCGCGATTGGCGGGATGCTCGGGGTCGCGAGCTGGATTGCGCGGCCCGGCGCTGCCGCCGCGTTGAAACAGCCGGCTCTCGTCTGGCTGCTCGGCGTCGGCGGACTATTCGGCTATCACGCACTTTATTTTGCAGCGCTCCGTCTAGCGCCGCCTGCAGAAGCGCAGCTTTTCAATTATCTCTGGCCGCTGCTGATCGTCTTGTTTTCGGCATTGCTGCCGGATGAGAAGCTGAAATCGCATCACATTCTGGGTGTTCTGTTTGGCCTCGCCGGTACGCTTGTACTGATCGCCGGCATGCGTGGCGTCGATATCAAGCGGGAGTACATCGTCGGCTATTGCTGTGCGCTCGGTGCGGCACTCGCCTGGTCGAGTTACTCGGTGCTGTCGCGGCCTTTCAAGAATGTACCGAGCGATGCCGTCGCGGGATTCTGTCTTGCGACGTCGGCGCTTTCGCTGGTCTGTCATCTCGCGTTCGAACGGACCGTGTGGCCGTCATCGGCGTTGCAGTGGCTCGCGGTTCTCGTGCTGGGGGTCTTTCCGGTCGGACTTGCGTTCTATGCCTGGGATCGCGGCGTGAAGTTCGGCAACATCCGCGCGCTGGGGGCAGCGTCCTACGCCGCGCCGCTCTTGTCGACGATTTTTCTTGTCGTTGCCGGATATGCGGAACCGAGCTGGACACTCGCAATTGCCGCCGTGCTGATTTCGTTTGGCGGCGCGGTCGCGGCAAAGGATATGTTCGTGAAGCCTAGGTCGGCGACCCGGGACTCCAATCTTTCTTAGCCAGTTCGAAGCCTGCGAACTCGAACCCGGGCGCGACGGTGCAGCCGACCAGCGTCCATTCGCCGAGGCTTTTCGCGGCCTGCCAGTTGCCCTGCGGGATTACGAATTGCGGCTGCTGGCCGTTCTCAATGTCGTTGCCGAGTATGATTGACGCCGGCGGCGTGCGATCGCTTGCGGCATATTCCAGGACAAGCGGACTGCCTGCGTAGAAGTGCCAGACTTCCGCCGCGTCCACGCGATGCCAGTGCGAACGTTCGCCTTGCGCAAGCAGGAAATAGATCAGCGTCGAAGCCGATCTCCCGTCGACTTGACGCATGTCACGGAAGGTTTCCCGGAAATGCCCGCCTTCGGGGTGCGGCTGTAAATTCAGTAGCCGTATGATCTCCGAAGCCGGCTTCCGCTCGATGCTCACTGGAAGGTGTTCTTGAGCTCGCGGAGCTTTGTGAATACCGCCGCGGGATCGCTGCCGCTCATGCCTATCGCATCCTGTACCGCAGGGTCGTCGGCGCGCAGGAACGGGTTGGTTTGAACCTCTTCTTCCATCGTGGAAGGAATGGTTGGCTGACCTTTCGCGCGCATTCCCTCGATCTGTTTGAGCCGCGCTTTCAGCTGCATGTTTCTGGGATCGACCGTGACCGAGAACTTCGCATTTGAAAGTGTATATTCGTGACCGCAATAGATCTTCGTTTCCGGCGGCAGATCGCGCAGTTGCAGGAGCGATTGCCAGAGCACTTCTGCGGGGCGCTCGAACGGCCGTCCGCAACCCAGCGCGAATAGTGTGTCGCCTGCGAAGAGCAGCGCTTCTTTCGGGAAGTGATAAACGATGTGTCCGGCGGTATGGCCCGGCGTGTCGATGACGTCCGCGTGCAGCGGTCCGACTTCCGCGACATCGAGATGCCCCAGCTTGACCGAGATGTCCGGGATCTTGTCGGCTTCCGCACGCGGACCATAGACGGGAACCGGGAACTTCGCGCGGATTGCTTTGATGCCCTGCACGTGGTCCTGATGGTGATGCGTGATCAGAATATGCGTGAGCTTCCAGCCTTCCTTGTCGAGGGCGCTCAGGATGGGCGCTGCTTCCGGCGCGTCGATGAGCGCGGTGGTTTTGCTCACCGGCTCGTGCACGAGAACGGCATAATTGTCGCTCAGGCACGGAATGAGCCGTACTTCAACCGCCATGACTTGCTCCGCGTTTCGATTCGAATGGAACGTAATCGCCCGCTATCTGCGCCGCAAGTAACGCTTTCGGCTGCGGCAGGGCGAGGCTAGTCTGCAACCGGCCCTTGCGGAGCGAGCATGTTCCTCGACGTCGTCGACTTACGTTCCTTTTATGCGCAGCCGCTCGGCACCGTGACGCGCCGTCTGCTCGGCCGCGCTATCCGCGCGCGCTGGCCTGATGCGCGTGGTCAATCGATCCTCGGGCTCGGTTATGCCACGCCTTATCTCGGGAACTTTCGCGACGAAGGCGAACGTACCTTCGCCTTCATGCCCGCCGCGCAAGGCGTCGTGAAGTGGCCGACCGCAGCACCGACGCTTTCCTCGCTCGTCTTCGAGACCTCGCTTCCGTTACGCGATGCAGCGATCGATCGCGTGCTTGCGGTGCATGCGCTCGAGATGACGCCGCACGGAGCGGATATGCTGCGTGAGGTCTGGCGCGTGCTCGCGCCGGGCGGCAAGCTTCTGCTGATCGTTCCGAACCGCGCCGGCCCTTGGGCGCGTATGGATTCCACGCCCTTCGGTCACGGCCAGCCGTTTTCGCGTTCGCAACTCGTATCGCTCCTGCGCGAGGCGCTGTTCACGCCAGTCGGCTGGCATGAGGCGCTCTGGATGCCGCCTTTTCAGCGCAAGTGGCTGCTGCGTTCCGCGCCCGCCTGGGAGCGCGTCGGCGTCAGCATGTCGCTGCCGTTCTACGGCCTGCACATCGTGGAGGCAATGAAGCAGGTTTGGCGGCCGGCGCAGGTGAAAAAAACGCGGGAGATCCGGGTGTTCGCTCCGGGAACGGCGCCGGCCTGAGCGCTCAGCCCTTGCGCGAAAGCAGGAACACGGCCTGCTCGCCGAACAGATTCCAAAACCACCACGGCGCATCGAAGCGCACGCGCACACCGCTCGGGCCGAAAGCGACCGCGCGCTCGATCTTCACTTCGAGCTCGCGCGTCAGATCGACGAAGTCGCGGATGGTGCAGAAGTGGATGTTCGGCGTGTCGTACCAGCTCACCGGCAGGTTTCGGGTGACCGGCATACGTCCGTACCAGACCAGTTGTCCGCGGATACGCCAGTGGCCGAAATTCGGGAACGATACGATCACCCGCTTCCCGATACGGAGCATCTGCTCGAGCACCCAGCGCGGGCGGCGGGTCGCCTGCAGCGTTTGCGACAGGATCACGTAGTCGAACGTGTTGTCCGGATAATCGACAAGATCGGTGTCGGCATCGCCCTGAATCACGGCGAGGCCCTTGGCGACGCATTCGTTCACGCCGTCGCGCGAAATTTCGATGCCGCGGCCGTCGACGTCGCGCGTCTCGGACAGAAGCTGCAAGAGCTCGCCGTCGCCGCATCCGACGTCGAGCACGCGCGAACCGGGCTCCACCATGTTGGCGACCACCACGAGATCGACGCGCGGTGCTTTTGGAACGGCGTGTGCGGTGAGCGCGCCCGGACTGTTGCTTGTCAGCATTTTTATCTTGCTGCTTTCACGCCGCGCTTTTTCGCTGCCGCGTCGAGGAAGCCGCGTACGATCGCGAACAGTTCGGGTTCGTCGAGCAGGAAGGCGTCGTGGCCCTTGTCGGTCTCGATTTCGGCAAACGAGACCGGCGCGCCCGCAGCGTTCAACGCATGCACGATTTCCCGCGCTTCTTCGGTCGGGAACAGCCAGTCGGAGGTGAATGACACCATGCAGACGCGCGCCTTGAGATTTCGGAAGGCATTCGCAAGCACGTCGCCATGCTCGCCAGCGAGGTCGAAGTAGTCCATCGCGCGCGTGATGTAGAGGTAGCTGTTCGCATCGAAGCGCTCGACGAAGCTCGAACCCTGATAGCGGAGATAGTTTTCGACCTGGAAGTCGGCGTCGAAACCGAAGGTCGGCAATTCGCGGTCTTGCAGGCGGCGACCGAATTTCCGGTGCAGCGCCGCGTCGGAAAGATAGGTGATGTGCGCGGCCATGCGGGCGACGGCAAGGCCGCGATGCGGACTCGTGCCTTCGGCGTGATACTTGCCGTTGCGCCAGTCGGGATCGGCCATCACCGCCTGACGGCCGACTTCGTGAAAGGCGATGTTCTGCGCCGAGTGCCTCGCTGCGGTCGCGATGGGCAGTGCGGAGAAAATGCGCTCCGGATAGGTGACCGCCCATTGCAGCACCTGCATGCCGCCCATCGAGCCGCCGATCACGCTGAGCAACTGATCGATCCCGAGATGATCGAGCAGTGCCGCTTGCGTGCGCACCATGTCGCGGATCGTGACGACAGGGAAGGTGAGCCCGTAGAGCTCGCCGGTCACTTCGTTCTTCGAGGCGGGGCCGGTCGTACCCATGCAGCCGCCAAGCACGTTGGCGCAGATGATGAAGAAGCGGTCGGTGTCGATCGGGAGACCCGGGCCTATCATCGAATCCCACCAGCCCGGCTTGCCGGTGACCGGATGCACGTTGTGTACATGCTGGTCGCCGGTCAGCGCATGGCAGATCAGGATTGCGTTGGAGCGCTCGGCATTCAGTTCGCCATAGGTCTGGTAGGCGATCTGATAGGAGGAAAGCTCGACCCCGGCATCGAGCTTCAGGGGCTTGTCCTTGCCAAAGCGGACCAGCAGCGAACGCGGCTCATCCGCTTCGCGGCGGATGATTTCCGCGCGGCTCGCCTTATCTCCACGTTCGATGCGAACGATACTCATCACGTCCTCGACCGCCCTTTGCCAGCATAGCAGGGCCCAAGGGAGGTAGGCAGCGGGGCCTGAACGGTCAATGAATTCTTTGCTTGGGGCGGCACCCGCGCTATCAGGGATCAATCCTATCAGACCGGCGCAGCGCCATGGTTAATACGCCAAATTCGAAGCCAGCAGCGGGGCGACAGCCCACGCTTGCGGACCTGCGCGCCGAAATCGACCGGATCGACCGGGCGATGCATGAACTTCTGATCGAGCGCTCCGGCATCATCGACACCCTGATTTCGGTCAAGAAATCGGGCGAGACCGGCTCCGCATTCCGGCCTGCGCGCGAGGCCTCCATGATGCGCGCGCTCGTGGAGCGGCACCGCGGCATTCTTCCGCTCGACACGGTAGAGATCATCTGGCGCGTCATCATCGCGACCTTCACGTACGTCCAGCAGGCCTATTCGGTGCACGTCGATCTTTCCTCGGGCGATGCGCTAGTGCGCGACAGCGTGCGCTTCCATTTCGGCTACACCGTGCCGGTGGTGCAGCATGTCGGTGCGGCTGCTGTAGTCGATGCCGTCGCGAGTTCGCGCGGCGATCTCGGGCTCGTACGCGCGGAAGCGGTTGCGGGCGGCAAGCCGTGGTGGACCGCCCTCGAAGGTGAAGGCACGCCGAAGATCATCGCGCGGCTTCCCTTCGTCGAGCGCGGCGATCATCCGGCGGCCTTGCCGCTGTTCGTGGTTTCGAAACCGCTGCCTGCGGACGCCGCGCTGAGCGAAGTCGAAGTCTGGAGCGTGCATGTTGCGGGGTGGAACACCTCAGTCGCGCGCGCGCTTGCGCCGCTGGCCGAAGTCGTGGCGCAGCCCGATAGCGGGCTCGATAGTGCGGCATTGCTGATTTCGGTGCCGCAAAGCCGCAAGGTCGAACAGGTGCTTGCTTCGCTGAAGGAAGCGGGGGCTTCCGTGCGCTCGTCGGCCCTCGTCGGCGGCCACGCGACCCGCTATACCGTCCCGCCCAAATCCTAACTTCCGTTCCATCAGGTTCAGTATCAGGTTCAATACAATGAGCGCTTCAGGCAAGTCCCTTCGTCCGCAGCCGCGCGCCGGCGTTATGGAAATCGACGCCTACATTCCGGGCCGCAGCCATGCACCCGGCGCGGCGAAGGTCATCAAGCTTTCCTCGAACGAAACGCCGCTGGGCGCGAGCCCGAAGGCGATCGACGCGTACAAGCGCGGTGCCGATACGCTGGAGCTCTATCCCGACGGCGGCGCGACCGAGTTGCGCGAGATGATCGGCAAGACCTATGGCCTAGATCCGAACCGCATCGTGTGCGGCGCGGGCTCGGACGAGCTCTTGGCGGTACTCGCACGCGCCTATCTTAAAGACGGCGACGAGGCGATCTACACGACGCACGGCTTCCTGATGTACCGCAACGTGACGCTGTCCGCCGGCGCGACACCCGTGATTGCGCCGGAGAAGAACTTTGCTACCGATGTCGATGCCATTCTTGCCTGCGTCACGCCGAAGACGCGCATGGTATTTCTCGCGAATCCGAACAATCCGACCGGCACCTACACGCCGATCTCCGAGGTGCGCCGCCTGCACGCAGCACTTCCCGGCAATGTTATACTGCTGATCGACGCCGCCTACGCCGAATATGTCCGCAAGAACGATTACGAAGCCGGGATCGAGCTTGCGGGATCGAGCGAAAACGTCGTCATGACGCGCACGTTCTCCAAGATCCACGGACTGGCCGCGCTCCGCATCGGCTGGATGTACGGGCCGGCGGCCATCGTCGATGCCGTGAACCGCACGCGCGGGCCGTTCAACATGAGTGCGCCGTCGATTGCGGCGGGTGCCGCGGCACTCACCGATCTCGCGCATGTCGAGCGTGCGGTCGAGCACAACATGAAGTGGCTGCCGTGGGTTTCGGACGAACTGAAGAAACTCGGTCTCGAAGTCACGCCGAGTGTTGGCAATTTCGTGCTGATGCACTTTTCATCGAAGCCCGGCAAAGGCGCGAAAGAGGCAGACGCTTTCCTGATTTCGCGCGGCATCGTACTGCGCCAGATGACAGCCTATAAACTGCCGAATGCATTGCGCATGACCATCGGCACCGAGGAGCAGAACAAGGCTGTGATCGCGGCGCTTGCCGAGTTCCTGAAATGACGGCGCTGGTCACATGGCGCCGGTCGTAAATCGCCTTGCGATTATCGGTCAGGGACTGATCGGCTCGTCGATCACGCGCGCGGCGGTGGCAAACCGGGCTGTGCGTGAAGTTGTCGTGACCGACGCCTCGCCAAAGGTTCGCAGGACCGTGAGCGAGCTGGGGCTTGCGAAAGTGGTCGAGAACGGCGCCGAAGCGGTGCGGGACGCAGATCTCGTTGTCGCCTGCGTGCCGGTCGGACAATACGGCGCGCTGGCTGCGGAGATCGGGCCGCATCTGAAAGCGGGCGCGATCGTCACCGATGTCGGCTCCGTGAAGGGAGCCGTCGTGCGCGACATGCTTCCGCATCTGCCGAAATCGGCGCATCTCGTGCCCGCGCACCCGCTTGCGGGCACCGAACATTCCGGGCCGGAAGCTGGACTTGCCGATCTATTCGAGAATCGCTGGTGCATCGTGACGCCGCTCGACGGCGCGAATGAAGGTGCGGTGGAAACCGTGCGCGCGTTCTGGAAGGCGCTCGGCTCCGAAGTCGAGGCGATGTCCGTGCAGCACCACGACGAGGCGCTCGCGATCACCAGCCACCTGCCGCATCTGATCGCCTTCGCGATCTTTCATACCGGGCTCAAGCACGAGGAAGCGACGCAAGCGGAAGTTATGAAATACTCGGCTGGCGGGTTTCGCGATTTCACCCGCATCGCTTCTTCAAACCCGACCATGTGGCGCGATATTTTCCTGAACAACAAGGAAGCAGTGCTCGGCGTGCTGAAGCAGTTCAACGAGGACCTGTCGGCGCTCGCAAAAGCGATCGAGGAAAATGACGGGCCGACGCTCGTGGACGCGCTCTCAAAGAGCCGGCTCACCCGCCGCAAGGTGATCGAGAAGGAACATATCTCGGTGACCGCGCCGAAGCGCGAGCACGAAGACGCCTTCCCGATCGTGCGCCCCTATGGCGACGACTAGTTACCGCCTATGAGCGAAGATCTCTGGGTGTTCGGCTATGGCTCGCTGATGTGGCGGCCGGGGTTCGAATTTCTGGAAAAGCGTCCCGCGCGCCTCAACGGCGCGCATCGCGCGCTTTGCGTAATCTCGCATTTTCACCGCGGTACACCCGAACGGCCCGGTCTCGTGCTCGGGCTCGATCGGGGCGGAAGCTGCCGCGGCATCGCATTCCGGGTGGCGGGCAGTCTGCGCGAACAGACGATCCAATATTTGCGCGAGCGCGAGCAGGTCACGAGCGTCTATCTGGAAAAGTACCGGCTGGTCGATTTGCTCGATGGCGGCCGGAGCCGCGTGAGCGCGGTCTGCTACCTGGTCGACCGCGGACACGCGCAATATGCGGGCGCGCTCACACCCGAAGAGCAACTCACATATGTAAAGCGCGGGCACGGGAAGTCGGGAAGCAACCCTGACTATGTGCTTGCAACCGTCGAGGCGCTGCACGCGCTCGACATACGGGACCGCAGCCTGGAGTGGCTTGCGGAACGCCTGAAGAGCGAGCGGCCGTTTACGCCGCGTGACGCGGAGTAAACGGAAGCACCTTGTGCTGGGGCGCGCCGGACGGCGCGGAGCCGGCTTCGTTGCCGTCGTCGAGCAACGCGCGCAGATCGCGGTGTGCGAAGGCAAGCGCTTCGATGCGCTCAACTACATGCACGTGCACTTCGTCGGCATCCCCCGGTGCGGCGTCGCTCGCCTGTCCCGCCGAGATTGCGATGACCCGGGGGCCTTCGGCGGTCTGTTTCACGTAAAGCGAGACCGCGAGGTCATAGGCG
The DNA here is from genome assembly GCA_018335895.1 of Hyphomicrobiales bacterium. GTDB lineage: Bacteria > Pseudomonadota > Alphaproteobacteria > Rhizobiales > Xanthobacteraceae. Next base: position 4,490 of record JAGXQU010000009.1, on the reverse strand, counting down.
GGCGTCTGGCCCGGCAGATAGCGGCTTGTGGCGTAGCGGCGGCCTGAACCGCCGCACCAGAACTGGAAGCGGCTTGCAAGGTCCGGAAACTTGGTCGCGGCGAGCTGTCCCGCGTATTTCGCTCGTTCGAATCGCGTCATGAGAACAAAACTAGAACATCGGCACGTAATGTCAACTTGAGGATGGGGATCAAGCCCCCGTGCGCGCGATTTCCTCCCGGCCGAGCGCCACAAGGCGGTTGGTGGCCGTCTCAATCTGCGTTTCCAGATGCTTGAGAAAGGCGACTTTCTCCATGCCCGGCTGGATGGGATCGAGAAACTCCAGCCGCACCTTGCCGGGCTGGAAGCGGAGCGAGCGGCGCGGCCAATACAGGCCGGAATTGAGGGCTACCGGCACGCAGGGCACATCCAGCTTCTCGTAGAGGTGCGCGACGCCGTATTTGTAATTGGGCGGAGCATCGACCGGGCGGCGCGTACCTTCAGCATAGATGATGAGCTGGCGGTTCTCTTTCATTCGCTCGTGACCGACTTCGGTGACCTGATCGAGCGCGGCTTTCCGCGCGCCCCGGTTCACCGGAATCAACCGCGCTTTTGCCGTGTACCAGCCGAACAGCGGGATCCATTGCAGTTCCCGCTTCAGCACGAAGGTCGGATCGGACAGGATCGCAGCCATCGTGAAAGTCTCCCACGCCGATTGATGCTTGGAAGCGACGATGATGCCGCCTGCAGGCACTTTTTCGAGGCCGACGATTTCGTGCTCGATGCCGCAGATCCATTTCAGCAGGAAATGATTTCCAGCCGCCCAGGATTTCACTGCAATCCAGATATAGCGCCGCGGCAGTAGCAGCAGCGGGAGATAGAACAGGATCTGGAGTAAGGTGTTCAGATAGAAGGCGATATTGAAAAGGATCGAGCGGAAGATTTGCACGGCGTGATTTCCTTCTGTGCCGCTGCGTTCTTCAGCCTGCGCGGACGAGCGCGGCAAGATATTTCAGATATTCGAAAACGAGAAGCCGCACGGTCTGCGGGTTCGACCACCAGCCTTGCCCGCGCATTCGCTCGGTCACGACCGGGTAGGGATCGAGTTCGATGCCTTCGGCCTCGCGCTCAAGATGCACCAGCGCACGCGGCATATGCCAGGCCGAGGTCACGACCAGCAACGATTTGAACCCGTGCTTCTTCGCCCATGCCGCGGTTTCGACGGCATTGCCGAGCGTGTTCTGCGCCTCGTGGCCGAGATCGATGCAGCATTCCGAAAGGCGCGCGAAATCGGGAATCTGCTTCTTTAGTTCCTCGTCCGTGGTCGCTGGATTGACGCCGGAAACGAGAAGCCGCTTGCCGCGTTTGGCGGCAAGCAGATCGATTGCCGCGGTCATGCGCTGCGGCGCACCGGTCAAAACGACAATGCCATCCGAGGGGCGTGTCGATAACGGCGGATCGCCCGGAATTTCGTTGAGATAGACGAAGAAGCCGGCGACGAGAAATGCAGTCAGGCCGCCGCCGACGCTCCATAACAGGATCGAGGCAAAGCTCCGCCTGCGCTTTGGGCGAACCGGTGACGGTTGCACTAGCGGCCTCATGTGCGGATCGCTTTCCCCCGTCATCCTGCTCCTATCGAGCATGCTATGTGGAACTGCGGCAAGCAGGCGTCCGGAATCCTGGCCGGCAATCCCGAAAATAGTGCGCCGAAAGTCTGTCCCGTTTCGGGGCGCCGCATCCAAATACCTAGAAAAGCTCGCGTTTCGGCGACCGGCAGGATGCCGTTACGGTTTTCTATCCATTAACGGGTCATCCGGCATCATGACCCGGTAAGTATCGAGTGAGGTTGCAATGCGTATCGAATGCCCGTCCTGCGCGGCAGGCTTTGAAGTGAGTCCTTCGGCGCTGGAGCCGAGCGGACGTACCGTGCGTTGCGCAGCGTGCAAGACCACCTGGTTCGCCCCCGCGCCATCGCTCGTTCTCGCAGACGGCGCTATCGAGGCGGCCACCGCACCCGCTCCCCAGATCAGCGAAGAAGATCGCGTCCAGCACGCGGCACTTGCCACGGGCGGCGTAGAGACAAGCGGCCCAGTCGTCGCGATCGAGGATGCTCCCGCGATTTCGCCGGCGGAGGAGATGCCGCCGGCACCGCCGCCGCAACGCAAAACCGTGGCGCGCTACGTGCCTGCCACGTCCAAACGCAAGAAGAGTTTCCCGCTCGGCGCGCTCGCTGCCGTGCTCGCTATCGTCGTTTCGTTCGGAATCGTCAGCCGCGAGTCGTTCGTCCGCGCCGCACCCGAACTCGCGACGCTCTATGCGGCGGTAGGGTTGCCGGTGAACCTACGCGGTCTCGAGTTTCAAAGCATTCGCACGCGTCAGGAAATCCAGGACGGCATCACCGTGCTCGCCATCGAAGGTGAGATCGGAAATGTCGCGAACCGCGCGGTGGAGCTTCCGCGCGTGCGGCTCTCCGTCCTCGGCGAGAAGGGCGTAGAGATCTATTCATGGACCGCACTTTTGCCGAAGTCAGTGCTCTATCCTCACGAAAGCGTGCCGTTCAAGAGCCGGCTCGCCTCGCCCCCGGCTGAGGGTAGGGAAATCATGGTTCGCTTTCTGACGCGCGCCGATCTCACGGCAAGCGTGCGCTGACGAATTCGTTTCGCCGTTCGTAACAGGAAAGGGCGGTTCTCTTGGCCCGGATTCTGATCGCCGAAGACGAGGAAGCGTCGCGCTTTCTGCTGTCTCGCGCGCTCGAACTCGACGGTCACGGCGTTCACGCCGTGGCTGACGGCGCGGAAGCGCTCGAATATCTACAGGGAGGCGGCGAAGCCGACCTCCTGCTCACCGACATTTCGATGCCCTTAATGGACGGAATCGCGCTTGCGCTCAGCGTCTCGCGCGACTGGCCCAAGCTGCCGGTCGTGCTGATGACCGGCTTTGCCGATCAGCGCGAACGCGCAAGCGGATTGGACCCGCTGATCCGCGGTGTGATCCTGAAGCCGTTCCAGATCGAAGACGTGCGCGCGAAAATCCGCGAAGTGCTCGCTCAGTAGTCCTGCAGCAGGCGGTCGAGGTAATCGAGCTCGAGCCGCGGCCGCGAGGGATCGCTCAAGCGCCGGCGCAGTTCCTCGAGCACGCGCCGCGCACGCTGCGTGTCGATCTCGTCGGGCACCTTCACAGTGTAGTCGTCGCCGAATTCGCGGTTGCGCACGGGGCGGCCGAGCGGATCGGTGCGCTCGGCGGAATTGGCTTCTGGTCCTTCCGGGGAGCCGGGGCCATCGCCGGGCCCGCCTTGTTGCATGGCATCGGCCATGGCCTGCGCGCCACGGCGAAGTTGCGACAACGCACGGCCTTGCGATTCGGCCGCGCCGTCCGCGTCGCCGTTGCCGAGTGAGTTCTCGGCGTCACGCATCGCTTCTTCTGCGCGGCCAAGCGCGTCGGCGGCATCCTTGCCTGGGCCTTCGCCTGCACCGTTCTGCTGTTGTTGCTGTCTGCGCAGCTGCTCGATCATTTTTTCGAGTTGCTGGCGGAGATCGCCCTGGCCCTGCTGCAACTGGCCCATCTGGTTCCGGCCGTTCTTCTGCTGGCCCTGTTGCTGTTGCTGACGGCGGTTCTGCTGCCCTTCCTGAAAGGTGCGGTCGCGCAGGCGCTGTTGTTGCTGGATCATGCGGCCGAGCTCGTCGAGCGGATTGTCCTGATTTTGCGGCGGACCTGCCTGCCTGCGGTTCTTTTGCAGGTTCTCCATTAGCGATTGCAGTTGATCGAGGAGCTTCTGGGCCGATTGCCGGTCGCCGTTCTTCGCCATGCGCTCGATCTGATCGAGCATGTTCTTGAGATCCTGCGGCCGCACGACACGCGTGTTGGAATCCGGACGTTGCAGGTCGGGATTGTTGTTGTCGCGGCGTTGCTGTTCGGCGAGAGCCTGAAGGTAGCGGTCAAGGGCCGCGCGAAGGCGGTCCATCAGCTGCTTGATTTCTTCCGGCGTAGCGTCACGTTCGAGCGCCTGCCGGAGCGCATTCTCGGCAGCGCGCAGTTCGCGCTCTACATCGGAGAGCGTGCCGTCTTCGATCAGCACGGCGATTTCCCAGAGATAACCGATCACGCCGCGCAGGTCGTCATCAGTGCGGGCGATTTTCAGGCGCGTGCTCGCTGTGCGCAGGCCGAGAAAGACGGAGGGCTCGGGCGTGAAGCGCTCGGGCGCGATCATCAGCGCATCGAGTGCATGCTGCACGCGGCCGCGGGCGTTGGCGTCGAACGCGAGTTCACGGCGCTGCTCGATCAGCACGCGTGCGAGCGGCTTTTGAAACGAGCGCTGCGGAATGCGGGTCTCGCGCGGCTCGCTTCTGCCTTCGTTGCCGGCTTCGTCGCGGGCCGTGAGCGTGAGGCGGACGCTTGTCCCGGCCCAGGGATGTTCGGTCAGGTCTTTTGCGGTCTGCGCCGCGCCGCTCTTGGTACGCGCTTGCGGCAGGGACAGCGCGAAGTTCGGCGCCTCCACCAGCGGCCGCGGCGGCA
>JAGXQU010000008.1 GCA_018335895.1 Hyphomicrobiales bacterium | reverse complement strand
CCGAGACCCATCAGCGTGCCGCCCGCCATGTATCGCAGCATTTGTGTCGGGCGGCTGAAACTCTGCAATTCGTAGCTGCGCGTCGCGAGGGCGGATACAAGCGACCCAAGGAACACGCCGCAGACGACCGCAATCCCGAAGGTCATGCGCGCGCCGGTAGCGAACATCGCGTATTGAATCGTTTCGCCGACCGGCGCGATGAAGGTGAGCGACGCCACCGGGGCGGGCTCGAACTCGTCCTGACCGAGATAGCCGGTAGCAAACCAGCCTGCTGCGATCAGGAGCCCTACGGCTACACCGCCGACGATGTCGCGCGGACTAGCGCGGAACGCCGCACTCCTGAATGCGAGGCCCGCGAGGACCAGCGACAACACCGCGGCAGGAAGCAGGCGTGCAGCACCCGCGCCGAGCGAGGCTTCGAGATAGCGCGGCACGGAAGGCAGCTTTTCGAAAACAAGCGTGGTCGGCGCTGCAAGTGCTGTGCGAACCGGCGCGAAGATGCCGCTCAGCGCCGCGAAGGCGGCGATACCCAGACAAAGCAGAACAAGGAACGAGCGCAGGTTGCCCTGGCCGAGGAGCACGAGTGCGCGCGGGCCGCAGCCGTTCGCGGCGATCATGCCGTAGCCGAACAGCGCACCGCCAAGAGGAACGACGAGCCACGAGGAAGGCGTGGACAGATAGATCGAGCGTTTGAGGTCGATCAGGCCGGATGCTTCGAGCGCCTGTGTCGATAGAACCGCAATCGCCATCGCGAGTCCGAATGACGCGAGCTTGCGATTGTCGCCGGAGACGAGCGCGCCACGGAATGCGGAGTTCAGGCAGAAGCCTGTCCGCTGCACGGTCACGCCGAACGCCGCGCCGATCGCAAGACCGGCCCAAAGAGAAAGTACCAACGGACTCATGATTTTCGTTTCCGGCCGGCGGTTTTGCGCCGCTCCAATAATCACATCTATATATGTGATTATATCGATTTCACGTGCAGGGCTAATAGCTGGAGCAAAGCCCGTCGATCAAGCGGTATTTTTAGCGGATCAGTCCTGCAGTGGAGTGTTCGCTAAGCAACACAACAACTTAGCTTGGCAAAGGAGGCGCTGGTCCGGCTCCCCGGTCGGTCCGCACGGGAGCAGGTCTCACTGAGCACCTCGCGAGGCTACAACCCTAGAACGGCGACCTTCTTATAATACACCAATATATTGCACTCTTGGCGCTGGGTATTGTTTCCCATGCGCAACTGATTCTCGGTGGACCATGCTGAAGACTCGAGAGGATCGTTCGAGTGAAAGCGTACCCGGCGAAGCGTTCGGTTTCCGCCAAACCCCACCCGGCGAAAACGGCAAGGCGGCTCCCGTAGCGGCCGATGCCCGTTACCTGCCGACCTGCAGCGGATGCTTCGTTCGCGAAACCGGAGCCTGCCCCGGTTTCGGAGTAAAAAGCGAGACCGATCCGCCGCCGGGGCGCGGCATGCCGCACGTGCCTTCGCAGGTTCAGGTCTTTCCCCCGCGCCGCACGATCCTTCACCAGCGCGAGGAAAGCGATTATGTGCCGGTGATCTGCTCCGGCTGGGCAGCGGCTTCGATCACCGTGGCAAACGGACGAAAGCAGATCGTGTCCTTCGCGCTCGCGGGCGAAGCGGTCTCGATGAACTATCTCTTCGAAACCTGTGCAGGACGCGCCATCGAAGCGGTCTCGCAGGTCTCCTGCCGCAAATTCCGCCGCAGCGAATTGATCGAGGCGGTTATTCAGAGCCGCAGTCTTGCTGCGAAGCTTGGCCGCGCGATTTCCGAAGAGCGAGAACGCGCGGATCAGTTGAGCCTCGATCTCGGCCGGCGCTCGGCAGAGGCTCGGATCGCGCGGCTGCTCTTAAGCGTGCACAATCGGCTGCACAAAAAAGGACTGGCGCATGATGGTACGATCGATTTTCCGGTTCGCCAGCAACAGCTCGCGGATGCAACCGGACTTACCGCAGTTCACGTATGCAAGATTCTGAGCCGGTTCCGGACGAGCGGGCTTCTGCGGCTCGACGGGCGGCGGCTTACGCTGCTCGACGAGCGGCGCTTGCAGGAACTCGTGGAGTGGGACTGAAGACCATCGCGCCGCACTGGCAAGGTGCTGACAATCCCGGATAATCTCCTCCCGAGCCGCGATCCTGCGCGGCCGGAAGGACCCGGTTCATGCGTTCCAGTGCGTTCGATTTCTCTGCGCTTTTCGCGCGATCTCTGCCTGCACCTGCGGTCAAATGGACCGGTGCGCCGCGCTTCAGTTTCGTCGGCGGCAATAACGATCCGGACGTGGTGCCGGTGGATGCGCTGCGCGCCGCGGCAGACAGCGTGCTTTCGCGGGAAGGCAACGCGCTTTCGAACTACACCGTGAACACAGGTCCGCAGGGCTATCGTCCGCTGCGCGAATTCGTGGCGCAGAAGCTCAAGCGCGATGCCGGAATTTCATGCACCGCTGAAGACATCGTGATGGTGTCCGGCTCGTTGCAGGCGCTGGATCTCGTGAACGCCGTGCTCTGCGAGCGCGGCGACACCGTGATCTACGAGCAGGACAGCTATCAGGGCTCGATCAACCGCATGACACGGATGGGCGTGAATGTCGTGGGCATCCCGCTTGACGAAGGCGGAATGCGGATGGATGCACTCAGCAATGCGCTAGCCGATCTGAAGGCGCGCGGCGTGCGGCCGAAGTTCATCTACACGATCCCGACAGTGCAGAATCCGACCGCGACGATCATGAGCGAGGAGCGGCGGCGCGAGTTGCTGAAGCTCTCCGAAGAATACGGCGTGCCGGTCTTCGAGGACGATTGTTATGCGGATCTGATCTGGAGCGGAAAGCGTCCGCCCGCGATTTACGCCATGAGCAAGACCGGCGGTGTCGTGCATATCGGGTCGTTTTCGAAGTCGGTCGCGCCAGCGCTCCGTGTCGGTTACATCGTCGCGCCATGGGAAATTCTGTCGCGCGTGCTTTCGCTTAAAACCGACGCAGGTTCCGGCGCGCTCGAACAGATGGTGCTTGCCGAATTCTGCAAACCGCACTTCGAATCCCATGTGCCGGTCTTGCGGTCTGCGCTGCGCTCGAAACTGGAAACACTGAAGGAATCGCTGAACGAGCAGTTCGGCACCGCAGCGGAATTTCAGGACCCGCCGGGCGGCATCTTCCTCTGGGTGAAATTGCCGGATCAGGTGGATGCGATGCGGCTTTATCAGAAGGCGCTTGCCGCAGGTGTTGCCATCAATCCGGGACCGGAGTGGTCGGTCGATGCCGCGCACTCGAAGAGCCGCATCCGCATCTGCTACGCGAGTCCCTCGCATGAGCAGATCCGTGAAGGCATTGCCGTGCTTGCGGAAGTGTGCCGCGCCGAGTTCGGCGTGCCCGCGCGCAGTGCAAACGTGCAGAAGCGGGCGTGACCGCAACTTATGCGGTCAGGCTGCGATCGCCTTCAACACCTCGTCCGGCTTTTCCGCGAGCAGCATGTGGCCCGCGCCGGGAAGCACGACCATCTTTGCGCCGGGAATGAGCGCTGCGAGCGCCTTGCCGTTCTTCGCAGGCGTCATCAGATCGCGCTCGGCAAGGACGAGTGTGGTCGGCACTTTCACCTTCTTCGCGGCCTCGGTCGCGTCGTAAGCATTGCTCGCTGAAAGATCGGTGAAAAGTACGCCGGACTTCGCAGCCTCCAGGACGCGGAGACCCTTGCCCAACATCCAGTTGCCCGGTGAGAGCGAGCCGCCGCGGCTCGCGCGGGAGCCGAACCCCCAGAGCGTCATCATGGCGATGGCATCGGGCGAGTCTTCCCTCGCTGCGTTGAGCAGAGGCTCGCTTACCGGCATCACGGTCGCACCGGCGATCAGGCCGAGGCTCGTAACTTGCTCCGGATGACGCGCTGCCGTCTCGATAGCGATCAGCGAACCCAGCGAATGTCCGACAAGACGCGCCTTCTTCGCGCCAGACGCGTCGATCAACGCTGCAACCCAGTCGGCGATTTCCGCGACGGTTGCGAGCGGCTTGCCTCCGGACAATCCGTGCCCGGGAAGATCGGGCGCGAGCACTGAGTAGCCGTTGTGTGCGTGCCAGCGTGTGTAAAGCGCCCATATCGAGTGATCGAAACCCGCGCCGTGCAGGAAAACGACCAGCGGCTTTGCCGGATCAAACTCCTTGCCGCCGGTCGCAACAAAAACCTCTGAACCATTGACCTTGATGCGCATGGAATCACGCTTTCTGCGAGGTGCGCAGCGCCTGCGCGAGATCGTCGATGATGTCGGCGGCATTTTCGATGCCGACCGAGAGGCGGATCAGTTCCTCGCCGATGCCGGCAGCTTTGAGTTGCCGCGCATCCATCTGCTGATGCGTCGTACTGGCCGGGTGGATCACAAGCGTCTTCGCATCGCCGACGTTTGCGAGGTGGCTCGCCAACCGCAGGCTCTCGATGAATTTCTTGCCGGCTGCACGGCCACCCTTGATGCCGAAGCTGACGATGGAGCCCGCGCCGCGGGGGAGGAGTTTCTTCGCAAGTTCAAAGTCTTCATGCGAAGGCAGGGAAGGGTGCAATACCCATTCGACGGCCGGATTTTTGGAAAGAGCCTCCAGAACGGCTTTCGTGTTTGCAACGTGACGGTCCATGCGTACGCCCAGTGTCTCGACGCCTTGCAGAATCTGAAATGCGTTGGTCGGGGAAATGCAGGCGCCGAAATCGCGGAGACCCTCCGAACGCGCACGCATCACGAAGCCCCAAGGACCGAATTGCTCGACGAAATTGATGCCGTGATAGCCGGCATAGGGTTCGGTGAGCTGCGGAAACTTGCCGCTTCCGACCCAGTCGAAACGGCCGCTATCGACGATGATGCCGCCGATCGCGATGCCATGCCCGCCGATCCATTTGGTCATGGAGTGCATGACGAGATCGGCGCCGAGTTCAAGCGGGCGCGAGAGATAGGGTGTCGCAAAGGTGTTGTCGATCAGTAACGGAATCTTCGCGCCATGCGCGATCTCCGCGACCTTCGGAATGTCGAGCACTTCGAGGCCGGGATTGCCGATGGTCTCGCCGATCACGAGCCTGGTGTTCGGCTTGATCGCGGCCTTGATGGCGGCGTGATCGCGCGGCTTCACGAAGGTTGTCGTGATGCCGAAGCGCGGCAGCGTATGCGCGAGCAGATTGATTGTGCCCCCGTAGAGCGAAGCGGAAGCGACGATGTGATCGCCGGCGCTCGCGATCGTCGCGATCGCGAGATGAAGTGCCGCCATGCCGCTTGCGGTCGCAACCGCGCCGACGCCGTTTTCGAGCGCAGAAATGCGTTCCTCGAGCACCGACGTGGTCGGGTTGGAAATGCGCGTGTAGATGTTGCCCGCGCGCTCGAGATTGAAGAGTGCCGCAGCGTGGTCGGTGTCCTGAAAGACGTAGGACGTGGTCTGATAGATCGGGACGGCACGCGCGCCGGTCACCGGGTCCGGATGCTGGCCGGCGTGCAGGCTCAGAGTTTCAAAGGCTGGCGGTTTGGGTGCGGCCATCTGGTTTCTTTCGCGCGTTTCCTCTGCGCATAGTATATCCGTACCATGGATGGACGCGATGAAATTCGTCCCGGAGAGGTTGTCGTCACGGCGCCAGCGCCGCGCGATGCGGGTCTGGTTTTCATCGGGCGGATTCATACGCCGTGGCAAAGCCGCTCCGCATGTCCCCGTCAGGGGAGGCGGGATGGTCCCATCTGCCGGATCGAGATTTTCGAGCCTTGGGTTGCCGCGCTGAAAGGCATCGAGAAGTTCGCGAAGCTCGAAGTGCTATACTGGCTCGACCGGTCGCGCCGCGATCTGGTCCAGCAGAATCCGAAACACAGCGATCAAACGACCGGCACCTTCGCGCTACGCTCGCCGATGCGGCCCAATCCGATCGGTACGTCGCTGGTGAAGCTCGAGAGGGTGGAAGAAAATTCGCTCTTCGTCCGCGGGCTCGATTGCCTCGACGGCACACCGCTTGTCGATCTCAAGCCGGATCACTGCCACTTCTCGGCGGACGCGGTGCCGCAGCCGGAGGATTTTCAGAAGAGATAATATTTCCTCATCCTTCGAGACGCGCTCTCTGCTGCTCGCGCGCCTTAAGACGAGGCTAAAGCATCGGCAGGCTTCTTGGCCGCCCGCGCGGAAACGCTTTATCGATCTGCTCGATTTCTTTTGCGCTTATTTCAATTTCGCCAGCGCCCGCATTCTCTTCCGCATGCGCAACCTTTGAAGCCTTTGGAATCGCGAGCACGGATTGCTTTCGCGTCAGAAATGCGAGTGCGATCTGCCGTGGCGTTGAATCGCGGGCGTCGGCGATTTCGGCAAGCACTTTACCGCCGGGGGTGGAAAGCGCGGGCGAGGCCATCTGACCGTAAGGACTGTAGGCGACGACCGCGACCCCATGCTTCTCGCACCAGGGGATCACCGCGTGTTCGATCGCGCGTTCGCGCAGATGGTAGAGCACCTGATTGCACGCGATCTTGCCCTTGCCGGCGACGGCAAGCGCTTCATCAAGATCGTCTTCGTCGAAATTGGAAACGCCCCAGGAGCGGATTTTTCCCGCCGTTTTCAATTCATCGAATGCCGCGAAGGTTTCTTCGAGCGGATAGGAGCCGCGCCAGTGCAACAGATAGCAGTCGAGGTAATCGGTTTTCAGTTGTTTCAACGAGCGCTCGCAGGCAGCGAGCGTGCCTTTGTGTGAGGCGTTCGACGGCAGCACTTTAGAGACCACAAATACCCTGTCGCGGCGTCCGGCGATGGCTTCGCCGGTGATCGCCTCGGCGCGGCCCGAGCCATACATCTCCGCGGTGTCGATATGCGTCATGCCGAGATCGATGCCGCGCTGAAGCGTTTTGACCGCTTCCGCGCGAGGGGCAAGCTCGAGATTCCATGTGCCCTGACCGATGACGGAAACGCCAGATTGCCCCGGCCCGAAGGAGCGTGTCTTCATTCGCGGAGTGTTGCGAAGCGCGCGGGCGCGGTCAATGCGCGGGCTTTTCCATCACGTAAAGACCGACATCAATGGAGCCGGAGCGGAAGCCGCCCTCGCAATAGGCGAGATAGTACTCCCAGGTCCGCTTGAATTTTTTCGAGTAGCCCATCGCTTCGATCTCGGGCCATGCGCGCTGGAAGCGGCGGTTCCACTCGTTCAGCGTTTGCGCGTAGCTGATCCCGAAAGTCTCGAGCGAGAGAAACTTCATACCCGCTTGCCTGATCTGTCCACGCATTACTTCGTCTGACGGCAGCATGCCGCCCGGGAAAATATAGCGCTGAATGAAATCGGCGTTCTTCCGGTAAAGCTCGAAGCGCTCGTTGGCGATGGTAATGACTTGCAGCACCGCGCGGCCGCCAGGCTTCAAAACATCGGCGATCTTGCCGAAATAGGTCGGCCAGTATTTCTCTCCGACCGCTTCGATCATTTCGATCGATACGACGCGGTCGAACTTTTCCGTCACATCACGATAGTCCTGGAGGCGGAGATCCGCCTTGCCGCCCGCTCCCGCTTTCGCGAGGCGTTCCTTCGCGCCCGCAAGTTGCGAAGGCGAAAGTGTAAGCCCTGTGACATGCGTGTTGCGCTCGGTGGTGAGGCGCTCGGCGAGGCGGCCCCATCCGCAGCCGATCTCGAGTACGCGCTCATCGCCCTTGAGCGCGAGCAGATCCATGATGCGCGCGAGCTTGTTGTCCTGCGCGTCCTCGAGCGACTGCTTTGGCGTTGCATAGAGCGCCGACGAATAGGTCATGCTCGGGTCGAGCCAGAGCTTGTAGAAGTCGTTGCCGAGATCGTAGTGCGCCTCGATGTTGCGGCGGCTGCCGCTCTTTGTGTTCGCGCGCAGAAGATGCTTCACGCGGTGCAGGAAGCGCTTGAACCACCGCCCGGCGGTGACCTCGCTCAAGGCGCGTTCGTTCAGCGCGGCAAGCTCGATGAGCGTCGCGAGATCGGGCGTCGACCAGTCTCCGTCCATATAGGCTTCGGAAAATCCGACGTCGCCGCCGAACATGAGGCGGCGCATGGTGCGCCATCTGTGCAAGATGAGAGTCGCGCGTGGGCCTTCGATCTCACCTTTGCCTTCGACCCGCGCACCGCTCGGCGTTTCGATGATGAGATCACCGACTTTCAGGGATCGGACTACGCGGGCGATCCAGCGGTCGGCAAAGCGCGAGTGATCGAGTGCATCTTCGATCTGCGCGCGAACATCAGGCCGCGGGAACTGCGGCGCCTGTGATGACCACGGCATACTTCCTTCCCCAAATTCGTCTTGTATTGCGTGTTTCTCTTAGACAAAGGTCGTAAAAGGCGCGCCGATAGTCAATCCAGAAAAATACAGGAAATTTATTTGCTGCGGTGCGGCGGGAGGGGCGTGAAAAGCAGTGGATGGCATCTCCGGGCACACGGATCGCGATGATCACACGCGATGCAATCGCCCGGGCGGTAATATGATGTGTCTGGAGGCTTTCGTTGTGAAGGTCAGACTCAGGCTGCGTGGTCAGATGCGGGTTGAAGTATTTTCTCATTCCCGACACCTCCTTCCTGCGTTCCGATCGTGATGCGCTCCGCCAGTTGCTCAGGTTTCGACCAGACCTTCACTCCTTTCAGCCAGAGCTTCAGCGCTTCCCAGTGAATACCCGCAAGCACTTTCAGTGTGAGCAACGGATAGGCCACGAAAGCTCTGGCCAGCGACCGATCGGAGAGCTCCGATTTCACTGCCGAGAATGACGCAGCAACAAGAAGCCCCCGCGCGTCGTGGACGTGAACAGATACGGAGACGCGCTCGCCGGGCGGTGTAATGCGAAACCGGTAATCCATCTCGCGCGGCAGGAACGGCGAAACGTGAAAGCGCTTTGCCGCCGTTTGCGTGAACGCCTCGCCGGAATCTGGAATTCCGCGCGACGGTATCAGGTAGTAGTGCCGCTCGCCGAAGGTGTTGCTGACCTCATACAGGATGGCGGCGATGTGACCGGACGGTCGGTAGCAGAAATAGACACTGAGCGGATTGAACACGAAACCGAGCACGCGCGGCATGCAGAGGAGCCGGATCGGGCCTCCAGCGATGTCGATGCCTTCGCTTCTCAGGATCGTTTCAACGTGACGGCGCAGCGGCATCTCGCCGCCGCTGTGATCGCGGTCGTAGAAGGCGAACAGGTTGAACCGGTTGCGGGAGAAAAAACGCAGTCGGCGGTCGAGATCCGGAAGTTCATCGAGATCGAACAGGATGTTGAAAACGCCGTAGCGGAGCCGGTGCGCTTTCGGGCGCAGCCGGCGATGAACGACCTCGCCTTGGTAAAGAGCGGAGGCGGACTTCGTCATGCCGTGACTTCCTGCATGGGCGTAAAAGTCGACGCGCCGACGCGAATCCTTCCGTTCTCGTCTGCGACCTGCCACGGGCGTCTGACTCCGCCGAGCGCCTCGGCAACCGCAAGCCCGGACTGCAAACCGTCTTCGTGAAAGCCGGAGCCGAAATACGCACCGCAGAACCATGTGTTGCGTGCGCCCTGTAACGACCAGAGTTTCTCTTGCGCGCGCAGCGCCGGCGCGTCGAAGAGCGGATGGTCGTAGTGCTCGGTCCGGATGATGAACTCTTCGTGCGGGAGGCGCGGCGGATTGAGCGTCACGAACAGCGGCACGTCGTCGCGAATGCCTTGCAGGCGGTTCATCCAGTAGGTGATGCAAAGCTGCTTCGCGCCTTCGGCGCTGCGCGTGCCGATGTAATTCCAGCTCGACCAGGCGGCGCGGCGCCTCGGCATCAGCGAGGGGTCGCTGTGCAGGATAGCGGTGTTCGGCTGGTAGCGGAATTTCGAGAGCACGCTCCACTCGGCGTCATTCGGATCGGCGAGCAGGCGCAGCGCTTCGTTCGCGTGCGTTGCGATCACGACATGATCGAACTTGCGGGCTCCGCCGTGGATGTCATCCACCTGCACACCATCGGGTCTTCGCATCACGCGTGTCGCAGCGCAGTTGAGTTGCACGCGGTCGGCGTAGGCTGCGGTGAGGCGCTTCACATATTCCCGGCTGCCGCCCTCGACCGTACGCCAGACCGGACGGTTCGCGATCTTCATCAGGCCGTGGTTTTCGCAGAAGCGCACGAAAGCCGCGGTGGGGTAGGCCGAGAGTTGCGCGGGCGAGGACGACCAGATGGCGGCCGCCATCGGCAGCAGGTGATCTTCGCAGAACGGACGGCCGTAGCGGTTTTGCGCGAGATACTCGCCGATCGGCATGAGCGCCGCCGACTTCGCGTGCGCCGGCGCTTCCCGGTAGAAGCGAAGCAGGTCCTTCAGCATCGACCAGAAGCGCGGGCTGAACAGATTGCTCTTCTGCGCGAACAGACCGCGCAGATCGGTGCCCGAATACTCAAAGGCGCCGCCGTCGAAGGAGGCGGCGAAAGACATACTCGAGTCCTTGGTCGGAACGCCGAGATGCCGCAGCAGCGCCGTCAGGTTCGGATAGTTGGTCTCGTTAAAGACGATGAACCCGGTATCGACCGGCAACGGCCCGAACGGCGAGGGCGCCTCGACCGTATTCGAATGGCCGCCGGGGCGGCCTTCACGTTCGTAGACTGTGACCCGATGCCGCGCGGACAAGAGCCAGGCGGCGCTCATGCCCGAAATGCCGGAGCCGATCACGGCGATTTCCAATGGGCGGTGGGGTGAGGAAGCTGGGACTAACATGCATAAAGGGAACCCGCAGGCCCCCAGGTTTGGATGCATCCGTAGCGCCACAGGGCGGGTTATGAAGGATCAATCGGGACAACCTTGGGCGATGAAGCGGGTGTGGATCACAGTTCTGGCAGCTATTGCGGCGCTGGCCGCGTTTGCAGTCTGGTCTCCGGCCTTTCTGCTCAATCTCGTGGCGCGGGGCGCGGACGTTACCGTCGAGCGCGACATCGCATTTGGCGACGGCGAGAGGCTCAAACTCGATATTTACAAGCCCGCCGAGGCGAGCGGGCCTTTGCCTGTGGTGGTTTTCTTCTACGGCGGCTCGTGGCAGCGGGGCGATAAGGCCAGCTATCGTTTCGTCGGCAGCGCGCTTGCCCGCGCGGGCATCGTCGCGGTCGTTCCGAATTACCGGCTCTATCCGCTGGTGCGTTACCCGGATTTCCTCCGCGACTCCGCGCTCGTGGTGCGCTGGACCAAGGACAATGCTGGGCGGTTCGGCGGAGATGCCGGGAAAGTGTTTCTCGCGGGACATTCGGCGGGGGCCTACAACGCGGTATCCCTCGCGACCGACCGCCGCTGGCTCGGCGGCGCGAAGCTCGATCCCAGGAGCGACATCGCGGGCGTGATCGGGATCGCAGGTCCTTACGATTTCCTGCCGCTCACGGACGAATATCTGAAGATCATTTTCGGCCCCGAAGGCGAGCGGCCAAAGACGCAGCCGATCAACTACGTGGATGGCGGCGAGCCGCCGCTTCTGCTCATGCGTCCGCAAAACGACCGTGTGGTCGATCCCGGCAATTCATCGAGGCTCGCGCAACGTGTGAACGAGAAGGGCGGGAACGCCGCGGTCATCACCTATGACCGCGTCGGCCATCTGTCCATTCTCGGCGCGTTCTCGCCGCTGCTTTCATTCCTCGCGCCCGCCCGCGACGATCTCGTCGCGTTCGTTCGCGCGAAATCCTCCGGTGGAGCGGTGCCGAGATGATCGCAGGTGCTTTGATCGCAGCCGCAGTTTTCCTGTCTGCATGGATGGCATTTGCCTGGTGGCTGCAGTGGCGGACCGGAAAATCCGGGTGGGTCGATACGCTCTGGTCCTACGGCGTCGGGATCGCAGGCGTCTCGTTGGCTTTGCTTGTGCCGCTCGCTGCCGGCGACGCCATCACGGCGCGGCAATGGCTCGTGGCCGCACTCTGCGCGACTTGGTCAGTGCGCCTCGGTACGCACATTCTCTTCCGCACGCTCTCGGGGGGGGACGATCCGCGCTACGCGCAACTCAAGAAAGAGTGGCGTAGGGACGCGCCGCGGCGAATGTTCTGGTTTCTCCAAATTCAGGCGTTATGCGCGTTCGTACTCGTGCTCGCTGTCTTCGTCGCCGCGCAGAATCCGGCGTCCGCATTGCGCGCGATCGACTGGGCCGGTGCCATGCTGCTCGTCTTTGCGATTGCCGGTGCAGGTGTTGCCGACCGGCAACTCAAGGCATTCGTCGGTAAGAAGAAAAATAAAGGCAATATCGCGGAAATTGGGCTCTGGGCCTATTCGCGGCACCCGAACTATTTCTTCGAGTGGCTGGGCTGGTTCGCCTACGTGCTGATCGCGTTCAACGTCGGCGGCGGCTACTGGTGGTGGCCGCTCGCGCTGCTTGCGCCTGCGATGATGTACTGGCTGCTTGTGCATGCCTCCGGCATTCCGCCGCTGGAAGCGCACATGCTGCGCTCGCGCGGCGCAAAGTTTCGCGCCTATCAGGCGCGCGTGAATGCGTTCTTTCCCGGGCCGCGCCGGGAAGACCGCAGCCGCGCTTCCGCCGGCCGGAAGCGGTGATGCATGTGAAAGCGCTCGGGCGCTTCTACGCATATATCGAACATCGCGATCCGCTCGCGCGTGCGGGCAACGTGATTGCGATGTTCATCCTGAGCAATCAGCCGTTCTATCCGCTCTACGTTTATTTTCTGATCGGCAATCGCTTCTGGCCGGCGCTGCTCACGCTGTTGTCGTCGCCGCTTTATGCGTTGGTGCCCTGGGTGATGCGCAGGAGCATTCCCGCCGGCAAGTGGCTGTTGATGATTGCGAGCCTCGGCAACACGATGGTTGCAATCAAGGCGCTCGGCCCGCAAAGCGGAATTGAACTCTTTTTCTTTCCCTGCGTCGTGCTCGGTGCCCTTCTTTTCGGCGAGAAGGAACGCTATTCGCGCTGGAGTGCCGCGCTCGCACCTATCGTTCTCTATCTCATTCTGCGCGGCAGCTATGGCCCCGCGCTCGAGACTTATTCGAGCGGCGAGCATGCCACGCTGTTCACGCTTCATGCGGTCAGCGCGGCTGCCATTTGCGTCGTCGTATGCTTCGCCTTGACGGCCGCGCTCGCGCGGAAGCAGCCTAGCGGATGAAGCGCTCGAGCCAGCCGGAGATCAGGAAGCCTGCGGTCGATGCCGCGCCGCCGAGAAACGTCCCCCAGAGCATGTCGATCACGGTGAGCTTCGTTTCCCAGTTCTTGAGCGTCGCCTGATTGGTGAGGTCGTAGGTCGCATAAGTGAAGAAGCCGAACAACGCGCCATAGAGCAGCGCGTCGGTCCAGTTGCCGCTGCGCAGGCCCGCCGCGATACCGAAGATCACGAGCCCCAGCACGAACAGGAGATAGAACACGAGCGCCGGAGCGAGCCGGAAGTCGGGGAGCAGGATGTCCTTGAGAATGGGCCTGTAGAGTGTGTTCGCCGTGGAGGAAAGCCAAACGAAATCGAGCGCGAGGAACACGATCAGGGTCGAGATATACGCGAGGATATAGCGGGTCATGCCGGCCTCGAAGATGACGGGGGTTTGAGTTTCAGTCTATCGTAACCCTTGAAACGCCCGGATGGATGCATCCGGCAACAAACAAGAGCGCAATACGAATGTTGTCGAAAACAGAGCGGGCCAAGGCCGCCGCCATTCTCATCGAAGCCGAGCGCACGAAGAAGCAGGCGAAGCAGCTTTCCGTCACCTTTCCGAAGATCGATATCGACGACGCCTATGCGATCCAGCAGGAAGTGACGAAACGAAAGCTGAAAGCGGGCCGCACGGTGATCGGCCACAAGATCGGGCTCACCTCCAAGGCCATGCAGCAGTCGCTCGGCATCAACGAGCCCGACTACGGCCACCTGTTCGACGACATGATGGTCGCGGACGGCGCGAAGCTTGTCTTCGAGAACTACTGCGTTCCGCGTATCGAGGTCGAACTCGCCTTCGTATTAGGCAAGCCCCTGAAAGGCCCCGGCGTCGGACTGTTCGATGTGTTGCGCGCGACGGAGTACGTTGTGCCGTCGCTCGAGATCATCGATGCGCGGCTTATCAATCCGCGCAAGATTTTCGATACCGTGTCCGACAACGGCGCTGCGGCCGGCATCGTGATCGGCGGGCAGGTAATGCGGCCCGACGACTTCGACCTGCGCTGGGCCGGCGCAATCCTCTACAAGAATTCCGAGATCGAGGAGACCGGTATTGCCGCGGGTGTGCTCGGTCATCCGGCGCTCGGCATCGCGTGGCTTGCGAACAAGCTGGGTCCGCGCGGAATTACGTTGAAGCCGGGACATATCCTATTGTCGGGTTCTTTCACCCGCCCCGTGCATGCCGCAAAGGGCGACACAATCCACGCGGACTTCGGCCCGCTCGGCGGGCTTGCGATTCAATTCGTCTGATCGGGAGGAAGCGATGGCGCTCGAGATGACCGGAGAATACGACCTGCCGCAGAAGCGGGAAGTCGTGTGGAAGGCGCTCAACGATCCCGCGGTTTTGGAAAAATGCATTCCAGGTTGCGAGACGCTGGAGAAGCTTTCCGACACCGAATTTCAGGCGACCGTGAAATTGAAAATCGGCCCGGTGAGCGCGCGCTTCAAAGGCAAGGTGGCACTCGAGAACATCGACGCTCCCAACGGCTATACCATCGTCGGCGAAGGCGAGGGCGGGGTCGCGGGCTTTGCAAAGGGGCAAGCCAGTGTTGCGCTCGCGGATGCAAGCGATGGCTGCAAGCTCACCTACACGGCAGAAGCGGCGACCGGCGGTAAGATTGCACAGCTAGGCCAGCGCCTGATTGCGGGCTCTGCGAAGAAGACGGCCGACCAGTTCTTCGAGAACTTTGTCGAGGCGCTGCAAGATTACAAGTAGTTGACACCTCATCTGTAATGCCAGAGCGCGCTTGACCCGCAATGTGGAACCGGCCCAAACTGGAACTGTAAAAAAAATTAGAGAAGAAACGCGGCCGGGACTTAGAGAATACGGTCAGTCGACTGACCGCATGGGCCACGGTTTCTTCCAAGCCGGGAGAGCGCCCATGCCGACAGTGACCGTTACGGTCAACGGGAAATCACATGCCGTTGACGTCGCGCCTGAAACCCTTCTCGTAGAACTGCTCCGCGAAAAGCTGCGGCTGACCGGCACGCATGTCGGCTGCGACACGTCGCAATGCGGCGCCTGCGTCGTGCACGTCGACGGAGCGGCGGTGAAATCCTGCACCATGCTGGCGATGAGCGCCGATGGCGCGAGCGTCACGACCATCGAAGGTCTGGCAAACGGCGGCTCGCTGCATCCGATGCAGGAAGCCTTCCGCGAGCATCACGGTCTGCAATGCGGGTTCTGCACGCCGGGCATGATCATGTCGGCTGTCGATATCGTGAACCGCAAGGGCTCCGAACTCGACGAGCAGACGATCCGCGAGGAATTGGAGGGCAACATCTGCCGCTGCACCGGCTACCACAACATCGTGAAAGCGGTCGGAGCCGGCGCGAAGGCGATGAAGGGCGGAGGAAAATCCGCACGCGCCGCCGAATAACGAAACAGAAGCAGGGATCTGGAGGACGTCATGAGCGCGACAGGAATTGGCGCAGCAGTACGCCGCAAGGAAGACCAGCGTTTCATTACCGGCACGGCCAATTACACCAGCGACATTTCGCGTCCGGGCGAAGTGCGGGCCTGGTTCGTCCGTTCGCCGCATGCGCACGCGACGATCAAGAAGATTGATACCAAGGCGGCCGAAAAGATGCCGGGCGTGGTCGCCGTGCTTACGGGTGCCGATCTCGCGAACGACAAGATCGGCGGGCTGATCTGCGGCTGGGCAATTACTTCGAAAGACGGCTCTCCCATGAAGATGGGCGCGCATCCTGCGATTGCGGCGGACAAGGTGCGCTGCGTCGGCGATCAGGTCGCGGTCGTGCTCGCCGAGACGCTGAACCAGGCGCGCGACGCCGCCGAGAAGGTGAAGGTCGATTACGCCGTGCTGCCGTCTGTCGTCGATCCGGCGAAAGCGACCGCCAAAGGCGCGCCGCAGATTCACGATGTCGCGCCGAATAACCAGATTTACGACTGGCACATCGGCGACAAGAACGCGACCGATGCGGCCTTCGCTTCCGCGAAGCACGTCACCAAGCTCGAGATCGTGAACAACCGTCTCGTGCCGAACGCGATTGAGCCGCGTGCGGCGATTGCCGAATACGATCAGGGCAACGATGCGCTCACGCTCTGGAACACGAGCCAGAATCCGCATGTCGCGCGTCTCGTAATATCCGCGTTCATCGGCATGGCGCCGGAGCACAAGCTCCGCGTGATCGCGCCGGATGTCGGTGGCGGGTTCGGATCGAAGATTTTCATTTATCCGGAAGAAGTCGTGGCGCTGTGGGCCGCGCGCCGGGTGAAACGCCCGGTGAAGTGGGTTTCGGATCGCTCGGAAGCGTTCCTGACCGACGCACATGGCCGCGATCACGTGACGCATGCCGAGCTTGCGCTTGATGCGGACGGCAAGATTACAGGCCTTCGTGTGAGGACGATCGCAAACCTCGGCGCGTACATGTCGACGTTCTCGTCGTCGGTGCCGACCTATCTCTATGCGACGCTGCTCTCCGGCCAGTACGCGATCCCGAACATCTATGCGGAGGTCGAGGCGGTCTACACCAATACGGCGCCGGTCGACGCTTATCGCGGCGCGGGCCGCCCCGAGGCGACCTTCGTGGTGGAACGCCTCGTCGAAGTTGCCGCACGTGAACTCGGCATCGATCCTGCCGAGCTGCGTAGGAAGAATTTCGTCAAGTCCTTCCCGCACCAGACGCCGGTCATCATGGCCTATGATGCAGGCGACTACGACGCCTCGCTCACCAAGGCGATGGAGATGGTTGACTACAGGAATTTTGGAAAGCGCAAGGCGGAGTCGGAGCGCAAAGGAAAGCTGCGCGGTATTGGCTTCTCGACCTACATCGAAGCCTGCGGCATCGCGCCAAGCCAGGCGGTCGGTTCGCTCGGCGCCGGCGTCGGTCTTTGGGAATCCGCGGAAGTCCGCGTAAACCCGACCGGCTCGGTGGAAATCCTCACCGGCTCGCATAGTCATGGTCAGGGCCACGAGACCACGTTCGCGCAGCTCGTGTCCGAGCGTCTCGGCGTTCCGATCGAAACCGTCAGCGTCGTGCACGGCGACACCGACAAGGTGCAGTTCGGCATGGGCACCTACGGCTCGCGCTCCGGCGCAGTCGGCATGTCCGCGATCTCGAAGGCGCTCGACAAGATCGAGGACAAGGCCAAGAAGGTCGCGGGCTACATGATGGAAGCCTCCGCCGACGACATCGAGTTCAAGGACGGCAAGTTCACCGTCAAGGGCACCGACAAGTCGGTGGGCTGGGGCGATGTCACGCTGAACGCCTACGTCGCGCACAAGTTCACCGGCGGCCAGCTGGAGCCGGGCCTGAAGGAAGGTGCATTCTACGATCCGACCAACTTCACTTTCCCCGCGGGCTGCCACATCGCGGAGGTCGAGATCGATCCGGAAACCGGCAAGACCACGATCGCAAACTGGGTCGCGGTGGACGATTTCGGCGTCATCATCAATCCGATGATCGTCGAAGGGCAGGTGCACGGCGGCATCGCGCAGGGCGTCGGTCAGGCGCTTCTCGAAGGCGCCTCTTATAATGCCGATGGCCAACTCATTACCGGCTCGTTCATGGACTACGCCATGCCGCGCGCCGGCGATCTGCCGTCGTTCAAGGTCGATACGACCATGACGAAGTGTCCGTCGAACCCGCTCGGGATCAAGGGCTGCGGCGAGGCGGGCGCGATCGCGTCTCCGGCTGCGTTGATCAATGCGATCACCAACGCCGTCGGGCACGAGAATGTGCCGATGCCGGCAACGCCGGGTACGGTCTGGAAGGCCGCGCAACGCGCAGTCATGAAGAAAGCCGCGGAATAGGGAGAGCCATGATGTACGCATTTACTTACGAGCGGCCGAAGAACGTCGACGAAGCCGTCAAGCTTCTGAAGAAGGCGAAGGACGGAAAAATCCTCGCCGGCGGCCAGACGCTCTTGCCCGCGATGAAGCTTCGGCTCGCATCTCCGGACACGATCGTGGACCTTTCCCGCGTGAAGGGTCTTTCCGGGATCAAGGCCAGCAGCAAGGCCGTGACCATCGGCGCACTCACGAAGCATATTGAAGTGATGGGCTCCGCCGAAGTGCAGAAGTCGATCCCGGCGCTTGCGCATCTGGCGTCACTGATCGGCGACCCGGCGGTCAGGAACCGCGGCACCATCGGCGGTTCGCTCGCCAACAACGATCCTTCGGCCGACTATCCCGCGGCGGCACTCGGTCTCGGCGCCACGATCAAGACCAACAAGCGCGAGCTTCCGGCTGACAAGTTTTTCAAGGGCCTTTTCGAGACGGCACTGGCGGGCGACGAAATCATCGAGAGCGTGAGCTTTCCGGTTCCGGAAAAGGCGGGCTACGAGAAATTCCCGAATCCGGCGTCGCGCTTTGCGCTGGTCGGCGTCTTCGTCTCCAAGTCGAAGGACGGTGTGCGTGTCGCCGTCACCGGGGCAGGCGAGGGCGGCGTGTTCCGTGTGAAGGAAATGGAAACGGCGCTCGCCAAGGACTTCTCCGCGAAAGCCATCGAAGGCATCAAGGTGCCTGCGAAGAACATGATCGCGGATATCCACGGCACCGCCGAATATCGCGCGCACCTGATCGGCGTGATGGCACGCCGCGCGGTGGCGGCGGCGAAATAGTATCTCTTCATTGTCATTCCGGGTGCCGTACCCTCACTCTTAGTCCCTCCCCCACAAACGGGGGAGGGAAGCGAGCGTGCGTGAGCCGGTGGGGATTTGTCTGGATTCCGTGTGGAGTTAGGATATTGGAATGACGGCCGCGTTCCCCAACTCCATCGACGAAACCATCACGCTCCTGTCGAGCGGTAGCTATGTGGCCGACCGTGCGCTTGCGACTGTCGTCTATCTTTCGCTGAAGATGGGCCGGCCGTTGTTTCTCGAAGGCGAAGCGGGCGTCGGCAAGACGGAAGTGGCGAAGGTACTTTCTGCCGCGCTCGGGCGGCGTCTCGTGCGCCTGCAATGCTACGAGGGGCTCGATAGCGCTTCCGCGCTCTACGAATGGAACCATGCAGCGCAGATGATCGCGATCCGGCTCGCCGAAGCGGGCGGCGCGGCCACCCGCGAGAAACTCGCCGAGGATGTTTTCTCGGAGCGTTTTCTGACCCGGCGGCCGCTGCTGGACGCGCTTTCGCCCGATCCCGCCGGTGCGCCGGTGTTGCTCATCGACGAACTCGACCGCGCGGATGAAGCCTTTGAGGCGTTTCTCCTGGAAGTGCTCGCCGACTTTCAGGTGACGATCCCGGAATTCGGGACGATCAAGGCGGAGACGCCGCCCATCGTGATCGTCACCTCGAACCGCACGCGCGAAATTCACGACGCGCTCAAGCGCCGCTGCCTCTATCACTGGATCGACTACCCGGATCTTCCGCGCGAGCTTGCAATCGTGCGGGCCAAGGTGCCGCGCGCCTCCGAACGTCTCACGCGCGAGGTCGTCGCCTTTGTGCAGGCGCTCCGCAAGGAAGACCTCTTCAAGAATCCTGGCACCGCTGAAACGCTCGACTGGGCGTCTGCCCTCGTCGAACTCGATGCGAAAGTGCTCGATCCCGCTTTGATCGGCGATACGCTCGGCGTGGTGCTGAAGTATCAGGACGATGTCGAGCGTTTCAATCCGGCGAAGATCGACAGCGTGCTTTCCGTCTCGCGCGAGGCGCTGAAGGCGGCGGGATGAATGCTTCAGGCCAGCTCCTCGACCGGCTGATCGCTTTTGCGCGGCTGTTGCGGCGTGCGGGCATTCCCATTGGGCCGGGCTCGGTGATCGACGCGCTCGATGCGGTCATGATCGCAGGCATCGGCACGCGCGCCGATTTCTACTGGACGCTGCATTCCGTGCTCATCAAGCGGCATGAACATCGGGCACTTTTCCACGAGGCGTTTCATCGCTTCTGGCAGCGCGATCAGGTGGACCGCGTGCTGCGCGAGATGCTGCCGGTCACGCGCACCGAAGGCGTGAAAAGCCGGGCTGCGCAGCGGCGCGTGGAAGAGGCGCTCGGTCTGCAACGGCGCATGCCGAAGTCGCAGAAGCCGCAGGAAACCGTCTTCGACATGCGCGGCACGATCTCCGATGCGGAAACGCTCAGGCGCAAGGACTTCGCGCAGATGTCGGCTTCCGAACTCGAGGAAGCGCGGCGGCGCATCGCCGCGATGAAAATGCCGGACGATGAGATCGCGACGCGCCGCTTTATGCCGTCGCCGCGCGGGCGGATCGATCTCGCACGCACCTTACGGGCCAGTGTCCGCTCGGGCGGAGACCTGATCGAACTGCGTTTCCGCTCGCCGCGCGAAAAGAAGCCGCCGCTCGTCGCGCTCGTCGATATCTCCGGTTCGATGAGCGATTATACGCGACCGCTGTTGCAGTTCTTCCATACGCTCGCGATGCGGCGGCGCAACGTCTCGACCTTCCTGTTCGGGACCCGGCTCACCAACGTCACGCGCGCGCTCAAAACGCGCGACCCGGATGAAGCGCTCGCGCTCTGCTCGGCCGGTGTCGCCGACTGGTCCGGCGGCACGCGGATTGCGACCGCGCTGGAGGAATTCAACAAGCGCTGGTCGCGGCGCGTGCTTTCGCAGGGTGCCACTGTGCTGTTCGTGACCGACGGGCTGGAGCGCGAAGGCGGCGGAGAACTTTCGCGCGAGACCGGCAGGCTGCATCGGTCCTGCCGCAAGCTGATCTGGCTCAATCCGCTCCTGCGCTTCGAGGGCTTCGAGGCGAAAGCCGCGGGAATCCGCGCGATCCTCCCGCATGTCGACGAACTGCGGCCGGTGCACGATCTTTCAAGCCTCGCCTCGCTCTGCGATGCCCTTACGGAAACGCGCACTTCCCGGCTGCATGATCCCAAGCATTGGCTTGGTGCTGCCTGATCGGGCAGACTGTGCGGCGGGAGAAAGCATCATGCATGCCGCCGCAGAGTCCGAAGACCTGAAAATTTTTCGCGACAGCGCGCGCCGCTTTTTCGAGCGCGAATGCCTGCCGCATGTCGAGCGCTGGGAGCGCGAAGGCATTGTCGACCGTGAAATCTGGAACAAGGCGGGGGCGTCGGGCCTGCTCTGCGCGATGATCCCGGAGGCCTATGGCGGCGCGGGCGGAAGTTTTGCGCATGAGAAGATTCTGATCGAGGAAATGATCCGCGCAGGTGTCACCGGGTGGGGCAATGCGGTGCACAGCGGCATCGTCGCGCCGTATCTGCTGCATTACGGCTCGGAGGAGCAAAAGAAGAAATGGCTTCCGAAACTTGCCTCCGGCGAACTCGTGGCCGCGATCGCCATGACGGAGCCCGGCACCGGCTCCGACCTGCAAAGCGTGAGAACGACGGCAAAGCTCGACGGAAACCAGTATGTGATCAACGGCCAGAAGACCTTCATCACCAACGGCCAGCACGCAGGGCTCGTCTGTGTCGTCGCGAAGACCGATCCCAAGGAGGGCGCCAAGGGCGTCTCTCTCATCATGGTCGAGGTTGACGATGTCGAGGGCTATCGCCGCGGCCGCAATCTCGAAAAAATCGGGCTTCATGCTCAGGACACGTCTGAGCTCTTTTTTGATGACGTGCGTGTGCCGACCGCGAACCTGCTTGGCGACCGCGAGGGTCTCGGCTTCATCCAGCTGATGCAGCAGCTTCCGCAGGAGCGTTTGGTGATCGCGATCCAGGCCGTCGCCGCGATGGAGCGCGCCGTCGAAATTACAGTCGCCTATTCGAAGGACCGCAAGGCCTTCGGGAAAAGGCTGCTCGACTTCCAGAACACGCGCTTCAAGCTCGCCGAGTGCAAGACCGAAGCGGCGGTCGCGCGCAGCTTCGTCGAGCATTGCACGGCGTTGCTCATGGAAAAGAAGCTGGATGTGCAGACCGCCGCCATGGCGAAGTGGTGGACCACGCAGAAGCAATGCGAGATCGCGGACGAGTGCCTGCAACTCTTCGGCGGCTACGGCTATATGAAGGAATATCCGATCTCGCGGATGTGGACCGACTCGCGGGTCCAGAAGATTTACGGCGGAACCAACGAGATCATGAAGGAATTGATCGGCCGCTCGCTTTGAGGCTAGAAGCTCGGCTCATGAATCAGATTTCCATGCATGTCACCCGCTGGTGGTGGGTGCGCCACGCGCCCGTACCCGACACCGTGAACATTTACGGCCAGAATGACGTCGATTCCGACGTGAGCGATCGCCACGTCTTCGAAGCGCTGGCGCGCGAGCTGCCGCGGGGCGCTGCCTGGTTCACGAGCAATCTCAGGCGGACGCACCAGACGGCGGAAGCCATCATCGGTGCGATGACCGACCGCGATCCGGCTAGCGCCATGCGGCATCCGGTGAACGAGTTTGCCGAGCAGCATCTCGGCGAATGGCAGGGATTGAACCGGGCGGAGTTCTTCGCCGCCCGCGCGCACCTCTCGCATCCGTTCTGGTTCGGCCCGGCATCGGAGCGGGCTCCGGGTGGGGAGAGTTTCGACGATCTCTATGCGCGCGTGACTCCCGTGATCGAGCGGCTGAGTGCCGCGCATCTGGGCCGCGACATCGTCGCGGTCACGCATGGCGGGACGATCAAGGCCGCGATCGCGCATGCACTCAATCTGTCGACCGACGCGGCGCTCGCCTTCGCAATCGACAACTGTTCGATTACGCGCCTCGATCAGCTTGGTACGGGCGAAAATTCGCTGTGGCGCGTGGTGTCCATCAATCACCGTCCGTGGACGGGGATGGAATCGATCCGCGCAGCTTCCGTGATGGCCTGAGGCGGAGCGGGCGCCGCCCTAGCGTCAGGCCCGCTTCGCCACCGAAAGGTCCTGGAACTTCTGCGTGCCTTCGTATTTCGAGGCGGCTGCAAAGAGCGAATCCATCGCATTCGCCACTTCGCCGGTCGAGCCGGTGAGGTCGCGCGAGGAGGAGCGAACGGTTTCCGCCGCGGCTTTCGTCTTTGCGATTGTGTCTTCCACCGTCTTCATCGCGTTCGCGACCGTATTCGCGTTGTTCGCCGCTGCAACTGCACTTTCCGCGATGTTGCCGGTGGCCGCGGCCTGCTCGTTCAGCGCGTTTGCGATCATCTCCGACGTGCGCGCGATGCTCAGGATCGTCTCGCCCGTATTGGCGATCTCGTCCACCGAGCGGCGGGTCGCTTCCTCGATCATCGCGATCTGTTGACCGATTTCGGTCGTGGCCTTCGAAGTCTGTGTCGCGAGCGATTTCACTTCCGACGCGACCACCGCGAAACCGCGGCCGGCCTCGCCGGCGCGTGCGGCTTCGATAGTGGCGTTCAGCGCGAGCAGGTTGGTCTGGCTCGCGATCTCCGAAATCAGGCCGGCGACCGAACCGATCTTATCGACGGCTTCCTTCAGCGAACGGATCGTGCCGTTCGTGCGTTCGGCATGGGCGACGGCTTCGCGTGCGAGGTTGGAACTGCTCGTCGCCTGGCCGTGAATGCTTGCGATCGAAGCGTTCAGCTCTTCGGTCGCCGCGGCGATGGTGCTGACGTTCTGCGCGGTGCTGGAGGCGGCTTCGACGGCAGTATTCGACTGCGTCGAGGCGGACTCCGCGAGTTCCTTCAGGCCGCCCGAGGTTTCGTTCAGAAGATCGACGGCGCTCGATACGGATCTCCGCACGGTCTGGATCGTCTCGCCAAAGCCCTTGATTGCGCTGTTGATGCGGTCGCCGTCGGAGCGGCTGTTCTTGAACTGGAAGTGATAGTGAATCGACACCGCAGTCGCCACATCGACGCCGAACATGCGCGTGCAGGCATCCATCAGTTTGCAGGCCTTGGCGCGCGGCATCATGCGCTGCGTTTGCAGAAGGCCGGCGAAGCGCCGCTGGAGATAGGCCGAAACGCCGGGCCGGCTGCGCACGTCGTGGCCGAGTTCGACTTCCTGCTTCGCGCGGTCCTGCGTGTCGCGGACCCAGTTCTCGTCGAGCGGATTGCAGAACATCCGCTCCGTGTATTTCTTGATCAGCCCTTTGTAGGCGTCGCCACGGTTCCGGATCATTTCGATGTAGAACGGCGAGTGCTGCTCGAGTTCCTTGTAATGGTCATCGAGGAATTCATCGATGTGCGGGCTCATCAACTCCCAGACTTGCCGCCGTGCGGCAAGCGTTTCGTCGTCGATGCCGAAGAGACCGAGGCCTACCTGATAGGCGGGAGGGATAGACATTGTTTCTGTCTGCGTTGATGGCGTCGCAGCCATAGCAACTATAACGGTATTGTTAAGGTGCTCTTAATAGTCTGCATACCGACGATTAGGCGGTGCTACAGCGGCTTTCCGCCAAGCCAATCCGCGCCACGCCGGTACAGCTTCTCGATCTCTTCGCCTTCGATGCCCGGCATGTCCGGCTTCACATTGTAGCCGATGCGCGTCTGGAGGTAGGCGAGGTGGCGATAGCCTTCCGGGAAGCGCGCGAGCAGTTCCCTGTCGAGTTCGAGCTTCGCCGACGGATCGACGGGGTCGAGGCGGTCCTTTTCATAGATCGGCTGGCGAAGCACGAGACCCCAGCGGCCTTCGCGATATTCGAAGAAGTCGTAGAAGCGGCCGGTGCAGACCACGTCGCAGATCACGCCTTCGACCGGCGCGCGCTGGGAGATGGTCATCTTCGTTTGCGCGATCGCGCGGACGCCGTTGACATCGATCGAACTGCCGCCGAGGAAATGGAGGATGCGCACGCCCTTCTTCCAGCCGGCGTCGTTCATGGCGATGAATTCCTCGAAGCTGCCCTGAAACCAGGTCGCCATCATGCGTCCGTCGGAATGCCAGACCGTGCGAAAGCGATCCCAGAGCCGCGCATCGCGCCAGACCGCCCAGTTCTCGACGAGTTCGCGGATGATACGGCGGTCGGAATCTTCGTCGCGCATTTATCTTACTTTCACTTCCATCGCACCGATCTGTTCGATAGTGGCGATGATGGTATCGCCCGGTTGAATCTCGCTGACGCCTTCCGGCGTTCCGGTCATGATCACGTCGCCCGGATGCAGCGCATAGATATTCGAAAGGCGCGCGATCAGATCGGGAATGGGAACGAGCATGTCGCGCGTGTTCGCATTCTGGCGTATTTCGCCGTTGACCGCCATGTGCATATGCAGATTACCGGGATCGGCAATCTCGTCGACGGTAACAAGCCACGGACCCAGTAGCGAGTAACTGTCCGCGGATTTTCGGAAGCTTCTGTCTTCGGTGCCGCGCACGGTCATGTCGAGGCCGATGGTGTAGGCGGCGATGTGATCCATCGCATAGCCGCGCGGAATGTTCTTCCCGCCGCGGCCGATGATGACCGCGAGTTCGATTTCGTGGTCGTTGCGGCGGCCGGGAAACTTGATCTCGATGCCTTCGCCGGGGCCGGCGGCGCCGGTCTGCGATTTCAGGAACAGCCCGTGCTTGTCGATGGGCGTCGCGAAGCCGTCGAAATTCGCGAGCGGCACGCCATGATTGATCGCGGGATCGGCCGTTTCGTCCACATGCAGCTTGTAGTTCAGCGGCGCGCCGATGATGCGGGGCGGATTTGCGACCGGGCTCAAGAGCTTCACTTCGCTTACAAGTTTGCGTGGTGAGGCTTCTGCGGCATCGCGGATCGCGTTCCGCATCGTGTCGAGCGATGCGATGAGCTGATCGCCATGCGGAAATGGCCAGCGCAGCTGCGGCAGCTTCTCTGTGGCCCGCGTCACGTCGCGCAGGGTGTAGCCTTCAACCAGTCCGAGCCGGTTATCGTCGTAGCGGCACAAACGCATGAACTGACACTCGCCTTTGCGCCATCGAACAAGCGCATTTCTCCCAGCGGCTATTTTTCAGAATGCCGCCAGACGCCGCGTGCGGAGAATATGAGCAGGCGAACTGCCCGGTCAACGGAGAGAAAGGTTTCGCGGGAACAGCGTTAATGCCCGGGACGGCGCCGAACAAACCTTCATTCTTCGAGACGCGAGCCGTTCCGCTCGCTCCTCAGGATGAGGCCGCCTAATCCTTCGCTGTGCGCTGATAGACGTCTTCGAGGCGGACGATGTCGTCTTCGCCGAGATAGTTTCCCGACTGCACCTCGATCATCTCGACCGGCGTCTTGCCGGGATTTTCAAGACGGTGAACGGCGCCGAGCGGCACATAGACCGACTCGTTCTCCTTCAGCATCTTCTTTTCGTCGCCGATGGTGACGAGTGCCGTGCCACGCACAACGACCCAGTGTTCGGCGCGATGCGAGTGCTTTTGCAGCGACAGCCGCCCGCCCGGATTCACGACGATGCGCTTCACCTGATAGCGCTCGCCGCGGTCGAGCGACTGGTAGTTGCCCCAGGGGCGATGCACTTTGGCGTGGGTGTCGGCCTCTTCGCGCTTCTCGGCGCGAAGCTTTTCGACGAGTTTCTTCAGGTCTTCGGCGCGCGCGCGATCGGCGACCAGCACCGCATCGTCGGTCACGACGACGACGAGATTCTCCGCGCCGACCAGCGCCGTCAGCTTTCCGTCCGACGAGATATAGTTGTTTCTCGCGTCGACGACCGCGACCGGCCCACGGGTGGCGTTGCCGTGTTTGTCGCGTTTCGAGAGCGACCAGGCAGCGCTCCAGCCGCCAAAATCCGACCAGCCGTATTCCGCGGGGATCACGGCCGCGCGTTTCGTCTTTTCCATTACCGCATAGTCGATGGACTTCTTCGTCGTGCGCTTGAAGGCGCTCTCGTCGAGCAGCAGGAAGCCGAGGTCCGTCGCGGCCTTTTCGATTGCGTCCCCGGCCGCGGAAACGGTCGCGGCATCGTGCTTTGCATATTCTTCGAGCAGCACGTCCGCGCGGAACATGAAGTTTCCGGAGTTCCAGAGGTACTTCTTCTTGAGATATTTCGCCGCCGTTTTCACATCGGGCTTTTCGACGAAAGCGTCGAGCGTTTGCGCGGGCGCGGCACCTGCAATCGTTTTGCCGGGCCGGATGTAGCCATAACCCGTTGCGGGATGG
This sequence comes from Hyphomicrobiales bacterium, assembly GCA_018335895.1. Lineage (GTDB taxonomy): Bacteria > Pseudomonadota > Alphaproteobacteria > Rhizobiales > Xanthobacteraceae. The sequence continues at coordinate 10,647 of JAGXQU010000008.1, read as the reverse complement.
TCGGGTTTGATGCCGAAGGTGACGATACTGCCCTTCTTCGCGGCGGCGCGCGCTTTCCGGCAGGCTGCTACGAACTGCTTGGGCTTCGTGACCACATGATCGGCGGCAAGCACGAGCACGAGCGCATCGTTCGCGGTCTTCGCGATCCATTGTGCTGCGGCCGCAATCGCCGGGCCGGAATCGCGGCGCATCGGCTCAAGGATGATGTCGGCGTCGATTGCGATTTCGGCGAGCTGCTCGCGGATGAGAAAGCGATAGGCGTGGTTCGCGACGATGACCGGTTTGCCGAAGGTCTTCTTGTCGGAGACGCGAAGAAGCGTTTCCTGCAAGGTCGAGCGCTCGCCGAGAAGCTTCAGGAACTGCTTGGGCAGGCTTTCGCGCGACGCGGGCCATAGCCGGGTGCCGGCGCCGCCGCTCAGGATTACCGGCCGGATCAGATCGGACATTTTTGCTTCAGCCATTGACGACATTGCGGTCGTCGAATTGCAGGCGATAGAAGGCGTGATAGCGGCCGCGGCGCGCAAGCAGTTCCTGATGCGTGCCCGTTTCGACGATGCTGCCGTCGTCGACGACGCAGATCTTGTCCGCCGACATCACGGTTTGCAGCCGGTGCGCGATCAGGAGCGTGGTGCGCGATTTGCGCAGGTCGTCGAGCGCGCGTTGCACTTCCTTTTCCGATTCTGCGTCGAGTGCGGCAGTGGGTTCGTCGAGGAGCAGGATCGGCGCGTTCTTCAGGAATGCGCGGGCGATCGAGATACGCGCACGCTGCCCGCCGGAAAGCTGCGTGCCGTGCTCGCCGACCTCCGTGTCGTAACCCTTTTCGAAGCCCATGATGAATTCGTGCGCGTGGGCGGCTTTCGCGGCGGCGATGAAATCTTCGTCGCTCGCGCCGGACCGGCCGAGCCGGATATTTTCGCGAATGGTGCCCGAGAACAGGAACAGGTCCTGGCTGACGTAGGCGATCTGGTCGCGCAGCGAGCGGCGCGAGCAGGCCGCGATGTCCTGACCGTCGATCAGGATCGTGCCCGAGACCGGTTCGTAAAAGCGCTCGATCAAGTTCATGATCGTGGACTTTCCGCCGCCGGAGCTGCCGACCAGCGCGGTCGTCCGTTTCGCATCTGCGACGAAGGATGCGTTCTTCAGCACGGGCTCGTCCGCGCGGTACTCGAAAAAGACATTGCGGAATTCGATTTCGCCCTTCGAGACCTTGAGCGAGGGCAGCGATGCGGGCTCCACTTCTGCGGGCTTCGAATCGAGAACATCGAACAGGAAGCGCGACATGGTGAGCGCCGTCGCCATATCGAGGTTCAGGCGGGCGAGGCGTTTTGCCGGTTCATAGGCGAGCAGGAGCGCAGTGATCGCGGAGAAGAATTCCCCCGGCATCTTGGCGCCGTTCAGCACGCTATATCCCGCGTAGATCACGAACAGGCCGACCGCCATGCCGCCAAGCGTTTCCATGAGCGGGCCGGTGCGGGCACCGACCCGCGCCTGCTTGTTCAGGCTTTCTTCGAGATCGTGGATGCTTTCCGCCATGCGTTCGCGGACACGATCTTCCAGATTGTAGGACTTCACGACACGAATGCCCTGCACCGTTTCCTGCATGGTCTGCAAGACGCGGCCGGAGCCGACGAAATTGCGATGCACGATCTGCCGCGCGCGGCGGATCAACTGGCGTACCACGACGACGACGATCGGCAGGATGACGAGGCAGAAGAACGCCATCACGGGTTCCTGCACGACCATGACGGTCACGAGGAACACGAGCGTGAGCACGTCGCGGCCGAGGCTCGTTACCACGAGATCGAGCACCAGCCGCGCGCCGTTCGCGCCGTTGTTCATCCGGTTCAGGAAGTCGGTCGAATGTTGCTTCGAGAAGAAGGGGATGCCCTGCATCAGCGTGGTATCGAACAGCCGCTTCTGATAGTCGGCGATGATCCGGTGTCCGACCTTGGCGAGGGTTACCGTCTGGAAGTATCCGGCGAGGCCCTTCATCATGTAGAGCCCGATCAGCGCGCCGCCGAGCGCCCAGACCGCCAGATGATTGCGGTCGACAAAGATCTTGTTGATGACGTCCCGCATCAAATAGGCGGTCAGGCCGGTCGAGGCCGCGACCAAAAACATCATGAAGAGCGCCAGTGCATATTTTTTCGCGTGGCGGCGCCCATCGGACTTCACGAGCCGCGGAATGATCGCGCGTGCGTCCTCGCCGAGTATCCCGGACAGCCGGAATTTCAGCTTGTCGAAGAATTCGCCTTGCAGGGTTTCTTTCACTTGCTGCCCGCCGTAATGCGTTTCAATTCGGAGCGGAAGCTTTCTGCGATGTCTTCGCGCGCAAGGCCGAAGGCGACGTTTGCAGCGAGAAAGCCGAGCTTGGAGCCGCAGTCGTAGGTCGTGCCCTCGAAATTGAAGCCGTAGAACTTCTGCGTCTTCGCAAGCGCGACCATCGCGTCGGTGAGCTGGATTTCGCCGCCTGCGCCGCGTTCCTGTTTCTCGAGCACTTCGAAAATCTCCGGCTGGAGAATATAGCGTCCGGTGACGATGTTGTTCGACGGTGCCGTGCCTTTGGCAGGCTTCTCGACCATCGAGGTGACTTCGAAGGCAGGGCCTTTGCGCGCGCCCATGCCGACGACGCCGTATTGATGCGTCTGGTCGGGCGCGACTTCCTCGACCGCGATCAGGTTCGTTTTTTCTCCGGTCTCCCTGTGCGCGTCGATCATCTGCGCGAGGCAGCTTTTCTTCGCGAGCACGAGCACGTCCGGCAAGAGCACGGCAAAGGGCTCGTTGCCGACGAGATCGCGTGCGCACCAGACCGCGTGACCGAGACCGAGCGGCGACTGCTGGCGCGTGAAACTGGTTTCTCCCGCGCCGGGCTGCGCTGCGTTCAGAATTTCGAGTTCGGCTTTCTTGCCGCGTGCCGCCAGCGTGGCTTCGAGTTCATAGGCGCGGTCGAAATGGTCCTCGATCACGGCCTTGCCGCGCCCCGTGACGAAGATGAGGTGCTCGATGCCGGCCGCGCGCGCCTCGTCCACGACGTGCTGGATCACCGGGCGGTCCACCACGGTGAGCATTTCTTTCGGCATGGCCTTGGTGGCTGGCAGAAAGCGGGTGCCTAGGCCAGCAACAGGAAACACGGCCTTGCGAATGCGCTGCATTTTCGGGCTTAAACCATCAAAATTCGCTGGATTCACCGCCTTTTGCCGCGTCCCGGCGGGAATGGCAAATCGCGGATCGGGCCAGCGTTAAACCGGCGGTCGGCCGATGCTCACGTAGCGGAAGCCCTTGGCCGCCATCTCGGCGGGCACGTAGACGTTGCGCAGATCGACGACGGACGGAGAAAGAAGCGAAGCCTTGAGCCGGTCGAGGTCGAGTGCGCGATAGACATCCCATTCGGTGATCAGCACGAGGACGGAAGCGTCCTTCGCTGCCTCGTAGGGGCCGCTGCAAAATGCGACATCCGGCAGGAGTTTCGCCGCCGCTTCCATGCCCTCGGGATCGTGCGCCTGGATTTTCGCGCCTGCCTTCTGCAGGGCGGGCACGATTTCGAGCGACGGCGCATCGCGCATGTCGTCGGTATTCGGCTTGAAGGTGAGACCGAGCACCGCGACCGTCTTTTCCTTGAGCGAGCCGCCGGCTGCGGCGATTATGCGCTCCGCCATCGCGGCTTTGCGCTTGTCGTTTACGTCCGCGACGGTCTCGACAATGCGCGACGGCGCGCCGAAATCCTTCGCGGTCTTGATCAGCGCGAGCGTGTCTTTCGGAAAGCACGACCCGCCATAGCCGGGACCGGCATGCAGGAACTTCGCGCCGATGCGGTTGTCGAGGCCGATACCGCGCGCGATCTCCTGCACGTTCGCGCCGACCTTCTCCGCGAGGTCCGCCATCTCGTTGATGAACGTGATCTTGGTCGCGAGGAACGCGTTGGCAGCGTATTTCGTCAGCTCCGCCGTGCGGCGCCCGGTAAAGAGAAGCGGCGCCTGATTGAGGTTGAGCGGACGATAGACCGCGGCCATCACCTTGCGCGCGTCTTCGTCTTCGGCGCCGATTACGATGCGGTCGGGACGCTTGAAATCCTCGATTGCAGCGCCCTCGCGCAGGAATTCCGGATTGGAGACCACCGAAATTTTCACCTTCGGCTTTGTTTCGGCGATCACCTTCTCGATCTCGTCGCCGGTGCCGACCGGCACGGTCGATTTCGTGACGACGACGAGGGGCTTTGTCGCCGCGTTCGCGATCTCGCGGGCAGCGGCAAGCACATAAGAAATGTCGGCATGCCCGTCGCCGCGCCGCGAGGGGGTGCCGACCGCAATGAACACGACCTCGGCATGTGCGAGACCTTCCGCAATCTTCGTCGTGAAAGAGAGGCGGCCCGCGTTCGCGTTGCGTGCGACGATCTCGTCGAGGCCCGGTTCGAAGATCGGAATCTTGCCGTCGCGGAGTGCCGCGACCTTGGCGGCGTCGGTATCGACGCAGCAGACGTTATGGCCGAAATCGGCGAAGCAGGCGCCCGAAACGAGGCCCACGTAACCCGCGCCGATCATCGTGATGTGCATCGAAACCTACCCGGCTATTGCGGAAGGCTTGTGCCACGAGGGCGTCGTCCGCGGCAAGTTTGTGCTGAAAAAGCGTCAGGCCGCCGCAGATTTCGCGGGCTGCTTGCGCTCCCAGGCGAGTGCGTGGCGAACGATGGTTTCGAGATCGTCGTATTTCGGCTGCCAGCCGAGCGTGCTCCGGATTTTTCCGGCGCTTGCCACGATCGCCGCCGGATCGCCCGCGCGGGCAGGCGCGAGTTCTACCGGGAAGTCGACGCCCGAAACCCGTTTCACGGTCTCGATCACTTCGAACACCGAATAGCCCGTGCCGTAGCCGCAGTTGAGGATCTGGTTGCCGCCGCCGTTCCTGAGATGGTTCAGCGCGTCCATGTGGGCGCTCACGAGATCGCTCACGTGAATATAGTCGCGGATGCAGGTGCCGTCCGCGGTCGGATAGTCCGTGCCGAAAACCTGCATGCTCTTGCGCTTAGCCGTAGCAGTTTCGCAGGCGACCTTGATGAGGTGCGTGGCGCGCGGCGTGGACTGCCCCGCGCGGCCTTTCGGGTCGGCGCCGGCGACGTTGAAGTAGCGAAGCGCCACGTATTTCAGTCCGTAGGCCGCGGCGCTGTCGCGCAGCATCCACTCGGACATCAGCTTCGATGCGCCGTAAGGCGAGACGGGGCTGGCCGGCGTTTCTTCGCTGACCGGCTCCTGGCCGACATTGCCGTAGACGGCTGCGGTCGATGAAAACACGAAATGCGGAACGTGCGCGCTCGTGACCGCGGCGAGCAGCGCGCGCGTTTTCACGGTGTTCGCGAGATAATAGTCGAGCGGATCGGCGACCGAATCCGGCACCACGATCTTGGCTGCGAAATGCACCACCGCGCGGATGCGGTGTTCGGCGATCAGCCGCATGACGATCAGCGGATCGGAGACGTCTCCTTGCACGAAGCGGGCGCGCGGATCGACGTTCTCGCGGATGCCGGTCGAAAGATCGTCGAGTACGACGACGGTCTCGCCCGCGTCGCAAAGCGCGAGGACCATATGGCTGCCGATGTAGCCGGCGCCGCCTGTGACCAGAATTGCCATTCGCCGTCCGCTTTGCCTCTTTTCTGCGACAGACGGATAACAGTCGCGGGTTGAAGGCCCCCTAAGCGACAGGGTTGATTTTCTGAGAATCCGGGAAGGTTTACGAAGGATTCACCATAGGGCTTGCGCTGCGCCCGTAGTTTTTTCAAAGAAGTGTCATGAATAAAGAGAACGATGAGCGGCCGATCCTGATCGTGCCCTATGTCTGGATCGGCGATTTCGTGCGCTGCCACTCGGTGGTCCGCGTTCTCAATGAGCGCTTCCCGGGCCGGCCCATCGACATGCTGGCCTCGAAGCTGACCGCGCCGCTAACTTCTTTCATGCCCGGCGTGCGAAAAGCGATCTCCTTCGACATTCCGCGAAAGAAAGCGGCGTTCGCCGAAAACTTCGCGCTCGCGAAACTGCTGCGCGAGGAGCGCTACGGCTCGGCGCTCATTATGTCGCGCAAGTGGAAGGCGGCGTTCGCGCCGTGGCTCGCCGGTATTCCGGAACGCACGGGAGTCTTGGGCGAGGCGCGCTTTCTGCTTCTGAACGACATCCGCTGGGACGAAAAGAACCACACGCGCATGATCGACCAGTCCTGCGCGCTCGCGCTTCCGAAGAATGCGCCGCTACCGGAAACCTGGCCGCTGCCGCAGCTTGTCGTGAGCGAGGCGCAGGCGGACGAATGGCGCGGCCGGATGAATGTCGTGAAGGGCACGCGCGCGGTTGCGCTCGCGCCGGGATCGGTCGGCGAGGCGAAGCGCTGGCCGGTGGCCTATTACGCGGAAGCGGCGAAACAGATTGCGCAGAGCGGCGTCGAGGTCTGGGTCATCGGCGGGCCTGACGAAAAGCCGTTCGCGAAAGAGATTCTCGATCACGCGGGAAGCGGCGTGCGCGATTTCACGGGCGGGAAACTCTCCGACGGCGTGATCGCACTCTCGCAGGCGAGCGCGGTGGTCGCAAACGATTCAGGCCTGCTGCATGTCGCCGCCGCGCTCGGCGTTCCCGCAATCGGCATGTTCGGCCCGACCGATCCCGCAAAGTGGGCGCCGATCAATCCGGTCGCGGACATCATCACGCACGAGCCGCTCTTGGATTGCCAGTTCTGCATGAAGTATGTCTGTCCGCTCCAGCATCACAACTGCATGCGAGAGATTCCGGCCTCGCGCGTCGTGGCGTCGGTGAAGCGGGCGATGACGATGCCAGGGTTCGCGAAGGTCTAGCGCGGCAACTTCTCGATCGCTGCAATCGCTTCCGCTGCCGTCGGCATTTCGCCCGCGGTGCCGAGCGTCGTCATCGGGCCGCTGCTGACGGGCCCGGAAAGACCGGGCTTGGTCGCGATGAAGATCGCGACCAGCGGCACTTCGAGTGCGGCCGCCAGATGCAGCAAGCCGGTATCGACGCCGACGACCAAAGTCGCGCCGGCGATCAGTCCCGCCACCTCGCCGAGCGGCTGTTTGGCCGGTACGCGTGCATTCTTAAGCGCATTCTTGATGCGGTGGCTGCGTGCGTGCTCACGGTCGTTACCCCAGGGCAGAACCGGCGTGATGCCTTTGGCCTCTAACGCCTTGCCGACTTCGATCCAACGCTCCTCCGGCCATTCTTTTCTTTCCTGCGCGGTGGCGTGGAACAGAAGTGCGTAGGGCGCGTCCGACACCGGCGCGATGCGCTTGCGGTCGATGCCGTAGTCGGTGTCGCCTTCGACTTTATATCCGAGTGCGGCGGCGGTGAGCGCCCGGTTGCGGTCGACCGCATGCAACTCGCGGCTCACCGTGTGCTTCACGTGATAGAAGCGCGATGCGAACGGTTCGCGGATGGACTTCGCGTCATATCCGTGCCGCTCGCCGCGTGCCCATTTCGAGAGCACGACGGTTTTCACGAGACCCTGTGTGTCGATGATCTTTTCGAAGCGCTTGAGTTTCAGCTTCGCGCGCAAGCGGCTGACTTCATTCCATGTTTTCGAGAAGGTCGAGGGCTTCAGGATCGCCTTCCGCCAGCGGCGCACCGCGACCGGGATCACGTCGTTGACGCCCGGATGCAGCTTCGCGAGCGGCACGTAAGCTTCCTCGACCATCCACGAAATCTTGGCGTTCGGGAAATGCTTCCGAGCGTCGGTAACGGCCGGCATATGATGGATCACGTCGCCCAGCGAAGACGTCTTGATGAAGAGAATTTCAGGCATCAGATTTTCTTCGTGCTCCAGACGCGCTTATAGACTTTATATATGCCTTCCGCCTCGCGCTGGATGGCGAATTTCTCCAGCACCCGCGCGCGGCCGGCCTTGCCGAATTGAACCGCGCGCTGCGGATCTTTAATCAGGTTTTCGATCCGCGCGGTCATCGTGTCCACATCCCCGATCTCGACGAGATGGCCGGTGACGTCTTCCTCGACGAGATGGCGCGCAGCACCGGCCTTGGTCGCGACCACGGCAAGTTCGCTCGCCATGGCTTCCAGCGTGGTGAGGCCGAAGCCTTCGTTACGCTGCGGGCCGACGAAGACCGTGAGCTTGCGGAACCAGCCCGGCACGTCGTTCTCCGGCAACTCGCCCAGAAACACGACGCGCTTTGCGAGGCCTGCGTCTTCAACTTTCTTTTTCAGCGCCGCTTCCCACTCTTTTTCCTGCGGGGTCGCGAGACCGATCACGACCGCGGTGAAATCCGGGTAGCGCGGCAGCAGGCGGCACATCGATTCGATAAAGAGATCGGTGCCCTTCTGCGCGCGAATGCGGCCGAAGACGCCGATGCCGTATTTGCCGGGCAGACCGGTCGCCGCCCATTCGGCGCTGCGGTTTTCTGAAGGGCGGTAGCGCTCCGCATCGACGCCATGAAAAACCACGGTCGAAGGAAAGGTGAGAAAGCTCGCAGCGTCAGGCGAGGGGCAGATGATCGCGTCCATCTTGCCCATCAGCCAGCGCGAGAAGCGCTTGTGCTTGCGCTGCGCGGCCGAGGTGAACACCATGCCGAGCTTCAGGCCCAGAAACTTTTTCAACAGCAGCCCGACGATCATCTCGTCGTTACGGCGCGCATGCCAGATGCGGAACGGTTTTGTCGGCGGAACCGAGCGACCGAGGCTGCGCACGTCTTTTAGCGAAATGGTCGGCACCCCCGGCGCGGTCCAGCGCAGGCCGACGAGCGCGGTTTTCGCGATTTTCGCCATCTGCGGGGCGACCGCCAGAATCGTGGTCGTGACCCCCGAATAGCGCTTGTGCAGGCAGGGGTGCAGGACTTCGAGGGCCTTCAGATCGTCGGTGGAAAGCATGCCGGGATTTGGTATGACTTCGAGGAGGGGTTCGATTGCCCTGATTTCGGACGAAGCGCAAGGATTGGCGCAAGTATTGGCGCGAGGATAGGCAAAGATCATGACCCGCACGCTGGAGTCGCTGAAGATCAAGCTGTTCACGGACGGCGCCGAAAAGGTGCAGATCGTGGAGATGGCGAAGCAGAAGCACGTCGCGGGCTTCACCACGAACCCGTCGCTGCTCAAGAAGGCGGGGGTAACCGACTACGAGGCCTATGCGCGCGATCTGGTCGCGGCCGTGCCCGACCGCCACATCTCGTTCGAAGTCTTGTCCGACGACATTCCGGAGATGATCGCGCAGGCGCGCCTCATCACCACCTGGGGCAAGAACGTCTATGTGAAGCTGCCGGTCATCAATACGCGCGGCGAGACGCTTTATGAGGCGATCAACACGCTCTCGAAGGACGGCGTGAAAATCAACGTCACCGTGCTCTGCACCGTGGAGCAGGTCGAGCGCGCGACCGCTGCGCTCGCGGGCAATGCGCCGGGTTGTACCTCGGTGTTCGCTGGCCGGCTTGCCGATCTCGGCATCGACTACAAGCCCGCGGTGTCGCTTGCGGTGAAGCTCGCGAATCAGGCGAAGAACGTCGAAGTGATCTGGGCCTCGACCCGCGAGGTCTGGAACGTGATCGAGGCGAACGATATGGGCACACACATCATCACCGCGCCCGCCGATATCCTCAAGAAATTGAAAGCGCTCGGCACCAAGACTGCCGCCGATCTCGCGCTCGATGGTGTGAAAGCGTTCCGGGACGACACGCTTTCCGCGGGTCTCGACCTGCCCGGCGCAAAAATCCGGCAGACTGCCGCTGAATAAGTCGCTGTAATCCTAGGACACGATTTGTGAGCCTTCAGGGGTTCCGGCCCCCGGAGGGGCGGGGTATCCGTGCCTCACGGTCAGGGGACTTTTGAGGGGTTTACGGTGGCGTCCAGCAAATCGAGCGCGAGCGAGCGTATTCTGCGGATTGGCGTCGTCGGCGCCGGTGTCATGGGCCGCAACCATGCGCGCGTGCTTTCCGAACTTCCGGGCATCGAACTCGTGGGCGTTGCCGATCCCGATGCCGGCCGAGCCGCGCAGGCGGCGGGCCAGGCCCAGGGCGCCGAAGTCTTTTCCGACCACAAGGACCTGATCGCGCGCAAGGTCGACGCGGTCGTCGTCGCCGCGCCCACGCCGCTTCATCACAAGATCTCGCTCGAACTGATCGACGCGGGTGTCGCACTTCTCGTGGAGAAGCCGATCGCGACCACGGTCGAGCAGGGCCGGGAGATCGTGACCGCCGCCGCCCGCAACGGCGTGACCCTCGCGGTCGGTCATGTCGAGCGGTTCAATCCGGCGGTGCAGGCGGTGAAGCAGGCGCTCGCGGGCGAAGAAATTCTTTCCATCGGCATCACGCGGGTCGGCCCGTTCCCGCCGCGCATGTCGGATGTCGGCGTGGTGATCGATCTCGCCGTGCACGACATCGACCTCATCCGCTGGTTCACCGAATCCGAAATCGCGGAAGTGCAGCCGCAGATTTCCTCCGTGATCGCCGAGCGCGAGGATATCGCGCTTCTTCAGTTCCGCACCGCGAACGGCGTGCTCGCGCATATCAACACGAACTGGCTGACGCCCTTCAAGGCGCGCACCGTGCAGGTCGCGACGCGCGACAAATACGTGATGGCCGATCTGCTCACGCGCACCGTCACCGAATGCTTCGGCTTCCAGAAGGACGGCTCCTACGGCATGCGCCACCTGTCTGTCGGCCACACC
>JAGXQU010000007.1 GCA_018335895.1 Hyphomicrobiales bacterium | reverse complement strand
CCGCATAGCGGCTCGAAGCCGTTAATGTCTGCGCCGTTTGACCCCGCCGCGGCCCGCTCCTAAAAGCACCCGCATGTCGCACAACACCTTCGGCCACCTCTTCCGCGTCACCACCTTCGGCGAAAGCCACGGGGTCGCGATCGGCTGCGTGGTCGACGGCTGCCCGCCGCGGATTCCGCTGAAGGCGGAGCACATTCAGGCGGATCTCGACCGGCGCAAGCCGGGTCAGTCTCGCTTCGTCACGCAGCGGCGCGAGCCGGATCAGGTGAAGATTCTTTCCGGCACCTATGTCAACGAAGAAGGCATGGAGCTGACGACCGGAACGCCGATCGCGCTCATGATCGAGAACGTGGACGCGCGCTCGAAGGATTATTCCGAGATCGCGGACAAGTATCGCCCCGGCCATGCCGACTACACCTACGACATGAAATACGGCATCCGCGATCCGCGCGGCTCGGGCCGCGCCTCCGCGCGCGAAACCGCCTCGCGCGTCGCAGCAGGCGCAGTCGCGCGAAAAATCATTCCGGACATCACGATCCGCGCGGCACTCGTGCAGATGGGCGAAATCGAAATCGACCGCGAGCGCTGGGACTGGAAGGAAGTTTCGAACAATCCGTTCTTCTGTCCTGATGCAAGCGCCGCGAAGAAGATGGAAGAATATCTCGACGGCATCCGCAAGAGCGGCTCCTCCATCGGCGCAGTGATCGAAGTCGTGGCGGAGAACGTGCCCGCGGGTCTTGGCGCGCCCATTTACGGCAAACTCGATGCGGAGCTTGCCAGCGCCATGATGAGCATCAATGCGGTCAAAGGCGTGGAGATCGGCGCGGGATTTCAGTCTGCAAAATTTACCGGCGAACAGAACGCCGATGAAATGCGAGCGGGCAATAACGGCCCGGTATTCCTTTCGAACCATGCGGGCGGCGTGCTCGGCGGCATCTCTACGGGCGCGCCGGTCGTCGCGCGCTTCGCAGTGAAGCCGACGTCTTCGATCCTGACCTCGCGCGACACGGTGGACCGTTTCGGCGCGGAGACGGAAGTCTCGACCAAGGGCCGGCACGACCCCTGCGTCGGCATCCGCGCCGTGCCGATCGGCGAAGCCATGATGGCGATCGTGCTCGCGGATCAGTTTTTGCGCCATCGCGGACAGGTCGGCGCGACCTCCGGCTGGCCGTTCCCGAAGAAGAAGTAAGCATGAACGCCGCAGAACAGAGCCGCGTCGAAAAGGCAATCGCCGCGTTCGCGCGCGGCGAGATCGTGGTCGTCACCGACGACGACGACCGCGAGAACGAAGGCGATCTCTTCGTCGCGGCCTCGCTCTGCACGCCGGAGAAGATGGCGTTCATCGTGCGGCACACCTCCGGCATCGTCTGCGCGCCGTTAACGCAAGCGGAAGCGAACCGGCTCAACCTCAACCCGATGGTTGCGAACAACGACGCGCCGCATACCACCGCTTTCACGGTTTCGGTCGATGCGAAGCACGGCACGACCACCGGGATCTCCGCCGAGGAGCGCACCACCACCGTGCGCGCACTGGCAAATGGCAACATGGGTGCCGCCGATTTCGTGCGGCCCGGCCATATCTTCCCGCTGATCGCGCGCGAAGGCGGCGTCTTGATGCGTACCGGCCACACAGAAGCCTGCGTCGATCTCTGCAAGCTCGCCAACCTGCCGCATGTCGGCGTCATCTCGGAGCTCGTGAACGACGACGGCACGGTGATGCGCGGGAGCCAGGTCGCGGCCTTCGCCGAGAAGCACAAGCTCGCGCAGGTCTCGGTCGCCGATCTCATCGCCTACCGGCAGGTGCGCGAAAAGCTCGTAACCCGGGTCTCCGAGTTTCCCGTGCATAGCGAGATCGGAACGCTCACGGGCTATGCCTTTACGACGCCGTTCGACCAGACGCACCACATTGCCTTCGTGCACGGCAAGATCGGCGACGGGAAGAATATCGTTGCGCGGCTGCACCGCGCCGACGTGATCGGCGATGTGATCGGCGGCGGCTCCGTCATCCACAACGCGCTCGCACGGTTCAAAACCGAAGGCCGCGGCGTACTGATCTATCTACGCGACGGCACGGCGGGCGTGCCGGTGGTAAAGCCCGGCGCGAAGGACGATTCCACCGAGGCGCAGCGTGCGGAACAGTGGCGGGAAATCGGCGTCGGCGCACAGATTCTGCGCGATCTCGGCATTTCCTCGATCCGCCTGCTGGCCTCGCGCGCCCGCACCTATGTCGGCCTCGCCGGCTTTGGCATCGAAATCGTCTCCACCGAATCTCTGGACGGCTAGCCAGAGCCTCTCCCGCGCCCGCCCGTTTCGTGCCACCTTTTGCATGGCTAATCCTTCAGGCGGAGGATTCTGGCGATGCGTTTCGGCCTTATCCTTGCGGCATCGTTCGCAGCACTGCTCGCGATGCCGTCCCGCGCGGACGCGCAGACGCAAGTCGATGTCGAACTCGTGCTTGCGGTCGATATTTCCTACTCGATGGATTTCGACGAACTCGCGCTCCAGCGCGAGGGCTATATCACCGCGCTCCGCTCCAAGGAATTCATCGACGCGCTGCGCGGCGGCGCCTACGGCAAGATAGCGCTAATCTATATCGAATGGGCCGGCACACACGAACAGACCGTCGTGGTGCCGTGGACGCTTATTGACAGCAGGGCCGCGGCGGAAGCTTTCGCGGCAAGGCTCGCGGAAGCACCGGTGCGCCGGACCTATCGCACCTCTATTTCAGGAGGACTGATTTTCTCCGCCGCGCAATTCGGCAATGGCGGGTTCAAGGGCGCGCGCCGCGTGATCGACATTTCCGGAGACGGCACCAACAACCAGGGACCGCTGATCGAGCCGACGCGCGACGAGATCGTCGCCAAAGGCATCGTCATCAACGGTCTGCCGCTGCAGCTGAAGTCGCCGACCGGGTCCATGCTCGATATCAACGACCTGCACGTCTATTACGAGGACTGTGTGATCGGCGGGCCGGGCTCGTTCGTGATCCCTGTGCGCAGCCGCGACCAGTTCATCAACGCCGTGCGGCAGAAACTCGTGCTCGAGGTTTCCGGCATCACACCGCCTTCGATTGCGCGGGCAGTCCCGGCGGCGAAGCCGCCGCGCGTTTCCTGCACGATCGGCGAGCAGATGTGGATGCAGCGGTGGGGGAACTAGTCAACTTGTCGTCCCCGCGTAACCGGGGGCGACTACTTTGCTGAGAAGACGGCGACCAGTTCCACGTGCGGCGAATAGCGGAACTGATCGACTGGCGTGACTTTACCGAGCTTGTAGCCGCCATCGATCAGCACTCTCGCATCGCGGGCGAAAGTATCGGCATCGCAGGAAACATAAGCGATCTTCTTCACCTTCGATTTTGCGAGTTCGCGCACCTGCGCTTCCGCGCCCTGACGCGGCGGATCGAGCACGACGAAATCGAAATGCCGTAGCTCGTCTGCAACCAGCGGCCAGCGGAACAGATCCCGCGCCGATGCGCTCACCGGCTTCAGGCCCGGCGATTTCGCGGCAGCCTGCAACGCGGCGATCGAAGGCGCGTGATTGTCGAAGGCCGCAGTCCTCGTTTTCGAAGCAAGCCGAAGTGCGAAGGTGCCGACGCCCGAAAACAGATCCGCCGCGGACTTCGCGCCCTCCGCGGCTTCCAGAACTTTCTCCGCAAGCACGCGCTCGCCTTCCTGCGTCGCCTGGAAAAAAGCTGCGGGCGGAAAATGAACGCGCACGGCTCCGATCAGGCGCGAAGGTGCCGCCAGTTGTGCCAGCGGCTCGCCATGAAGAGAAATTCGCAGGATTTTCTTTTCCGCCGCGAACCGCACTACTTTGGATTCCACCGCGGCGACGAGTTTGCCGGGGCCGCGAATATCGATATCGAACCCGAGCTGCGCGATCGTGAAATGGAGATCGACCGGCTTTCGCATCGGCACGAGCATCCTCGCAAGCTCGCGCGCGACCGGAAGCGCCGCCTCGAGCTTCGGATCGAGCACCGGGCATTCTTCGATCGGCACGACTTCGTGCGAACGCCGGATCGCGAAACCGAGATCTTCCTTTTTCTCGCCGCGGCCAGCGTGGAACACCGCACGGGTTCTTCCCTCTCCATGTGCAGGGATCGTTTCCGCCACTTCGGCCTTCACGTCCGCACGCGCAAGCGCCTCGCTGACCTGAAGACGCTTCCATGCGAGATAGGGTTCGGCCTTCCAGTGCTGGAGCGCGCAGCCGCCGCAAAGCGTGAAATGCCGGCAGACGGGCTCGATCCGGTTCGGGTTCGGGCGCGGCATGACGAAAGTGGTCAGGGCGCCCCGATCGCCGTCGCGCGTAATTTCGACGTCCTCGCCGGGCAGCGTATAGGCGACATGCACGCGGCCTTGCGGCGTATCCGCAACGCCGTCGCCCTGCCTGCCGATGGAATCGATGCGGACTTTCTCGCTCATACGGCGAGCAATAGCTTCGATTTCACTCCGCCGGAAGCGGCTTCGCCTTCGGGAAGTGATGCTCGGCGTGCGGCGCTTCGGGGATGTAGCCGCGCGCGGTCAGGAGATGGAAGCGCGTCACCAGCATGATGCAATAGACGATCAGGCCGATGGTGAAGCCGATCCAGACCCCTGTGACACCGAGCGCGAGCGGAAACGCGAGCAGCCAGAGCGAGCCGAAGCCGATCACCCAGAAGCTGATCGCCGCAAACAGCATCGGAATCTTGGTGTCGTTCAAGCCGCGCAGCGAACCCGCCATCGCGGTCTGTACGCCATCGGCGATGAAGAAGGTCGCGCCGAGAAGGATCAGCCAGGATGCGATCGAAACGATCTGCGCGGCGTCCTTCATCGACTCATCAAGGAACAGCGCGGGCAGCACCTCGCGGAGCGCCACCACCAGCACCGTCATGACGGTCATGAAAACGAGCGCGAGGCCGATTGCCACGAAACCCGCGCGGCGCGCGCCTTGCGGATTTTTCCGCCCCGCCTCCTGCCCGACGCGCACGGTTGCGGCGAGCGAGATGCCGAAAGGAATCATGAACAGGATCGCGGCGATCTGGAGTGCGATCTGATGCGCGGCCAAGGCGCTCGCGCCGAACAGCCCGACCACGAGACCGGCGCTGCCGAACAGTCCGTATTCGAGCAGGAAGGTCAGCGACATCGGCGTGCCGATGGCGACGAGCTGCTTCATGAGATGGCCGTCATAGCGCCAGAAGCCGCCGAGCACCTTATACTTCTTGAAGGGAGCTTGCGCATAGCAGACCCAGAGCGCCGCCACGCACATGCCGAGGTTGACGAACGTGGTCGCGACACCCGCGCCGAGTATGCCGAGTTGCGGCGCGCCGAACGCACCGAAGACCAGCGCATAGGCAAGAATGAAATTCGCGGGCACCGCCGCGAGCGTAATCCAGAACGCGGGCTCCGGCCGGTTCACCGCGCCCATGAAGCCGCGCAGTGCGATGAACCACCATGCAGGAATCAGGCTCCATGCGAGACCCATCAGATATTCGTTCGCAAGCGCCGCCGCCTTCGGTTCCTGTCCGAGCGCAAGCAAGAGTTCCTCGCCCCATAACTGGCCGATGGAAAGCGGGATGCCGAGAATGGTCGCGGCCCAGAGCCCGACGCGCAACGAACGGCGCACCATGCGCGGCTCGCGCGCGCCGAAGGACTGCGCGGCAAGCGGAGCTACCGCTGACGTCAGACCCATGCCGAACACGAAAGCGGTGAACAGGATCACCTGCGCAAGGGCTGCGGCCGCGATGGCATCGCCGCCGAGACGGCCCACGAGCGCGAGATCGGTCGTCATCATCGCGACCTGGCCGAGCTGCGTCAGCGCGATCGGCAGCGCGAGCCTGATCGTCTCGGTCAGCTCGACGCGCCAAGGGCCGATGCCGGCCGGAGTTCCGGCGGCGGATATGGGGTTCATGCCGTGCATGGGAGGCGGGACTTCTAGCTCATCTTGCGGCGATTAAAAGGCTCGGCCTCTATCCATGTGCTCCGCGACGGATGAATGACGGCTGAAGGGGCGGAACGCGCGAAAGTGCGCAACGCTACCCTCATCCTGAAGGGGCCCGCGCAGCCAGCCGTCTCGAAGGATGAGGCGACTAATGCTCTGCGTACAACAGGAACTCGGCGTTGCCGTCGCCGCCGGGAATCGGAGACGGAATGGTTCCGCGGAGCCGCCAGCCCTGCCTGCCGACCAGTAATTCTACCCGCTGACAAACCGCCATATGCACTTCGGCATCGCGCACGATGCCTTTCTTCAGATGCTCACGGCCGGCTTCGAACTGCGGCTTGATGAGCGCGACCAGCTCGGCATGGGGCGCCGCGAACTGGAGCGCCTTCGGAATCACGTGCTCCAGCGAAATAAAACTCACGTCGATCACGATGAGGCGGGCGTGGTCCGGAATTTCCGCGTCCTCTAGCTTGCGGATGTCGCTCTGCTCGAGCGAGACGACACGCGGATCGCCCTTGATGCGCGGATGCAACTGATCCGTACCGGTATCTACGGCGTACACTTTCGCGGCACCCCGCGCGAGCATGACTTCAGTGAAACCGCCCGTGGAAGCGCCGATGTCGAGGCAGATTTTTCCCTTCGGATCGATATTAAAGTGATCCAACGCGGCTTCGAGCTTCAGGGCGCCGCGCGAGACATAAGGATGAGCCGGAGTGGCGGCGATTTCCGCATCTTCGCTCAGCTGCTCCGAAACCTTACGGATGACTTTGCCATCCGCAGAGACGTTGCCAGCCTCGATTGCGGCTTGCGCTTTCGCGCGGCTCTCGAACAGTCCGCGCGCGACCAGCAACTGATCGGCGCGCATGGATTTCTTCATGGCAGTTTACGCGCGGCGCGGACGCAGGAGGCTCGACTCGTCCTTGCCGATCGCGGAAAGCGCGGTGGCGACGATGCCGCGCGCATCTAGTCCCGCCTGCTCGTACATCTTCGCGGGCGAATCGTGATCCTGGAAAATATCGGGAAGCACCATCGGACGGATCTTCAGTCCGTTGTCGAGCGCGCCTTCGCGGGCGAGGAATTCGAGCACGTGGCTGCCGAAGCCGCCGACCGAGCCTTCCTCGATGGTGATCAGCACTTCGTGCTCGCGCGCGAGACGCAACGCGAGATCGCGGTCGAGCGGCTTCACGAAGCGGGCGTCCGCGACGGTCGCCGAGAGGCCGAGGGCTGCGAGTTCGTCCGCCGCGCGCAGGCATTCGGCGAGGCGCGCACCGAAGGAAAGCAGCGCAATCTTGGTGCCTTCGCGGACGATGCGGCCCTTGCCGATCTCAAGCGGCTTGCCTTCGGCGGGAAGCGCTATCCCGATGCCCTCGCCGCGTGGGAAGCGGAACGCCGACGGCCGGTCGCCGATGGCAGCGGAAGTCGCGACCATGTGCACGAGTTCGGCTTCGTCAGCGGCTGCCATGATCACCATGTCCGGCAGGCAGGCGAGATAGGCGACGTCGAAAGAGCCGGCATGCGTCGCGCCATCCGCACCGACCAGCCCCGCACGGTCGATGCCAAAGCGCACCGGCAGCTTCTGGATCGCGACGTCGTGCACGACCTGATCGTAGGCGCGCTGGAGGAAGGTCGAGTAGATCGCGGCGAAGGGCTTCAGGCCTTCGGTCGCGAGACCCGCCGCGAAGGTTACGGCATGCTGCTCGGCGATGCCGACGTCGAAGGTACGGTGCGGGAACTCTTTCGCGAAAATGTCGAGGCCGGTGCCCGACGGCATCGCCGCCGTGATCGCAACGATCTTGTCGTCCTTCCTCGCTTCCTTGACGAGGCTTTCGGCAAAAACTTTCGTGTAGGAGGGAGCGCCTGCTTTTGCTTTCGCCTGCGCACCGGTTGCAACATCGAATTTCACGACGCCATGATACTTGTCGTCGGAGGCTTCGGCGGGCGCGTAGCCCTTGCCCTTCTGCGTGACGACATGGACGAGTACGGGACCCGGCTCGTTGTCGCGCACGTTCTTCAGGACGGGCAAGAGATGGTCGAGGTTGTGGCCGTCAATCGGGCCGATGTAACTGAAGCCGAGTTCCTCGAACAGCGTGCCGCCGGTGATATAGCCGCGCCAGTGCTCGATGCCGCGCGTGATCAGGTCGTCGATGCGTTTGGGGAGCTTGGCAGTGACTTTTTTTCCGGTCGTGCGAAGCGCGTTATATGTGCGGCCCGAAATCAGGCGCGAGAAATAAGCCGACATCGCGCCGACCGGCGGGGCAATCGACATGTCGTTGTCGTTGAGCACCACGATCAAGCGGCTGCCCGCAGCGCCCGCATTGTTCATCGCCTCATAGGCCATGCCCGCGGACATTGCGCCGTCGCCGATCACGCAGACAATGTTGCGGCTCTCGCCCTTCAGGTCGCGGGCGATCGCCATGCCGAGGCCGGCCGAAATCGACGTCGATGCATGGCCCGCGCCGAAGGTGTCGTATTCGCTCTCGGCCCGCTTTGTGAAACCCGACAGGCCGCCGCCCATCCTGAGCGTGCGGATACGGTCGCGGCGGCCGGTAACGATTTTATGCGGATAGGCCTGATGGCCGACGTCCCAGATCAGGCGGTCGTGCGGTGTGTCGAAGACATAATGCAGGGCCACCGTCAGTTCGACGACGCCAAGCCCCGCGCCGAGATGGCCGCCCGTGACCGACACCGCATTCACAGTCTCGTAGCGAAGCTCGTCGGCAAGCTGGCGGAGGTTCGACTCCGGCAGCGCACGGATGTGCTCCGGCGCATTCACGGTATCGAGCAGCGGCGTGCGGGAGTGCGGAACTTCGGTCATTGCGGACGAAATATCAGCATTTTTCGGGGCTTATACAAGGCAACGAACGCCGCAGGGCATGCCTTTGGCCAGCCTTCTCTTTCCGCTTAATCCTGATCAAGCGGCGTGGAACCGGTAGGTTTGCCCTTGGCGTCGAGCGCGATTTTATCGACCCGCGCCTCTGCATCTTTCAAAAGCGCGTCGCAGCGCTTCTTCAGCGCCTCGCCGCGCTCGTAAATCTTGAGGGAATCCTCTAGCGGCACGTTGCCGCTCTCGAGCTTCTGCACGATCTGCTCGAGCTCGGCGAGCGCCTTCTCGAAGGGCATCGCGGCGACATCGCCGTTTGCGTCTTTGGTGTCTTTTGCCATCTGTCGAATTCCGCTCAGGCGCGCATCAGGGTGCGGACATGCGCGCCGGCTGAGCGTGCGAGTCCTTCCAGATCATAGCCGCCTTCGAGCAGCGATACGACCCTACCGTTCGCGTGCTTGTCGGCAAGGTCCATGAGCTTGCCGGTGACCCAGGCGAAATCCTCCTCGACGAGGTTGAGGCTCGCCAGCGGATCGTTCCTGTGCGCGTCGAAGCCCGCGGAGATCACCAGGAGGTCCGGCTGGAAGTTATTGATACGCGGCAGGATGACGGTTTCGAACGCTTCCTTGAACTGCGCGCCGCCGTCTCCCGACGAGAGCGGCGCATTCACGATGGTGTTCGCAGCACCCGTTTCGCTTTTCGCGCCGGTGCCGGGATAAAGCGGCATCTGGTGCGTCGAGGAATAAAGTACGCTTGGGTCGGCCCAAAAAATATCCTGCGTGCCGTTGCCGTGGTGCACGTCAAAGTCGATGATCGCGACACGCTCGGCGCCGTGGTTCTTCTGTGCGTGGCGGGCCGCGATCGCCGCATTGTTGAAGAAGCAGAAGCCCATCGGGGTCGCGGTTTCGCAATGGTGTCCGGGCGGACGCATCGCGACAAAAGCGTTGCTCGCTTTTTTTGCGAAGACTTCATCCACCGCATAGATAGCGCCGCCGACGGCGCGCATGATCGGCTCCCAGCTTTTTGCGGAAAGCACGGTGTCGCCGTCCACGCGCACTGCGCCCTGCGCGGGCACGATTTCGCGGAGCTTCTCGGCGTATTCCATCGGATGCGCGAGGCCTACGGCTTCGAGCGGCGCCAATGGCGCTTCCTCCCGCGCGAGCATCGAGTATTTCTCTTTGCCGAACTCTTCGTTCAGCGCACGGATGCGATCCGGCCGCTCGGGGTGGCCGAGTCCGGTGTCGTGATTGAGGGCGGAGGGATGCGTGAGAAGGAGCGTGGTCATTCCCGATCTTAGCCCGCGGCCTTCAGCGGAGCCAAGCTCACGCCCGGCGGTGCCGGGATATTGTCGGGAACGAAGAAGTCCATCTGCAAAGATTGAGCGGGGTTCACGCGATACTTGTCGAAATCGGTGACGCCCTCGCCCGCAAGAAAATTGTCGTCGATCAGAAAGTTCCCCGAAAATTCGCGGGACGGCTTCTCGAAGATGCGAACCGCAGCGTCGGCCAGAATGTCCGGCGTGCGGCTCCGCTGCATCAGCGCATCGCCGCCGAGAAGATTGTTCACCGCCGCGGTCGCAATCGTCGTCCGCGGCCAGAGCGCGTTCACGGCAATCCCCTTCGACTTGAGTTCTCCGGAGAGGCCGAGCACCACAAGACTCATGCCGTATTTCGCCATCGTATAGCCCGTATGTGGCGCGAACCACTTCTGCTGCATGTCCAAGGGCGGCGACAGCATCAGGATATGCGGGTTCCTAGATTTCTCAAGGAACGGGATCGCGAATTTCGAAACCACGAAGGTGCCGCGCGCGTTGATCTGGTGCATCAGGTCGAAGCGCTTCATGTCGAGCTGCGTGGTCGGGAGCAACTGGATCGCACTCGCGTTATTGATGACGATGTCGATGCCACCGAATTTGTCTGCAGTTTTTTTGATCGCCTCGTTGACGTTCACCTCGTCGCGCACGTCGACCACGAGCGGCAGCGCCTTGCCGCCCGCCTTCTCGACTTCTTCGGCGGCGGAATGAATCGTTCCCGGCAGCTTAGGATGCGGGGTATCGGTTTTCGCGGCGATTGCGATGTTTGCGCCGTCTTTCGCCGCCTTAAGCGCAATCGCAAGACCGATGCCGCGTGACGCGCCGGTGATGAAGAGGGTTTTTCCGGATAAGGACATTCATTTCTCCTGTTCGTCAATCGCCCGCTTTTTCCCCTCCCCCTTCCGAGGAGGGCGGCGAGCGTGAAACGCGAGCCGGGGGTCGGCAAAAAGTGTGGCGCTATCACCCCGCCCTGCTCGCACCGCTATCGCGGCGCAAGCTTCCCTCCCCATCATGGGAGGGAAAGAAAAGTTAAGCCACTAGCGCCGCGTCGGAGTGCGCGACGGACGCAGCGCCTTCCGTGATCGTAGCCTCGAGGCCGCCTGCCTGCGTGCAGAGATTCTCCGCAAAGAACCGCGCAATGGCGACGCGGCCCGCAGGCGCGCCGCCGACCCGCTCGGCGAGTGCCGCCTGCGCGAGATAAGAACCGCCCGCGGCAAGGCCGAACAGTTTCTGATAGGGCGTGGCGCCGGCAAGCGCCTCGGCCTGATCGCGGTTCAGTGCCTCGAACATGTACTTCGTGGCACGCTCCAGCGCGTCGAGCGTTTCGTTCAGACGCTGCGCGGCCTTGCCGAACGCGGGGTCGTTCGACTTCGCGACGTCGTTTGCCGTGTCGCGATACTCGGCAATCACGCGCTTCAGCGTTTCGCCGCCGCTCTGGCCGATCTTGCGGCCGACCAGATCGATCGCCTGAATCCCGTTGGTGCCCTCATAGATCGGCAGAATGCGGGCATCGCGCATGTGCTGGGCAGCGCCGGTTTCCTCGATGAAGCCCATGCCGCCATGCACCTGCACGCCGAGAGAAGCGACCTCGTTTCCGGCATCGCTCGAAAACGACTTGGCGATCGGGGTCAGCAGGCTCGCTTCTTCGTTCGCCTGTTTCTTCTCGTTCGCATCGGTCGCATTGCTTGCGCGATCCAGCGCCGAGGCGGTGCGCAGGCAGATGGCGCGCGAGGCATTGGTGAGTGCGCGCATCGTCATCAGCATGCGCTTTACATCCGGATGGTCGCCGATCGGGCTCAAGTCTTTCGAGCCGGGCGCCTTGCCCTGCTTGCGGTCGCGCGAAAATTGCAGCGCCTGCTGCGTCGCCCGTTCCGCGATCGCGACACCCTGCACGCCAACCGCGAGGCGCGCCTGGTTCATCATCGTGAACATGCAATTCAGGCCTTTATTCTCTTCGCCGATGAGCCAGCCGATCGAGCCGCCCTGATCGCCGTGCACCATCACGCATGTGGGCGAAGCATGAATGCCGATTTTGTGCTCGAGCGACTGGCAGCGCACGTCGTTACGCTTGCCGAGGCTACCGTCGTCGTTCACGAAAAACTTCGGCACCAGAAAAAGCGAAATCCCCTTCGTGCCGGCTGGCGCGTCGGGCAGCCGCGCGAGCACGAGGTGGATGATATTATCCGTCATGTCGTGCTCGCCGTAGGTGATGAAAATCTTGGTGCCGGAAATTTTGTAGGTGCCGTCGCCCTGCGGCACAGCCTTGGTGCGCAAGTTCGCAAGATCGGAGCCCGACTGCGGCTCGGTCAGTTGCATAGAGCCGGTCCACTCGCCACTCACCATCTTGGCCAGATACTTGTCTTTCAATTCTCTCGAGCCATGCACTTCAACGGCATCGACCGCGGCCATCGTGAGCAGCGGGCACAGTCCGAACGACATCGCGGCCGAACTCCAGAATTCGAAGGCGGCCATATTGACCATCGCGGGCAAATCCTGCCCGCCGAAGTGCACCGAACTCGCGAGACCGTTCCAGCCGCCCGCGATCCAGTCGCGATAGGCTTCTTTCCAGCCCGGCGGCGTCACGACCTTGCCGTCCACGAGCTTGGAGCCGATCTGGTCGGCCTGCCGGTTCAGCGGCGCGAGCCGCTCGGATGCAAATTTCCCGGCCTCTTCCAGAACCGACTGCACGAGATCGAGCGAGAGGTCAGCCTGCGCGCCCTTGCCAGCGATCCGGTTCAAGGCCGTGCAATGCTCCAAGAAAAACAGCGTCTCGGAAACCGGCGCGCGATAGGTCATGTCTTACTCCCGCTGATTCAAAGGCGGCGCTTGAGCTTCGCGCGGCCTGAGGCCATACCGGCCCCTCTTTGAGAATTACAGTGGCCAAGGCCGCCGGACCCGTCAACGTGAGCAGCGACTGGACAGACCGACAGATGCGAATCCTGCGAGCGGACGCTGCGGCAATCGCACGCGCCGCGGATGTGCTTCGTGCCGGTGGACTCGTGGCCTTCCCGACCGAGACGGTCTACGGCCTCGGGGCCAGAGCCGGCGACCCGCGCGCGGTGGCGGCACTTTATGCCGCAAAGGGACGCCCTTCGTTCAATCCGCTGATCGCGCATGTGTCCGATCTTGCCGCCGCTGAACGGCTCGGCGCGTTTACCGAAGATGCGCTGACGCTTGCCAAGAAATTCTGGCCGGGGCCGCTTACGATCGTCGTGAAGACGCGCGGCAGCGCGGCGGTCTGCGAACTTGCGCGGGCGGGCCTCGATACGGTCGCGATCCGCGTGCCATCGCATCCGGCTGCCCGCGAACTTCTTGCCAATGTCGATTTTCCTGTCGTCGCGCCGAGCGCGAACCGCTCCGGCCATGTTTCACCGACCACGGCGCAGCATGTCGCCGACGATCTTGCAGGCCGGATTGATCTTATCCTCGACGGCGGTGCGAGCGAGGGCGGCATCGAGTCCACGATCATCGATTTCTCAGGCGACAAACCGCGTCTGCTGCGCAGCGGCGGCATAGCGCGTGGCGAAATAGAGACAATCACCGGGCCGCTCGCGAGCGCCAGCAAGAACGAAGTCTCGGCGCCGGGCATGATGGCCTCGCATTATGCGCCGCGGGCGCGGCTGCGGCTCGATGCACGTGAAGTCCATCCGGGAGAGGCGCTGCTCGCATTCGGAAACGGCCTGCCGACCTCCGCAGAAAAAGCGCGAAAAATTCTGAACCTTTCGGAGCGCGGCGATCTCACCGAGGCCGCGAGCCGCCTCTACGCATACCTGCGCGAACTCGATGCAAGCGGGGCGGAGGCAATTGCAGTCGTCCCGATTCCGGGCGAAGGTTTGGGCGAAGCCATCCGGGATCGCCTCGCACGCGCCGCCGCTCCGAAATGAAGAAGAAAAAGAAAACCGCCAAGCCTTCCATCGACGCGGTGCTCCCGCGCTTCGCAAAAATCGTCGGCGAGAAGAATGCCGTGCGCGGCGGCGAGATGGAGCCGTTTCTGCGCGAACAGCGCGATCTCTATCGTGGCAAGGCCGCGATGGTCTTGAGGCCCGCGAACACGGAAGAGGTCGCGAAAATTCTCGCGCTCGCGGACAAGACGAAAACCATGATCGTGCCACAGGGCGGCAACACCGGCCTCGTCGGCGGACAGACGCCGTTCGACAAGAACGCGATCGTCGTTTCCACCGCGCGCATGAACAAAATCCGCGAGGTCGACGCCGACGCGAATACGATGACCGTCGAGAGCGGCGTGATCCTGCAGAATGCGCAAGAAGCGGCGGCCAACGCGCGGCGCCTGTTCCCGCTGTCTTTAGGGGCGGAAGGCTCCTGCACCATAGGCGGCAATCTTTCGACCAATGCAGGCGGCACGCAGGTGCTCGCCTACGGTAACGCGCGCGACCTCGTGCTCGGGCTCGAAGTCGTGCTTGCAGGCGGGAAAGTCTTGCGCGGGCTGCGCAAGCTGAAGAAAGACAACACCGGCTATGACCTGCGCCATCTCTTCATGGGCGCGGAAGGTACGCTCGGCATCATCACCGCGGCGGTGCTAAAACTCTTTCCCGCGCCGCGCGCGATCTCGACCGCATGGATCGGCGTGCCGTCGCCGGAGGCGGCACTCGCGCTCCTCAATCTCGCGCTCGCGCGTGCAGGCACCGCGCTGACGAGCTTCGAGCTGATGCCGCGCATCGCGCTAGAATTCGATCTTCGGCATCTACCCGGCGCGCGCGATCCGCTCTCCTCGCCTCATCCGTGGTATGTGCTCGCGGAAATTTTCGGCGATGACGAGACGCGCACGCGCGAACTGCTGGAGTCGCTGCTGGCGAACGGCATGGAGAAAGAACTCGTCATCGACGCCACCATCGCGGAAACCAACGAGCAGCGGAACATGCTCTGGAAGCTGCGCACCGGTATGTCCGACGTGCAGAAGCCCGAGGGCGGATCGATCAAGCACGACATCTCGGTGCCAGTCTCGTCCGTGCCCGCTTTCGTGAAGGAGGCGACCGCAAAGGTCGAGCGGATGATCCCGGGCGCGCGGGTCGTCGCCTTCGGTCATCTCGGCGACGGCAATCTGCACTACAACGTGAGTCAGCCGGTCGGCGCGGACAAGGCGGCATTCATCGCGAAATGGGAAGCGGTGAACGATGCGGTACATGCGATCGTCGCGAAATACGAGGGTTCGATTTCCGCCGAACACGGCATCGGTCTGCTCAAGCGCGACCTGCTCGCGAAAGCCAAAGATCCGGTCGCGCTATCGGTGATGCACGCGATCAAGAAGACGCTCGATCCGAACGGCATTCTCAATCCCGGCAAGGTGCTTCGCGCTAAAATTTCCGGCGGGAGGAAGTCATAAGAACCATTCTCGCCGCTTCGGCTGCGATCTTTCGCGAAGACGGAAAAGTGCTGCTTGCGAAGCGCGCCAAGCCGCCGCTCCAGTGGAGTTTTCCGGGCGGCAAGATTGAGGCCGGCGAAACTCCTGAACAGGCGGTCATCCGCGAAGTTCTCGAAGAAGTCTCGGCCGGGATCGCAATTCTCGGAAAAGCAGGCGAGCGCGAAATGCGTCTCGCAGAGCACCGCTACATCATTTCGGTTTTCGCCGCACGGCTCGTTTCCGGCGAGCCTTCCGCC
The DNA here is from genome assembly GCA_018335895.1 of Hyphomicrobiales bacterium. Classification (GTDB taxonomy): domain Bacteria; phylum Pseudomonadota; class Alphaproteobacteria; order Rhizobiales; family Xanthobacteraceae. The sequence continues at coordinate 6,613 of JAGXQU010000007.1, read as the reverse complement.
GGGCCCGAAGCGAGCGAGATCGGCTGGTTCGAGATCGGGGAAATCGAGGAGCTCGACACGACCCCCGAACTCGAAAGCTATGCGCTTGAGGCGAAGCGGCTGTTCCTTTCCGCGTAAGCATAATCCGCAATCTTCATTGCAGCCGCCCGCGAAGGAGCGCATAGGCGCGGCCTAGGATGAAACGCGTGCCTTACCTTCTCCTTACTTTTTTCCTGCTTGGCGCTCCTGCAGCGAATGCGCAGGCGCAGCAAAGTGGTCCTGCGCCCTACGAAGCCGGACTGATCGGGCTCTCCGAAATCCTCGGCGCACTTCACTATCTGCGCCCGCTCTGCGGCGGAGCCGAACAGGGGCAGTGGCGTGCCGAAATGCAGGAACTGATCGACGCTGCGGAGTTGCCCGCAGACCGGCGCGCAAGGTTGGTTACGAGCTTCAACCGCGGCTACACGACTCACGAACGGGCGCACAGAACCTGCACGCCGATGGCACAAGCGGCGATCCGCCACTTACTGGACGAAGGCAGCCGGCTTTCCGGCGAAATCGCGCGGCGCCAGAGCAATTGAAATCAAAAGCCGGTTGCCGCGTTAACCTTCTTTAAAGGTCCGTGGCGACGGAACCCTGCCGCCCCGTTAAGGTCCGTAAACAACGCCGGGCACAAGACCCGCGAGGAATTCGCTTTGCGTAACGTCCTGCCTCTGAGAATCGGAAAAGTCGCGGAAGCGCGCTCGGAAGACGAGCGCCGCGCCGCCTTCGGCTACCTGAACGATGCCTGGGAAGAAGCGCGGCTCGACGGCATCGACGGCGACTGCCTCGCGCAGGTCGCGCTTTTTACGGCGATCAACGAACTGGTTTCGACCTACGGCGAAGAGGCGGTCGCCCAATATGCCGAAGGCCTGAGCGACCGCATCCGCCAGGGCGAGTTCACGATCGCGGCCAACCGCCAGTAATTTTTTGCGCCGCGAGGTGTCGCGCCGCGCTAAGGTGGCACCGACTCTTTCCTGCGGGCTGTCATGAAATCTTCGCTTCACTCGCTGTGTTGCTTGTTCGTCGCGGCGGCCGTCGTAGCCGTGCCTGCGGCCGCCCAGAACAAAGTGAAGTCGGAGACTATCCGCAACGATAAAAAGAAGGGTACTGCGGCCGAGATCGTCCGCGATCTTTCGCGCCTGCCCGAACCGGTACGGAAGAAGCGAGAAGAAATCCTGGCGGCGGCCCGAAGCGGCGATCTCGCGAAGGCCGCGGCACTCGTGAAAACCGATGAAACCGCGATCTCGTTCGGCGGCGATACCGACGCCGTGGATTTCTGGAAGCGGACTTTCAAGGACAGCGACGGCATCGAAGCGCTCGCAATGCTCGTCGAAATTCTGGAAATGCCGTTCGTGCATCTCGACAAAGGCGGCGCGCAAGAGATGTTCGTGTGGCCCTATTTCCACGCGATCAATCTCGAAAAGCTCACTCCCGCGCAGCGCGTCGAACTGTTCCGGCTGGTCACGGCCTATGATTTTCGCGAGATGCAGAAATTCGGCTCGTATAACTTCTTCCGTGCCGGTATTGCGCCGGACGGGCGCTGGATGTTTTTCGTGGCGGGCGACTAAACGCCCTTCGGCAGCGCCTCGAGGAAGTGCACCGGCTGCCCCTGCCCTTTCGCGAGCAGTTGATTGTCGCGCATGACGATCCTGCCGCGAACGATCGTGCCGACCGGCCAGCCTGTCACCTTCATGCCGTCGTATGGCGTCCACCCCACTTTCGAGGCGACCCACTGGTTGGTAATGGTCTCACGGCGTTTGAGATCGACCACCGTGAAGTCGGCGTCATATCCGGCGGCGATGCGGCCCTTGTTCGCAATCCCGAACACGCGCGATGGGCCGTGGCTCGACAGATCGACGAAGCGCTCGAGCGTGAGCCTTCCCGCATTGACATGGTCGAGCATAATGGGAACGAGCGTCTGCACACCGGTCATGCCCGAGGGGCTCGCAGGATAGGTCTTCGCTTTTTCTTCCAGCGTATGCGGCGCGTGGTCGGAGCCGAGAATATCGATGGTGCCGTCGCTGACCCCACGCCAGATCACGTCACGGTGACGCGCGTCGCGCACTGGCGGATTCATCTGCGCTTTCGTGCCGAGCCGTTCGTAACATTCGGGGGCGACCAGTGTCAGATGATGCGGCGTCACTTCGACGGTTGCGACATCCTTGTGCTGCGCGAGGAAATCGATTTCCTCGGCGGTTGAGATGTGCAGCACATGCACACGCGCGCCGGTTTCGCGCGCGAGAGTTACGAGACGCGTCGTCGCGAGCAGTGCCGCGACCGGATCGCGCCAGACCGGATGCGAGCGCGGATCTCCTTCGATGCGCTCGCCCTTGCGTTCGTTCAGACGCGGCTCGTCCTCGGCATGAAACGACGCACGGCGGCGGATGTTTTGGAGGATCGCGCGAAGACCGGTGTCGTCCGGGATCAGGAGTTTTCCGGTCGAAGAGCCCATGAACACCTTGATGCCCGCGCAGCCGGGAAGCTGCTCGTACTCGGCGACCTGCCCCGAGTTTTCCGCGGTGCCGCCGATGAAGAATGCGAAGTCGCAGTGCATCCGCCCGATCGCGCGGCCGATCTTGTCGGCGAAATTCACGCCGTCGATCGTGAGCGGATCGGTATTCGGCATTTCAAAGACGGCGGTGACGCCGCCCATGACCGCCGAACGCGAGCCGCTTTCCAGATCTTCCTTGTGAGTCATGCCCGGTTCGCGGAAATGAACCTGCGTGTCGATGACCCCGGGAAGAATATGGAGCCCCGCGCAATGCCACGTCTCGCGGGTGGAACCCGCCGGGATGCTGCCGAGAGCTGCGATTTTGCCGTCGCGAATGCCGATATCGCGGACGGCCGTGCCATCGTGGTTTACGACGGTCGCGCCGGAAAGAACGAGATCGTAGGTTTCGGCCATCCGGCCCCGCGTTCTGGACCGGCCTTGCCGGTCCCCCAAAGCGGGATTACTTGTCGGTGAAATACTTTGCAAGCGGTCTTTCCTGCCGCATCAACCGGAATCGGTGAGAGATCAGAACATGCAGGCGGCAATCCTCGACGAACGGGCAGTCCTGCGGGTAACCGGCGCCGACGCGCGGCAGTTCCTCGACAATGTCGTCACGAACGATGTCCATTCGCTGCAAGCCGACCAGGCGCGGTTCGCGGCCCTCCTGACCCCGCAAGGCAAGATCGTCGCGGACTTTTTCATCGTGGGTGTCGCGGAAGAAGACGGCGGCGGATTCCTGATCGACGCACCGAAGGCACTCGCCGACGACATCTTGAAGAAGCTCAACTTCTACAAGCTTCGCGCGGCGGCCTCGATCGAGGAACGGCCCGATCTCGCGGTCGCCGCGATCGTCGAAGGCGAGGCGACCGCAGAACTCGGCATCGTGTTCGACGATCCGCGCCTTGCTGCACTCGGACAGCGCATCATACTTCCGGCAGCGGAAGCGAAAGCGGATCTCGAAGGCGCGGGATTCAGGATTGCCGATCCGGACTCGTACCAGAACAAGCGGGTTACGCTCGGCGTTCCCGAGGGCGGCAAGGACTTCACCTACAGCGACGCCTTCCCGCATGAAACCAATATGGATCAGCTCAACGGCGTCGACTTCAAGAAGGGCTGTTTCATCGGGCAGGAAGTGGTCTCGCGCATGGAGCGCAAGACGACGCCGCGGACGCGCGTTGTGCAGGCCACTTTCGACACCGCGCCATTCCCCGGCGTCGATGTGAAGGCAGGCGGCAAGCCAGTAGGCCACATGGGCTATGGCGCCAACGGCAAGGGCCTTGCCATGGTGCGGCTCGACCGCGTGCACGACGCGCTCGCGAAGGGCGAGAAGATCACCGCGGGCGGCATCGAAATTTCTTTGCAGAAGCCAGCATGGGCAAGTTTTAAGTTTCCGGGCGAACCGGATTTCGGCGCATAATCGCTCAATGAAAAGAATCGTTCACGCCGACGGAAAGAAACGCTGCTTCTGGTGCGGCGCCGACCCGCTCTACGTCCACTACCACGACACCGAATGGGGCGTTCCGGAATACGACGACCGCGCGCTGTTCGAGAAACTGATCCTCGACGGATTTCAGGCCGGACTTTCCTGGATCACGATCCTGCGCAAGCGCGACAACTTCCGCAAAGCCTTCGACAACTTCAATCCGGAGAAGATCGCGCGCTACGATACGAAAAAGTTGAACGCGCTGATGAAGGACGAAGGCATCGTCAGAAACAAGATGAAAATCTGGGGAGCGCGGCAGTCGGCGCGGGCGTGGCTCGACATTCAGGAAAAGGGGCCGGGCTTTTCCAAGCTGCTCTGGGATTTCGTGGACGGCATACCGAAGATCAACAAGATCGCCTCGCGCAAGGGCATCAAGGCCGAGACGCCGGTCTCGCAGGCCATGTCCAAGGAACTCAAAACGCGCGGATTCAATTTCTGCGGGCCGACCATCGTTTACGCCTTCATGCAGGCGACCGGCATGGTCAACGATCATCTGACGAGCTGTTACCGGCACAAGGAATTGTCGAGGTGACGAAGACTGGCGCGCGCGCTTCTGCTTTGAAGCGTCCGGCTGCGCCGCGCGCTTCTTCATCCGTGCGCACCGCTGCGCCGCGCGCCTGGCAGCGCATGCTGTCGGGTCGCAGGCTCGATCTGCTCGACCCCTCGCCGCTCGACATCGAAATCGAGGACATCGCGCACGGGCTCGCGCGGGTGGCGCGCTGGAACGGGCAGACCACCGGCCCACATATCTTCTCGGTCGCGCAGCACTCTTTGCTGGTCGAGGCGGTATCGAGGAAAATTTCCGCGAACCTCGACCGCACGTGGCGGCTTGCGGTGCTTCTGCACGACGCGCCGGAATACGTGGTCGGCGATCTCATCAGCCCGTTCAAGGCGGTGCTGAAAAGCGACTACAAGGCGGTCGAGAACCGCCTGCTGCACGCCGTGTCGCTCCGCTTCGGGCTGCCCGCGCGCTGGCCGACGGAACTCGTGGACCATGTGAAGAAGGCGGATCGCCACGCCGCCTTCCTCGAAGCGACCAAGCTGGCCGGCTTCAAGGACGCTGAAGCGCGGAAATTCTTCGGAACGCCGCCGGGCCTCGACGCGCCTTCGGAGAAGCGCTACCTCACGCCCTGGAACGCGGAGACCGCAGAGAAGCGGTTTCTCGCCCGCTTCAAGGAACTTTCGGACGCAAAATGATTCACGTTTGCTCGCTTTCCCGTTTGCATGGCGTTGTCGAGGAGACCGGCGCGGAGCATGTGGTCACGCTCATCCGCGACACGACGCGCGTGACGCGGCCGCAACGCATCCGTGAAGAGAATCATCTCATTCTTTCGATCGACGACATCGAAGACGAACTCGACGGCATGATCGCACCCGCGGAGAACCACGTCGCGGAATTGCTCGAGTTCGTGCAGCGCTGGCAGCGAGCCAAGCCGATTGTGGTGCATTGCTTCGCAGGCATCAGCCGCTCTACGGCCGCGGCTTTCATCACGGCCTGCGCGATCCAGCCGGAACGCAACGAAGCTGAGATCGCACGCGCGATCCGCAATGCTTCCGTCACGGCGCAGCCGAATCCGCGCATCGTGCGGTTCGGGGACAAGCTCCTGGGCCGTCAGGGCCGCATGGTCGAAGCCGTGCGTGCCATAGGCAAAGGCGAGTTCGGCAGCGCCTGGATCGAGGAAGCTGAGCCTTTCGTCATCAAAGTCTGAGTCATGATACGCTGAGGAAATGGCGAACGAGCAGCACCCGCGAACCGCGATTGAAATCGGTCTTGCGGCTGCCATCGTCGCGATCGACGCCGACACGCCGCTGATCCTCGTCTCCGGCATGGACGGAACTGTCGGCCTGCCTTCGGGGCCATTCGATCCGCTCGCACACCGCACCTTCGAGATCGGCCTTCGCCGCTTCGTCTCCGAACAGACCGCGCTTGAGGTCGGCTATGTCGAGCAACTCTACACCTTCGGCGACCGCGGAAGGCACGCGCAGGCCGGAGACACTGCGCCTCATGTCGTGTCCGTCGGCTATCTCGCACTCACGCGGGTCGCCATCGCGCGGGCGATGAAATCGCACGGCGCACGGTTCGAGCCCTGGTACAAATTCTTTCCGTGGGAAGACTGGCGTGACGGCCGGCCGAAAATTCTGGACGCCGCGATCCTGCCCGCGCTGAATGCCTGGGCGAAAGTCGCAAAACCCGCACCGGGTGCGGAGTTCAGCCCGCGCGAGCGTATCCGGCTTTCCTTCGGCGAGGGCGCGCACTGGGACGAGGAGCGCGTGCTCGAACGCTACGAACTGCTCTACTCCGCGGGACTGATCGAGGAATCGTTGCGGGACGGACGCGCGCATGCACTTGCGCGCGGAAAATCAGAGACGCTCGGCGAACCCATGCAATTCGATCACCGGCGGATTCTCGCGACCGCGATCTCGCGGCTGCGTGCGAAGCTGAAATATCGCCCTGTGGTGTTCGAACTCATGCAGGACGATTTCACGCTCACCGAATTGCAGCGCACTGTAGAAGCCATCGTGGGGCGCCATCTGCACAAGCAAAACTTCAGGCGGCTCGTGGAAGGCACCGAGCTGGTCGAGCCGACCGGCGAGGTCTCGACCCAGACCGGCGGACG
>JAGXQU010000006.1 GCA_018335895.1 Hyphomicrobiales bacterium | reverse complement strand
GCACGTCGTACGTCTCGAAGCCGAGCCGCTGATAAACCGGCTCGCCGAACTTGCTCGCCTGCAACGTGACCACTTTCGCACCCGCTTCAAACGCCATGTTCGTGGTCAGCACCGTCATCAGTGCGCCGAGGCCCATGCGCTGTCCATTCGGACGCGTGCCGATCCAGTAGAGACCGCCGCAGCCCTCGCTCATCAGGGCGAAGCCGGTCGCAAGCGGCTCCTCGCCGCGATAAGCGATCACGCCGAGAATGTTTCGGCCGAGCAATGCCTGCGGGCTCGTGAACATCGCACGCGTATGGACTTCGGGTAGCCCTAGCAGCGCATAGGAAAGCACGCTGACTTCGATGAAGTCATCGAGATGCTTCTGCGTCGAGAACGTCTCGACGCGGATGCCGTCTGCGGATTTCGGCATCGGCAACGGTGTCGTGACCGACATGCATGGGATTTCGAAGCGGCTTTCGAATTTCTTTTCACGCAGGAGTTTCTCGAGGTCGGCGTCCTGCTTTTCGATTGCCGAAATCGAATAGCCGCGTCTTTTCGAGCGGAAGAATTCGCGCGCGGCATCGAACAGAACACCCGGCGGGATGTCGAGGCGCGTTCGTGCCGCCGCGTTCCAATAGCCGCCGGGAAAATCGCTTGCCCCCGCGACGAGCAGGACGCCGTCCTGCTCCCGGCAATCGCAGGGGACCTGGAACACAGCATGTGCCCGGATCGATTCCAGATAGTTCCCGTTGGAAAGACGCTCGACTTCGTTCATTTCGCCCTGCGGCACGGTAAATCCCGCCCTGAGCCCACCCGATACACCCCGGGCGAATTCGTTGCTAGGCTCGTCTGATCCCCGGGGGACGCCAATGTTGAAATCAATTTTATCCGCCGTTGTTATCTGTTGTTTTGCCGTGTCGGTCTCGGCCACCGCCTTGGCACAAAACGTCAAAGTCGAAAAAATCGAAATCGCCACACAGTCTCCCACGAACAGCGACGTTCTGCTCGGCAAGAAGGACGGCAAACCCGCCACGATCAGCGGCGAGCTTCGCATCCCCGGCTCGGTCAAGGGCAAGGCCCCCGTCGTGCTGCTCGTGCACGGTTCAGGCGGTCTCGGCGCCAACATTCACTACTGGGTCGCCGAGCTGAACAAGCTCGGGATCGCGACCTTCGCGATGGACTCCTTCACCGGGCGCGGCGTGAAGAACACCATCACCGACCAGTCGCTGGTTTCCAATTTCGCGATGGTGATCGACGTCTATCGCGCGCTTGAAACTCTCTCGAAGCACCCCGCCGTCGATCCGGATCGCATCGCGGTCATGGGCTTCTCGAAGGGCGGCATGGCCGCGCTCTACTCGAGCCTTTCGCGCTTTCAGGAGAAGTATCTCGACAAGAGCGCGAAATTCGCAGCACACATTCCGTTCTATGCAAGCTGCAATGCGCAATACATCGACGACACCAAGATCGGCAAAGTGCCGCTGCGGCTCTTTCACGGGACCGCCGACGACTATACGCTGATGTCACAATGCAAGGACTACGTTGCCCGGCTGAAGGCGGCCGGCGTCGATGCTTCGCTTTCGGAACTCCAGGGCGCACATCATGCGTTCGACAATCCGAGGATCGTCAAGCCCATGCATCTTCCGCAGGCGCTGACCGGCCGCAAATGCGTGCTGGAAGAAAAGTCGGAAGGTGCGGTGGTGAACAAGACGACCGGCAAGCCGTTTTCCTCCAAGGATGCATGCATCGAGCGGGGCACCACGGTCGCCTACAATGCGGCGGCAACCGCCGCCGCCACCAAGCAGGTAGCCGCCTTCCTCAAGCAAACCTTCAAGCTGCAATAACAGGAGAGTTCGCGACATGAACGCGACGACCAAGGAAACGCTCACCGCCGATCAGATCAAGGGCCGTGTCGGCCAGAACATCGGCACCTCGAAGTGGTTCACGGTCGATCAGAAACGGATCGACGAATTCGCGCACGCCACCGAGGATCATCAATTCATCCATGTCGATGTGGAGCGCGCGAAAAAGGAAACGCCGTTCGGCGGTACGATCGCGCACGGCTTTCTGACGCTCTCGCTTTTGGCGCCGATGGGCTACGACGCGCTGCCCGCAATCGCCAACCGCGCGATGGGCATCAACTACGGGCTCGATAAGGTGCGTTTCCTAAGTCCGGTTCGCGCAGGCTCGCGGGTGCGCGGCCACTACAAGCTCGTGGACGTCACCCAGCGCTCGCCGAAGGAACTGCTCTTCAAATACGAGGTGACGGTCGAGATCGAAGGACAGGAGCGCCCTGCCCTGATCGCGGAATCGCTCGGCATGGCCGTGCTGCAATGAGCGATCCTCTGCTCGACCTGATTTCCGGCAAGGGTGCGATCAGCCCCGACCCGCTGCTCTCGATCAATGGCCGCGTCGAGCACAAGTACGCCGACAACGAAGGCGTGAAGATTCATTACGCCGCGCTCGGCAAAGGGCCGCTCGTTGTCATGATGCACGGCTTTCCGGATTACTGGATGTCGTGGCGTCACCAGATGGATGCGCTCTCGAAGCAGTTCCGCGTCTGCGCGCTCGACATGCGTGGCTACAATCTCTCGGACAAGCCGAAGGGCGTCGAGAGCTACGCCATGCGCAAGCTCGTTTCCGACTGCGCGGCGGTGGTCGCGGCGGAAGGCGCTGCGAAAGCCACCATCATCGGTCACGACTGGGGCGGCGCCACCGCCTGGAACGTCGGCATGCGCAGGCCCGACATCACCGAGCGGCTGATCGTCCTGAACATGCCGCATCCGTGGACGCTTGCTAGGCAACTCGCCGAAAACCCCGAGCAGGAAAAGAACTCGCAATACGCGCGCAATTTCCAGGACCCGGAATTCTACAAGAAGATTTCACTGGAGCGGCTCGGCGCCTGGGTGACGGACCCGGAAGCACGCAAGCTGCATCTCGCCGCGATGCAGCGCTCCGATCCGCAGGCGATGCTGCATTACTATCAGGCGAATTATCCTGCGCCGCCTTATGTCGCGCCTGCCGCGCCGCCGCCGAAGGTGAAAGCGCCGACGCTCCTGATCCACGGCATGGAAGACAAGGCCCTGCTTTCCGAAGGACTGAACGGCGTATGGGATCTCGTCGAGCAGGACTTCACGCTCGCGACCATTCCGGGCGCCGGACATTTCGTGCAGCAGGACGCAGCCGAGGCCGTGAGCCGCACGATCCTCGCCTGGCTCAATCGCTGAGTTACGGAAACAGCGCGATCTGATCGAGGCCGGTCGTCTCCGGCAGGCCGAGCATGACGTTCATGTTCTGCACGGCCTGGCCCGACGCGCCCTTCACGAGATTGTCGAGCGTCGAGATCACGATCGCCGTTCCGGGCCTGCGATCCGCCACCACGCCGATGAAGGTCATGTTCGAGCCGCGCACATGCCGCGACTGCGGCACCATGCCGAATTCCAGCACGCGCACGAAGGGCTGACCGGCGTAAAAGTCGGCGAGGATACGATGCAACTGCTCCGCGCTCGTCGAGCCGTTCATCTTCACGTAGTGCGTCGCATAGATACCGCGATTCATCGGGATCAGATGGGCGGTGAAGCTCGGCACCACGGGCCTGCTCGCCGCATCTGAAAATTCCTGATCGAGTTCGGCCATGTGCCGGTGCCCACCGACGCCATAGGCATGGATGCCCTCGGAGACTTCCGAGAACAGCATCTCCTCTTTCGCGGAGCGCCCCGCGCCGGTCATGCCGGACTTGGAGTCGATCACGATGACATCGGTCTCGATCGCGCCCGCTTCGATCAGCGGCACCATCGCGAGGATCGAGGTCGAGGTGTAGCAGCCGGGGTTTGCGACCAGCCGCGCATTCTTGATCTCGTCGCGATAGATTTCGACGAGACCGTAGACGGCTTCCTTCTGTAGCTCCACCGCCTGATGCGCGTGGCCGTACCACTTCTCGTAGGCCAGCGGATCGCGGATGCGGAAGTCGGCCGAGAGATCGACGACTTTGAGCTTCGGCGCCTTCTCCAGGAGGTCCTTGATGACCTTTTGCGTGGTGCCGTGCGGGAGCGCGCAGAATACGAGATCGGCCGCAGCAGGATCGAGTTCTTCGATCGTAATCAGCTTTGGTAATTCCACGCCGTGGAAATGCGGGAACACGCTCGCCATGGTCTTGCCGGCCTTGCGGTCGGCGGTGAGCGCCACGATTTCCGCGTTCGGATGACGGAGCAGCAGGCGCACCAGCTCGGCGCCGGTGTAACCCGACGCGCCAAGGATCGCGATCCGCGTTTTGGTGGCGCTCATTTGCCCTGCTCCTGAAGTGAAGGAAGCCACTTACCTGAAATGGACGGGCGAAGAAAGACTGGAATGAAAGACAAGCCAGTAAACCGCCGTCCGCGCTATTTGGTTCCCCGGCGCTGCGCCACAAGGCACACAAAGTGCATGGCGATATGCGCGGCCGCGATGGCAGTTACCTCGGACTGGTCATAGGGCGGCGACACTTCCATGACGTCGAAGCCCACGAAATCTACCGGCGCGAGCGCCTGCAAAATCATCAGCGCTTCGCGGCTCGAAAGCCCGCCCGCTACCGGTGTGCCGGTGCCCGGCGCGAATGCCGGATCGAGCGCGTCGATGTCGAAGGTGAGATACGCCTTCCGCTTTCCTACCCGCTTCAGAATCTTTTTCACAACGCCGGTCACGCCGAGCGTCTCAAGCTGGTTGCCGTCGACAATCTCGATGCCGTGCGTCGCGGGAGCATGCGTTCTGATGCCGACCTGAATCGAATGCTTGACGTCGATTAGTCCTTCGATGGCGGCTCTCGCTACGAAGGAGCCGTGATCGATGCGGCCGGCTTCCGGGTGCCAGGTATCCTGATGCGCGTCGAACTGCACAAGCGCGAGCGGCCCGTGCTTCGCGGCATGCGCCTTCAGCAGCGGATAGGTGACGAAGTGGTCGCCGCCGAGGGTCAGCAACGTAGCCCCGGTGTCGAGAATTTCCTTCGCCTGCCGCTCGATCTCGCGCGGCACTTCGGCGTGGTTGCCGTAATCCAGCGCGCAGTCGCCGACATCGACCGCCGTCAGCTTCGCATAAGGGTCGAAGCCGAACGGATATTGCGGATCGCCTTCGAGGATCGCCGACGCCGCACGGATCGCGCGCGGGCCCAGGCGCGCGCCGGGCCGGTTCGAGGTCGCCGCGTCGAACGGCACGCCCCAGATCGCGAGGTCCGCACCCTTCGCATCTTTCGCGTAGCGCCGCCGCATGAACGACAACGCGCCGCCATAGGTCGGCTCGTTCACGCCGCCGCGCACATTCTCGCCTTTGAAGGCGTTGTCGGCGGCACGCGGACGTCGCGGCGTGCTGGATTTCTGCTTTGTCATCGCGCTTTCGTTGATCGTGGACGGCCGAAAGGCTAGTCTTATCGCAACAAACCTCACACCCAAAACAAGGAAACGCTTCCCATGGCCGTAGACGGTAAGTGGAATATTTCGATCGAGACGCCGATGGGCACCCGCCAGGCGGAGCTTGATTTCAAAGCCGAGGGCGGCAAGCTGGTCGGCACGCAGTCTGCGGACGGCCAGTCCGGACCGCTCCAGGACGGCACCGTCGACGGCAACAAGGTTTCCTGGAAGGTGGACATCACCAATCCGATGCCGCTCACGCTGACCTTCACCGGCACCGTCGATGGCGACAAGATTTCAGGCGATGCCGACACCGGCACCTTTGGCGCCTTCCCATTCTCGGGCAGCCGCGCGTAACGTCTTGCCTCTTATCCGGCCCGCAGGCGCTTTCGAGCGCCTGCTTCGGGCGGCCCGTTACCGGCTGATGCGAGCGCTCAACCGCGAACGCTTCACCGTTCAGGCGCAAGGCCTGAAATTCGTAGTCGGCCACAAGGATCTCATCGATATTTATCTCGCGCGCGAAGGTGCGTGGGAGCCTGTACAACTCAATCGTCTCGCGCAGGCGGCGGCGAAAACGCCGTTCGACCTCTTTCTGGACATCGGCGCGAACGCCGGCTTCTACAGCGCAATAGTGGCGGCGAAGGGCCTCGCCAAAGAAGTGATCGCGTTCGAGCCGGACCCCGGCAACTTCGCGCGGCTCATGGCCAATCTCGAAGCGAACGGTCTGCAGGAAGACGTCTGGGCTTTGCAGACCGCACTCGGCGGCGAAGCGGGCGAAGTGACGCTGACCGAAGCCAACGAAGCGAACCGTGGCGAGTCCTATATCACGCAGGCCGATATGCCCGCGGGCGCGGTCACCCATCGCGTCCGTCAGGTGAAGTTCGACGACGAGTTTCAGATCAAGGGCAAGCGCATCCTCGTCAAGATGGACATCGAGGGCTACGAGTTCCATGCCCTCGCAGGAATGGAGCGGACGCTCAGGGACAATCTTTGCTACCTTCAGGTCGAGCTCTACTCGGATCGGCTCGGCGAACTGAAGGCCCTGTTCGAGCGTCTGAACTACCGCTTCCTAGACACTTTCGAGATCGACCACTATTTCACCAACATCTCGGGCGTTGAGTAGCCTCGCCGTCCCGGCCGAGCGCCAGCGCGAGCCGGGACCGGCCCCCGCTACCCGACATCGCCAATAAAGCACTGTTCAAGCCGGCCAGAGCCAACTTGGGCGGGGACGACGAGATAAAAACGCTCGTGGCATATTGTTCGAAATCGATTCGCAAAACGGACGACCGATGGCAAAGGCCAAGAAAGCCAAAACGAAACCAGCCCCGCGCGGGAAATCCCGCGGCGAAAGCCCCGACCTGTTCGGCGGCGGCGCGCCGAAGGGCAGCGCACGCAGCAAAAGCTATGACGCGCACTCGATCGAAGTTTTGGAAGGGCTCGAGCCCGTCCGCCGCCGCCCCGGCATGTATATCGGCGGCACGGATGCCAAGGCGCTGCACCACATCTTCGCGGAAGTGATCGACAACGCGATGGATGAAGCCGTTGCGGGCCACGCAACTTTCATCGAAGTGCAGATGACGGACGACGGCTTCATCCGCGTCACCGACAATGGCCGCGGCATTCCGGTCGGCATGCATCCGAAGTTCAAGAACAAGTCGGCGCTCGAAGTCATCCTCACGACGCTGCACGCAGGCGGCAAGTTCTCCGGCGAGTCCTACGAGACTTCCGGCGGCTTGCACGGCGTCGGCGTGTCGGTGACGAACGCTCTTTCCGAAACGCTGGAAGCCGAAGTCGCCCTCGGCGGCGTGCTCTATCGCCAGCTATACAAGCGCGGCACGCCGCAGGGCCCGCTGAAGGCGGTGCAGAAGGGCATCAAGAGGCGCGGCACCTCGATCCGTTTCACTCCGGACCCGATGATCTTCGGCAAGGACGCGAAGTTCGAGCCGGAGCGCGTCTTCCGCATGACCAAGGCGAAAGCCTATCTGTTCGGCGGGGTCGAAATCCGCTGGTCGGCGGATAAGTCGCTGGTCAAAGGCACAGATGTGCCCGAGAAGGATACCTTCCATTTCGAGAACGGCCTGCGCGACTACCTCGCCACCAACATCGAGAAGCGCACCCGCGTTCACAAAGACATCTTCGGCGGCAAAAGCGAAAAGAAATCCGGTCACGGCGCAGTCGAATGGGCGGTCGCATGGATCGCGGACGAAGACGGCTTCATAAACTCCTACTGCAACACGATCCCGACGCCCGACGGCGGCACGCATGAAGCGGGCCTGCGCACCGCGCTCTTGAAGAGCATGAAGGACTACGCCGACCGCACCGGCAACAAGCGCGCGGCGGCGATTACTGCCGATGACGTAATGGATGGCGCGGCCGCGATCGTCTCCGTCTTCATCAAGGACCCCGAATTCCAGGGCCAGACCAAGGATCGCCTCGCAAATCCGGAAGCTGCAAAGCTCGTCGAAAATACGCTGCGCGATGCTTTCGACAATTTCCTTGCGGGCAACACGCTTGAAGCGAACAAGCTGTTGGAATGGGCGGTCGAGCGTGCGGAAGAGCGCGCCCGCCGCCGCACGGAAAAGGAAATCTCGCGCAAGTCGGCGGTGAGAAAGCTTCGCCTCCCCGGCAAGCTTGCCGACTGCTCGAACGCTTCCGCAAAGGGCTCAGAAATCTTCATCGTTGAAGGTGACTCGGCCGGCGGCTCGGCGAAGCAGGCGCGCGACCGTCGCACGCAGGCGGTGTTGCCGTTGCGCGGCAAGATTCTCAACGTGGTCAGCGCAGGGCGCGGAAAGCTCGCCGCTAACCAGCAGCTTGCGGACCTGATGCAGGCGCTCGGCTGCGGCACGGGCGCGCATTACAACGACGCTTCGCTCCGCTACGACCGCGTCATCATCATGTGCGACGCCGACGTGGACGGCGCGCATATCGCGTCACTCCTGATCACGTTCTTTTATCAGGAGATGCCGAAGCTGATCGAGAACAAGCATCTCTTTCTTGCCGTACCGCCGCTCTACCGCCTCACCTATGGCGGGCAGACGGTGTACGCGCGCGACGACAAGCACAAAGACGTGCTGATGAATACGGTGTTCAAGGGAAAGAAGAACATCGAGGTCGGCCGCTTCAAAGGTCTCGGCGAGATGATGCCGTCGCAGTTGAAAGACTCGATGCATCCGGCATCGCGCTCGCTCCTGCGCGTCACCATCGCCGACGCGAAGCGGGCCGCGACCAAGAAGACGATTCAGCGGCTGATGGGCAACAAGCCCGAAGAGCGTTTCACCTTCATTTCCGAGAACGCGAAGTTCGCGGCGGAAGCGCTGGATATTTAGGCAGAACGATTTAAGTCGTCCTCGCAAGCTTTAGCAAAGTCAGGCATCAAATCGGAAATTTGATTGTAAAGGCCCTCAAATAGCGTTAGCGATCCGATGAGACACTGAAGGCCGAAGATTTTGTAGCTATGACTTCCGCGCAAGTCTTTGCCGAAGTTGGTGAGCACTTTCTCCGGGTCATGCTTCGAATAGATTAAACTAGTCCCTGACCAATTTGGATGCGCGTACTCACTCAGGGAATCGTAAGCTTTCTCGAATGCCGGTATTGTCTTGGATACTTTGTTGACAAATGTCAGCACGCTCTTCGCCGCCGGCATGTCCTTGTTGTTCCGCGACCCAAGCAGCAGCTTCATGACATTTTCATCCAAGTCGACTTCGATCCCATCGTTTACTTGGCGCTCGATCAGTTCTTTTAGATACCATATCGCGGATGCCACCTCAGTCGCGCTTCGA
This sequence comes from Hyphomicrobiales bacterium, assembly GCA_018335895.1. Taxonomy (GTDB): domain Bacteria; phylum Pseudomonadota; class Alphaproteobacteria; order Rhizobiales; family Xanthobacteraceae. The sequence continues at coordinate 7,700 of JAGXQU010000006.1, read as the reverse complement.
GATAGAACTATTCCTGCTAGATGATCACCCTCCTCATAAGCTCTGCATGCTGATCGAGACAGTTCCTCGATTCGCCAAGTAAGCGCCTCGCGATAACAAAGCGCCTTGTATGGAATCTTCGCCTTAAGAGAAATACCGGCCGGGTCAACAACAGTTGGGAGATTCTCGCTTAAAAGCTCAACCCTAGCCTTCGCCTCAGCCAGCAATTCTCCAATTCTGCGCTTAGCCTCTTCCATTCTACCGCTTCAAATACTGATCCAGTATCGCCTGCGGATCGTCGGAAAGCTGCTTACAGCGAGCGCCGTAGGCTTCGTCCAGCTTCGGCATGTTCTCGCATTTTCCGTCCAAGAGTTTCTGCTGCTGCTCCACGGCGACCTTCTGGCGCGCGATCATGGCCTCGTTGTCCATGCGGATGGTCTGCCCGGCCTGAAAGGCGAACTTGCGCAGCTTGTCGGCATTGGCGGTAGCGACAGAGGCGACGTTCACCTCCGCCTTCTCGATCGCACAGCCCCGGACGAAGCTGTAATAAACCACGCAGATCGATAGCTCCGCCTGCACCACATCGACGGCCGTCTTCTTTTCTTCCTGCGCCATGGCGGCGGCGGGCACCAGGAGAAGCACGGCAGCAAGCATGGATCGAAGTGTCATGAGATCTGTGCCTTTCGGGGCGAGGCTACCATCAAATATGACCCTGTGCTGGCCTATGAAAAGTTCTGGATAGCTGGGGTGTTCCCTGCCCGCCGCGCTGGCATTTCCCGGGCATCGGGATTAGGGAAACGGCAATGCCTAAAGTCAGTTCCAAGCATCCCTTCCGCATCGGGAAATCCCGCACCGGCCTCGGCCTCTTCGCCACCGAACCCATCAAGAAGGGGGCGCGGGTCGTCGAGTACACCGGTCACAAGATCGGCAACAAGCGCGCCGAGTGGATCGAGGACAACACCGACAACCGCTACGTCTTCGAGCTCAACGACAAGTGGTCCATCGACGGCTCGCCGCGCTGGAATCTGGCGCGCTACGTCAACCACTCCTGCCGCCCGAACGTCGAAGCCTACCAGTACGCCATGAAAATCTATTATCGCGCGCGCTGGAACATCAAGCCGGGCGAGGAAATCCTCGTCAGCTACGGCCAGGACTACTTCGACAGCTTCATCAAGCCGGTCGGCTGCAAGTGCAACACCTGCACCAACCGCCGCAAACGCGAGCGCGAGGCCGCGCGCAAGAAAGCCGCCCGCAAACGCGCTGCGAAGAAGAAAAACGGGAAGCATTAGCGCCTCCGGAGCGTGCAAGAAAAAAGCCCGCTCTTTCGAGCGGGCTTTCCTGCTTCTCGGAGATGCCGCCTAACGAGAGCAGCATCGCGAAGTGGCATCAGGCCTGGAGGTTCTCGGCAGCAGCCTTGCCGCTGCGCTTGTCCTGCACGATCTCGAACGAGATCTTCTGACCTTCGTTCAGGGTCTGCATGCCCGAACGCTGCACGGCCGAGATGTGAACGAACACATCCTTGCCGCCGTCATCCGGCTGAATGAAACCAAAGCCCTTTTGGGTGTTGAACCACTTCACGGTTCCAGTGCTCATCGTCGTTTTTCCAGTCAAAGATAGAGTCGAAATTGAACCTGCGTCGGATGACGCACGTCCGGTGGCATCGATTTTGGTGAAGTTAGAAGCGTAAGGCGGTCTCCCGCCAGGGCCACGTCGTTCGGCCGAAAGTCGATGGCGCGCATATACGTCCGGTTCGTGACGCTGGCAAGACTCCGCCGGACTATTATTTCGTAGGGTTTTCGTTAAGCCTAAAGGCCTTGCCCTCCCTGACCGCGTAGCCGGGATCGAAATGCCCGCCGAAGATTCTGACCTTCGTGCCGGCGAGCTCACCGAACAACTCCTCCCGCATTCTCGCGGAGCCTTCCGGATCGCTGTCGAAGGTGGACGACCAGTCCAGATGCTCGAACTGCACCGGGTGATGCGCCACGTCGCCGAGCAGCACCGCTTCTTCGCCCTCCGAGCGGATACGGACGCTGAGATGGCCGGGGCTGTGTCCCGGCGTTGGGAAAGTGCTCACCTCTTCCGAGATACGGTGCTCGCCCGGGATAAGCTCCGCGAGCCCCGCATCGACCACGGGCTTCACGGAGTCGGCGAAGACCGCGCGTTGCTCCTTGCTTTCCTCGTAGCCGTTCCAGAAATCGTATTCGGTCTTGCCGAAAAGATATTTCGCCTTCGGGAAAGTCGGCACCCACTGGCCCGCGACGAGCTTCGTATTCCAGCCGACGTGATCGACGTGCAGATGCGTGCAGAGCACCGTGTCGATCGTCTCGGGCGCGAAGCCCGCTTCCTTCATCTTGTATAGAAAGGGCGTGTTGAGATTGTTCCAGAGCGGGATGTGCCGCCCCTTTTTATCGTTGCCAAGGCCGGTGTCGACTACGATACGGCGGGCTCCCGCTTCGACGACATAGCTCTGGATCGCCATGCGGAGCTTGCCTTCTTCCGTCGCATAGCGCGGGATCAGCCAGTCCATCCCGCGCACCGCGTCAGGCGCCGCCTGCGGCAGGATGAATTTGGTGCCGCCCGCCCCTTCGACCTCGACGATCTTCGTGATCGTGACGGCGCCGACTTTCCACTTCATTTGGGTGCCCTTCTCGAAGCGGTCACAATCTGCGACCAGATTTCTTTCGCATCCACGGTGGACAGTGGCATGCGGGCGTGCTCGGAGCATAGCCTGACGGGGGCATGGAGGCTTTCGATGAATAATATTCCTGGCGGTTTGCTTGGCGAAATATTGAAGGGTGCGCTCGGCGGCAATACGCAGCCGCAACCGCAGCAGCTTCCCGATATTTTCGGCGAGGTATTGAAGAACACGGACCTCGGCTCGATCGGCGGTCTCCTCAAGCAGTTGCACGAAGGCGGGCTCGAGCGCCAGATCGGCTCCTGGCTTGGCAACGGCCAGAACCTTCCTGTGACGCCCACGCAGATCCGCGACGCGCTCGGTAACGAGCAGGTCCGCCAGATCGCCCAGCAGATGGGTATTCCGGTCGATGACGTCCTGAAGCTCCTGACCCAGTTCTTCCCGGAAGCCGTCAATCAGGCGAACCCGGACGGCAAACTCGCAGGCCCCCACGCAGGCTGACCCGTTCCGCGCGAGGGAATTCGCCGCGGAAAAGGATCAGCCGTTACCCGGCCTGATCCCTTTCCCGGCGTGCTATTTCCGCTAGGTTCCCTGAAAATTTGAAGTCTCAGGTGGAAACCATGCGCGTCCAAGTCGGGATAATCGGTGCCGGCCCTGCGGGGTTGATGCTTTCGCTGTTGCTGCATCGCGCCGGCATCTCTTCGATCATCATCGAAAACCGCTCGCGCCAGTATGTCGAGGCTCGCGTACGCGCAGGCGTGCTCGAACACTGGACCACCGAGCTCATGAGCGAACTCGGTGTCGGCGAGCGTCTGCGCAAAGAAGGACTCGTCCACGAAGGGATCGATATCGGCATCAATGGCGAGCGGAGGCGCATCGACTTCAAGGCGCTCGTGAACAAGACGATCACCATCTACGGCCAGCAGGAAGTCGTCAAAGACCTGATTGCGGCGCGGCTCGCGCAAGGCGGCGAAATCGAGTTCGAGGTCAGCGATACTTCGGTGGATCGGCTCGACAGCGAGCGCCCGATCATCCGCTACAAGAAGAACGGCGAGCCGAGAGAAATCGAATGCGATTTCATCGCAGGCTGCGACGGTTTTCATGGCATCTGCCGCCCCAGCATACCGAAAGGCGTGCTGACCGAATTCGAGCGCGTCTATCCTTATGGCTGGCTCGGAGTCCTTTCCGAGTCGCCTCCGGTCTCGCACGAACTGATCTATTCCTACACCGACCGTGGCTTCGCGCTCTATACGATGCGCTCGAACTCGATATCGCGGCTCTATCTGCAAGTCGATCCGGATGAAGACATCAACAAATGGTCCGACGAGGAAATCTGGAACGAATTGAAGCGGCGCGTGAGCCCGGAAACCGCGGCTAAATTGCAGACCGGCCGCGTGTTCGAAAAGGGCGTGACCGCAATGCGCAGCTTCGTCGTCGAGCCGATGCAGTTCGGCCGCCTGTTCCTGTCGGGCGATGCCGCCCATATCGTTCCGCCGACCGGCGCCAAGGGCATGAACCTCGCCGTCGCGGACGTGCTGTTCTTCTCGCGAGCGCTCGAGAGTTTCTACAAGACAAAGAGCACGAGCCTGCTCGACGGCTACACGAAGAAGTGCCTCTCGCGCATCTGGAAGGCGCAGCGCTTCTCGTATTTCATGACTACGATGCTGCATCTGAATCCGGGAGACAGCGAATTCGACCGCAGGCGGCAGCTTGCCGAACTCGATTACGTCACGTCTTCAAAGGCGGCCTCCACCGCGCTTGCGGAAAACTACGTCGGGCTGCCGATCGACTGACCGCGCTGACCCGGTTGCCTCAGGCATGATACAGATCGGGCATGGACACGTTCTCTGACCCTCAGGCCGTAGCGCGCTACGCTGAAGGACCGCCGCGCCTGGTACCTGGCTTCGCTGACCTGCAGCGCATGATCATGCTTCTCATCGCTGAGCGCGCGCCAAGCGATGCGCGGCTATTGGTGCTCGGCGCGGGTGGCGGTCTGGAAATCAAGGCATTCGCTGAAGCCAAGCCCGGCTGGCAGTTCGATGGCGTCGATCCGTCTGCCGAGATGATAAACCTCGCACAGCAGACTCTCGGGGCCTTCTCGACCCGCACACAATTACATCAGGGTCTCATCGATAGCGCGCCGGAAGGTCCATTCGACGCAGCGACATGCATTCTGACTTTGCACTTCGTTGAACGCGGCGAGCGCGTACGCACGTTAAAGGAAGTCCGGCGTCGCCTGAAACCCGGCGCTCCTTTCCCCGTCGCTCACTTCAGCTTTCCGCAAACGTCTGAAGCCAAGAATCTCTGGCTCGCGCGCTACGCCGCTTTCGCAGTTTCTTCCGGTGTTGAGCCGTCGCAGGCGGAGAATGCGCGATCCATGATCGCTGAGCGTTTGCCGATCCTCTCCCCCGAGGAGGATGAACAGCTCTTGCGTGATGCCGGATTTGATGGGGTCAGTCTCTTCTACGCCGGTTTCGCTTTCCGTGGCTGGGTCGCTTATGCCTGACCTCGCAATACCGACGGCCTAAATTCCCCAGAGATAGCGCGGCACGCGGCCCATGTAGTTCGCGTAAGGCGCACCGAAGCGCGCGAGCAGATACGCTTCCTCGCGCCGGATCACGCCGTAGTGCATCACCAGCGCGAACGGAACCAGCAGCACGAACATCCAGTCGGAGTTGAACAGCATTCCAGCCCCGACCAGAAAAATGATGAAGGCGAGATAGATCGGATTGCGCGTGCGCGCGTAAACGCCGTCGGTCACGAGCGCCAGCGCCGGCTCCCAGGTCGGAATGTTGGTATTTGCTTTGCGCATCTCATGGGCCGCCGCGCCGAGCAGAAGGACGGCGCATAGCAGCGCGATCCCGGACGCGACATAGCGCAGGCTGCCGGCGGTGCGCGCCATGTGCCCCTGCGGGAAGAAGGTATCGAGCACGAACGCCGCTACGAGCGTTCCGAGCACGATCAGCGGCGGGCGCGCGATCACGCCCGCGACGTCGTTCTCTCCCCTGCTCATGCGGCCAGCCACTCGACAAGCAATTGCGTCACCCGATCGGGGCACTCCAGCGGCGCTGAATGCCCGCAATCGGGGATGACATCCAGCTTCGAGCCCTCCACCAGTTCGTGCATTTCTTTCGCGGCGGCAGGAGGCGTGAGCTGATCGCTGTCGCCGACCACGATCAGCGTTTTCATTTTCAGCTCCTTCAGCAAAGGTCGCGAATCCGCACGGCCCATGATCGCGGTCTGCTGGTTGATATAGACCTCTGGGCCGGTCTCCCGGCTCATTTCCCTCACGACATTGCGGATTGCAACATCGTTCAGGCGCGACCCGTGAACCACGAGAGGCCAGAGCGCCTCCTCGCGCTCAAGCTCCCTGCCTTCGCGGGTGAGTGCAATGTTCTTCAACCGCTTTTCGGTCTGGTCCGGACGATCGGCGGCGGCCGCCGTGTCGATCAGCGCGAGCTTGATCACGCGCTCTTTTGCCTGCCGCAGGATTTCGAGCGAGATGTAGCCACCCATCGAAAAGCCCGCGAGCGCGAAACGCGGCGGCGCGGCGTCCAGGATCGATTTGGCGATGGCCGCCATCGAGTTGCCGCGGCGATGGTCGGCAATCTGCACCGGCCCGAACTGCCAGAGCACCGGCAGCTGCGCGGCATAGGTTCGCGCCGTGAAGTTCAATCCAGGTACCAGAACGACCGGAACGCCCGCTTTCATGCACACACCATCTTCACCCTGATTGCCACGCATAGCCGTTTAGCAGCGATTTTCATTGACTTCCGCCGTTTTCTTCCTATGTTGCATCGCATCGAAGGGCGGTTTGGATTCGCCCCGTTACGCCCTCGATCCGGCGCTCCTTGCGCGAAATGTTTCGCGCGAAGTTCCCAAGGCATCCGGCCAGGAACCGAGGAAGCAGCCTACCGGGCGAGATGGAACCACGAACTACATGAACTTTTCCGAACTCGGCTTGAGCCAGAAAGTGCTCTCAGCCGTCGAGGCCTCGGGGTATACGACCCCGACGCCGATCCAGGCGCAAGCCATTCCCCACGTTCTCAATCGCCGCGACGTTCTCGGCATCGCACAGACCGGCACCGGCAAGACCGCCGCCTTCACGTTGCCGATGATCACCATGCTGGAGCAAGGCCGCGCACGCGCGCGCATGCCGCGCACGCTGATCCTCGAGCCCACGCGCGAACTCGCCGCGCAGGTCGAAGAAAGCTTCGTCAAATACGGCAAGAACCACAAACTCTCGATCGCGCTCCTGATCGGCGGCGTTTCCTTCGACGACCAGGACGCCAAACTGATGCGCGGCGTCGACGTCCTGATCGCGACCCCGGGCCGCCTGCTCGATCACTTCGAGCGCGGTCGCCTGCTGCTGACCGGCGTCGAACTTCTCGTGATCGACGAAGCCGACCGCATGCTCGACATGGGCTTCATCCCGGACATCGAGCGCATCTGCAAGCTGGTGCCGTTCACCCGGCAGACGCTGTTCTTCTCCGCGACCATGCCGCCCGAAATCCAGCGCATCACGAATACATTCCTCAGCAATCCGGTGCAGATCGAGGTTGCGAAGCCGGCGAGCACCGCGACCCTCGTCGCGCAGCGGCTCGTGAAGACGAGTTCGAAGGATTTCGAGAAGCGCGAAGTGTTGCGTAAACTGCTGACCGCCGCCGGCGCGATCCGGAATGCGATCATCTTCTGCAACCGCAAGCGCGATGTAGCGCTCCTTCACAAGTCGCTCGTGAAGCATGGCTTCAATGCAGCGGCCCTCCACGGCGACATGGATCAGCACGCGCGTACGGCGGCGCTCGAAGCCTTCCGCAGGGGCGAGTCGACTTTCCTTGTCGCTTCCGACGTCGCCGCCCGCGGCCTCGACATCCCGGAAGTGAGCCACGTCTTCAATTTCGACGTGCCCTATCACGCCGAAGACTATGTGCACCGCATCGGCCGCACCGGCCGCGCAGGGCGCACCGGCGAAGCCTTCACGCTCGTCTCGTCGATGGACCGCAAGTCGGTCGACGCGATCGAAAAGCTGATCGGCCAGCGAATCGAATGGCTCGGCGGCGAAGAGCCCTCGGCGGAAATCGAGCCC
>JAGXQU010000005.1 GCA_018335895.1 Hyphomicrobiales bacterium | reverse complement strand
CCTGAGGTTCGCGGCCTCCGCCGCTTTCTGTGCCTTCTCCATGACATCCCGGATCGCGGCGGCGCGGGCCTGCTCGACAAGCGGGGCCGGGTTTTCGACCGAGAAGCTGATGCCGCGAATGTCGTTGATGCCGAGCACGACCAGACGGTCCAGAAGACTGCCGAGCTTGGAGATGTCGCGCACGCGCATCGTGACGTTGTTGTTCACCTGATAGCCGACCACTTCGCGGTGCGGCCACTTGTCCGCGCGGACGATGTCCGGGCGTAGCGAGAGCCCCGAGGTTTGCAAATCGCGCGGCTCGATGCCCGCTTCCTTCGCCGCGTTCAGGGCCGCGGTCAGAAGTTTCGAGTTTTCCGCGAGCGCGTCTTTTGCGACCTTCGCCGTCACGGCGACGCCGATCTGTACGATCGCAAGTTCCGGCTTCGCTTCGGCAAGGCCTTCGCCGGTGAGCGTGAGCGTCGCGATACGGGGCTGCGAAGGGGCCTGCGCGAAGGCGGCATGCGAGAGTATCGTGAGCAAAGCCGCGGCAACGGCAAGCGGCCGGATCGAAATCATGGAAGTTCTCCTTCGTGGCCGGCGAAGTTCGCCAAAGCTTCGCGGCTCATTTGCGGCCCGGGCTTGGCCGTTGTGCGGTGGGTAAGCGCTTGATAGTTTCCGCCCCTCTTCCGGGCCTGTAGCTCAATGGTTAGAGCCGACCGCTCATAACGGTCTGGTTGCAGGTTCGAGTCCTGCCGGGCCCACCAATTTTCTCCGGCGAATTTAGCGATTGTCGGCCAGCGGCGAGGAGCGAAGACAAAAGCACTTATTGGAAATGCCCATTTTGTGGGCATCAAGTGGCCAATTGTATGCAATTCAGATGATTCAGCTCACTGACCCAAGAATCGTTATCTATCTGGAATCCATGAGGAATCAGGTTTTTTAAGAGTTGGCACGTCCTTCGCAATCAATCCCTCCGAATGCGGATACGGAGGATGGGTAATGAAGCGACGTGACTTTCTGAAATCGGCCGGCGCGCTGGCCGCATCGACTGCGTTGACGGCTCCCGCCGTCTTTTCTCCCGCCAAGGCGCAATCGCGCGCAGAGACGCTTCTCATCGTCTCCGAAGGCGGGCCGAACAACATCGACATTCATGGCGTCGGCACCAACGTGCCGGGCTACGAGGTTGCTTGGAACTGCTACTCGCGCCTGATCAGCCATGAAATGAAGAAGCTGCCGAACGGCGTCGAGTATTACGACAAGGACAAGTTCAAGCCCGAACTCGCCGAAGACATGAAGACCGGCGACATGTCGGCGACCTTTAAACTTCGCAAGGACGCGGCGTTCCACGACGGCACCAAGATCACCGCGAAAGACGTCAAGTGGTCGCTCGATCGCGCGGTCTCGGTCGGCGGCTTCCCGACCTTCCAGATGCGCGCGGGGTCGCTGGAAAAACCGGAGCAGTTCGTGGTGGTCGACGATCACACGATCCGCGTCGACTTCCTGCGCAAGGATCGCCTCACGATTCCGGATCTTGCGGTCGTCGTGCCCGTCGTCATGCATTCTGAACTGATCAAGAAAAATGCCGACGAGAAGGACCCCTGGGGCCTCAACTTCACCAAGCAGACGATCGCGGGCGGCGGCCCGTACAACGTCGCGAAGTGGACGCCGGGCACCGAAGTCATCTTCGAGCGCAACGAGAACTACAAGCTCGGACCGCTACCGAAGACGAAGCGCATCGTTTGGCGCATCGTGCCGTCGGCCGGTAACCGCCGCGCGCTCCTGGAACGCGGCGACGCAGACATCTCCTACGAATTGCCGAACAAGGATTTCGTGGAGCTGAAGGACGCCGGCAAGCTCAACATCGTGTCGACGCCGTTCTCGAACGGCATCCAGTATCTCGGCATGAATGTGACGAAGCCTCCGTTCGACAACCTCAAGGTTCGTCAAGCGGTCGCCTATGCGGTGCCGTACCAGAAGATCATGGATGCCGTGCTGTACGGTCTTGGCGGCAAGACTTTCGGTGCGGCGGCTAACAAGCCGACCGAAGTCGCCTGGCCGCAGGCGCACAAATACAACTCCGATATTGCCAAGGCGAAGAAGCTGATGGCGGAGGCCGGGTTCGAAAACGGCTTCGAGACCACGCTATCGTTCGATCTCAACTTTGCCGGCGTCAACGAACCGACCTGCGTCTTGATCCAGGAAAGTCTTGCGCAGATCGGCATCAGGACCACGATCAACAAGGTTCCGGGGGCGAACTGGCGCACGGAGCTGAACAAAAAGGTGATGCCGCTCTACGTGAACGTATTCTCGGGCTGGCTCGACTATCCGGAATACTTCTTCATCTGGTGCTATCACGGCAAGAATTCCATCTTCAACACGATGAGTTATCAGTCGAAGCAGATGGACGGCATGATCGACGCGGCGGGCGCTGCCGCCTCGACCGGCAATCAGGCGGAATACGAGAAGAACGTAAAGGGCTTTGTCGATCTCGCCTTCGCGGACATTCCGCGAATTCCGTTGTACCAGCCTTACTCGAACGTCGCGATGCAGAAGAACGTGTCGGGCTACCAGTATTGGTTCCACCGGCGGCTCGATTATCGCAACCTCGCCAAAGGCTAGGCGTGTAAAGCGGGCGGCAATCGCGCCGCTCGCTTCTTCTCTTCCGGAGTTTCACGATGCTACTTCGCATGAGCCGCCGTCTCGGCATCACGCTGTTCAGCATTGCGGCCGTAATCGTGATTACGTTCGCGCTGACGCGTCTACTGCCCGGCGATACCGCGGCCTATTTCGCGGGTCCCGCTGCGACCGAACAGGCGATTCAGGAAGTACGGGTGAAGCTCGGTCTCGACCAGCCGAAACTGGTTCAGTTCGTCCGCTATGTCGGCGATCTCTCGCGCGGCGACTTCGGTCAGTCGCTCACCACCGGCCAGCCCGTTATTCGTGACATTTCGTCCCGTTTGCCCGCGTCCGCGGAGCTTACGCTCGCCGGGCTGATCGTGTCGATTCTGATCGCTGTTCCGCTCGGTGTGCTTGCGGCGGTAAAAGAAGGTTCGGCAATCGACCACTTCTCGCGTGTGATCGCGACCGCAGGCGTTTCGCTCCCGGTATTTTTTACCGGACTGCTGCTCGCCTATTTCTTCTATTTCGTACTCGGTTGGGCGCCGGCGCCGCTCGGGCGGCTCGACATCATTTATTCGCCGCCGCCGCATGTAACCGGGTTCTATCTGATCGACAGCCTGATCGCGCGTGACATGGAAGTGTTCCGGGCTGCGGCGAAGCAACTCGTCCTGCCGGCGGCAACGCTCGCCATTTTTTCCCTCGCACCGATCACCCGCATGACCAGAGCATCGATGCTCGCGGTGCTTTCCTCGGATTTCGTCCGCACGGCGCGGGCGAGCGGACTTTCCACGCGCAAGGTAATCCTGACCTATGCATTCAGGAACGCGTTGTTGCCGGTCATCACCACGCTCGGCATGGTGTTCTCGTTCCTGCTCGGGGCGAACGTGCTTGTCGAGAAAGTGTTCGCCTGGCCCGGGATCGGCTCTTACGCGGTCGAGGCGCTGATCGCCTCGGATTTCGCGCCGGTGCAGGGCTTCGTGCTGGTCATGGCGATCATGTATGTCCTGCTCAACCTGATGATCGACCTTCTCTACGGCGTGATCGACCCGCGCGTGAGGATGGCGGCATGAACTCGCACTCACGCATCACCGCGGTCAGTTCCGTGGCGCGCGCATCGAAAGCCGCGGCCGCGGGCAAGGCGGCTGCGGCAGGACCGGCGCAAACTTCGGGTTTGCGCGCCATTCTCCGCCAGACCAAATACGTGATCTCGGAGAATCCGATCACCGGTTTTGCCTTCGCGCTGTTCCTGCTGTTCGCGACCGCTGCGATCTTCGGCCCCTGGATCGTTCCCTATGATCCTTTGGCGAGCAACACGGCCAACGCGTTGAAGCCGCCGTCCTGGCAGTTCTGGTTCGGTACCGATCAATTGGGCCGCGACATCTTCAGCCGCGTCGTAGTCGCGACGCGCCTCGACATGACGATCGCGGTGACTTCAGTTGCGCTTGTCTTCGCGCTCGGCGGAATCTCGGGCATCGCCGCGGGCTATTTCGGCGGCTGGATCGACATCGTCGTGAGCCGGCTTGCCGACATGATCATGGCGTTTCCGCTGTTCGTGCTCGCGATGGGTATCGTTGCGGCACTCGGCAATACGGTCACGAACATCGTGATCGCGACCGCGATCATCAACTATCCGCTTTATGCCCGCATTGCCCGCGCGGAAAGCAACGTGCGACGTGAGGCGGGTTTCGTGATGGCAGCCAGACTCTCGGGCAACAGCGAGTGGCGAATTCTGTTCACGCAGATTTTGCCGAATGTCATGCCGATCATGGTGGTGCAGATGTCGCTAACCATGGGCTATGCGGTTTTGAACGCAGCCGGCCTTTCCTTCATCGGCCTCGGCGTACGTCCGCCGACCCCGGAATGGGGCATCATGGTCGCCGACGGTGCGGGCTACATTGTTTCGGGAGAATGGTGGATCGCGCTTTTCCCGGGCCTCGCACTTATGCTCGCGGTGTTCTGCTTCAATCTGCTCGGCGACGGTCTGCGCGACATCGTCGATCCGCAACGGCGAACGTAAGGAGCGGATCATGAACGAATCCCCGCTTCTCGAAATCAAGGACGTTACCGTCGAATTTGCGACCCGCCGCGGCATCGTGCGGGCGGTCGAGCGGATCAACATCTCGCTTGGCAAAGGCGAGACGCTCGGCATCGTCGGCGAATCCGGCTCGGGGAAATCCGTCACTTCTTATGCGGTGATGCGGATTCTCGACCGCGCCGGAAGCATCGCGAACGGTTCCGTCGTCTTCTCCGGCATCGACGTAAGGACTGCGAAAGAAGACGTCATGCGCGACCTGCGCGGCCGCGAAATGTCGATGATCTTCCAGAATCCGCGTGCGGCGCTGAATCCGATACGCAAGGTGGGCCGCCAGATCGAGGACGTGCTGAAGCAGCATGTGCAGGCCGATAGCCGCAACCTGAAGGAGAAAGCAATCGAGATGCTCCGTCAGGTCAAGATTGCGAGGCCCGAGGAACGCTATCACGCTTATCCGTTCGAGCTTTCCGGCGGCATGTGCCAGCGCATCGTGATCGCGCTCGCGCTTGCCTGTCAGCCCCGTCTCCTGATCGCGGACGAGCCGACCACCGGCCTCGACGTGACCACGCAGAAATCCGTGATGGACCTCGTGGTTGAGCTCACGCGCGCGCGCGGCATGTCCACGATCCTGATCACGCACGATCTGGGGCTCGCGGCGGCGTACTGCGATCGTGTCGTCGTCATGGAGAAGGGAAAGATCGTCGAGACGGCGTTGTCGTCCGATATCTTCAAGAATCCGCAGCACGCCTACACGAAGAAGTTGATGAAGGCGACGCCGAAGGTGGGCGGCACGCTGCGCGGCTTGCTGCCGGAAGATGCGGAACTGTCGCCCGCAGCATCGATGCCGAAGATTGCGATCGATGCCGGGGCGAAGCCGCTCCTTGAAGTGCGCAATCTGGTGAAAGAGTATCCGCGGCAGGGGGCGTCGAAAACGCTCGGCGAGCTGTTCGGAAAGCCCGCGCCCGCGGAATCGATTTTCCGCGCGGTGGATGGAATCACTTTCCACGTGGCGAAGGGAGAAAGCGTAGGTCTGGTCGGTGAGTCGGGTTGCGGGAAATCCACCACGTCGATGATGGTGATGCGCCTGCTCGACAAGACTTCGGGCGATATCGTTTTCGACGGGCAGGACATCGGCTCGATCCCGGCCGCGGAATTTGCAGTGCTGCCGCAGCGCAAGCGCATCCAGATGGTGTTCCAGGATCCGACCGATAGTCTGAATCCGCGTTTCACGGCAGCGCGCGCGATCGCCGACCCGATCATGCGGCTCGGCGGTATCTCGGGGCGGGACGCAGTACGCGCGCGCTGCGAGGAACTGGCGAAGCTCGTGGGCCTGCCCGGCGAACTCCTCGACCGCTTTCCGCACCAGCTTTCCGGCGGGCAAAAGGCGCGCGTCGGGATCGCGCGAGCGATCGCGCTCAACCCTGAACTCGTGATCCTCGACGAGCCGACGGCGGCACTGGACGTCTCGGTGCAGGCGGTGGTGTTGAATCTCCTGCAAGACCTCAAGGACTCGCTCGGCATGAGCTATCTTTTCGTCTCGCACGACCTCAATGTCGTACGTCTGTTGTGCGACCGCGTAATCGTCATGCGCACCGGCAAGATCGTGGAAGAGGGCACCGCAGAGGAAGTTCTGGGGAGCCCGAAGGCCGAGTATACTCGCGAGTTGCTGACCGCCATTCCGCACCCGCCACTCTAGTAACGGAAGCAGCCGTGCAGAGCAGAAAGCCAAACCTGCCTTCGATCCCCGACGATCCCGCCGCGCTCGCCGCATTTATCGATGCCGGCGCCGCAATGAGCGGGCTCGCCGTAGACCCTGCCTATCGCGAAGGCGTCAAGATTCATCTGAACGCGGTGACGAATGCCGCGAAGCTTGTGCTTGCGCAGAAGCTTCCAGACGATGCCGAGCCCGGCCCGGTTTTCGAACCATGAGCATGGAATGGAAATCCGCCGCCGCTCTCGCGGAGGGGGTAAACAAGAAAGAGCTTTCGGCAGCCGATGCGGTCTCGGCGGCCTTGCAGCGGATCGGCGCGTTCGACGAGAAAACGAACGCCTTCACGGATGTGCTGGCCGCCCGCGCGCACGAGAAGGCTGCAACGATCGACAAGCGCATCGCGCGCAGCGAGCATCTGCCGCTTGCAGGCGTACCCTTCGCCGTAAAGAACCTGTTCGATGTGAAGGGAATTCCCACGCGCGCGGGCTCGAAGATCAATCGAGAACGCAAGCCTGCGCTGCACGATTCCGTGCTGATCGAGCGGTTGGAGGAGAAAGGCGCGGTACTCGTGGGTGCGGCGAACATGGGCGAGTACGCCTATGATTTCACCGGCGAGAACGTGCACGACGGTGCGGCACGCAACCCGCACAATCCGGAGTATATGACCGGCGGCTCCTCCAGCGGGTCCGGCGGCGCAGTCGCTGCGGGATATGTGCCGCTTGCACTCGGTTCCGATACGAACGGCTCGATCCGTGTGCCCGCTTCCTTCTGCGGGTTGTTCGGCCTGAAGCCGACCTACGGCCGCCTGTCGCGTGCGCGATCATTTCCTTTCGTCGCGAGCCTCGATCATCTTGGGCCGCTTGCGCGTTCGGCAATGGACCTCGCGCTTTCCTACGACGCGATGCAGGGGCCCGATCACGAAGATCCCATATGTGCGCAGCGCGAAGTAGAGCCCGTTACGACGGAGCTCGTAAAAGGCGTGAAAGGGCTGCGTATCGCAAGGCTCGAAGGCTACTTCGCGAAGATGGGCGTTCCGGAAGCCTATGACGCGGTCGACAAGGTCGCGAAGGCGCTCGACGCCCACGAAAGCGCGGAACTGGAAGACGCCGCCGTCGCGCGCGCTTCGGCGTATCTGATTACGGCATCCGAAGGTGCTGCCCTTCATCTCGACCGCCTGCGCGAGCGCGCGCAGGACTTCGACCCGGATGTGCGCGACCGCCTGATCGCGGGCGCGATGATTCCGGCGGCGTGGACGGTGCAGGCGCAGAAGGTGCGGCGTCACTTTCAGGAACAGGCTCGCAGGCTGTTCGAGCGTTTCGATATCCTGCTTGCGCCCGCAACACCGACACGCGCTCCGAAAATCGGCCAGAAGACTTTCCGGCTCGACGGACAGGAAATGCTGGTGCGGCCGAACATCGGGATCTACACGCAGCCGATCTCCTTCATCGGGCTTCCGGTGGTTGCGGTCCCGGTATGGCCGGATGACGGTTTGCCGATCGGGGTGCAGGTGATTGCGCCGCCATGGCGTGAAGATATCGCGTTGCGCGTTGCGCATCAGCTCGAGCGCGATGGCGTTTGCGCCAGCAGGCCGGCAAAGTTACCGGGCGCAACATGAAGATCAACGATCCGAAAACGCTCGCCGAAGTGACCGCCGCCTTCGAGCGCTACGAGAAGGCGCTGGTGACGAACGACGTCGCCACACTGGACGAACTGTTCTTCGACGATCCGAACACCATTCGCTACGGCGTTGCAGAGAATCTGTACGGATACGCAGAAATCAAGGCGTTCCGCGCGGCGCGCTCGCCCGCGGGCCTTGCGCGCAAGCTGGAGCGTACAAGGATCACAACCTACGGCGACGATTTCGCGACGGCGAATACCTTGTTCGTTCGCGAGGGCGGCACGAAGCTTGGCCGCCAAAGCCAGACCTGGGTACGGACGCAGGCCGGATGGCGCGTTGTATCCGCGCATGTCAGCCTGATCGACAAGCCGGCGGGCTGACGGGAATGAACATCCGCAAGCAGGAAAGCGAGAACGCCCCGATCCGCCTCACGCGCGCGGACGAATTGCGTCAGGTTCTCGCCGACGAAATCGTGCGCGGAAAAATTGCGCCCGGCGCATCGCTCGACGAGACGGCGATCGCATCGCGCTTCAATGTTTCGCGCACCCCGGTTCGCGAAGCGATCCGCCAGCTCGCGGCAAGCGGTCTCGTTGATGCGAAGCCGCATCGTGCGGCTATCGTGGCGCAGCCCGCGCACGATGAGTTGATCGGCATGTTCGAGATCATGGCCGAGCTCGAGGGACTCTGCGCGCATTACGCCGCGGAGCGCATGACCGCGGCGGAGCGCACAAACCTCGAGAAGGTGCATGAGGATCTGCGGCTGCTGATTCAGGATGGCGATCCGCAGAACTATCACGAGACGAACCAGCTCTTTCACGGCACGGTCTATGCCGGTGCGCACAACGCCTATCTTGCAGAGCTTACGGCCTCCACCCGCATTCGTGTGCAGCCGTTTCGCCGCGCGCAATTCCGCAACCTCGGCCGTCTCGCGAAGTCGCATGAGGAACACGACCGCGTCGTGCAGGCTGTTTTGCGCGCGGACGCGGTGGCTGCGCAAAAGGCCATGCGCGAACATATCATGACGGTATTTGACGAATACGAAGCCTATCTGCGTTCGTTGTAGCGATCAGGCGCTCTTGCGCTGGCTGCCGACGTAATTGCGCCAGCCACCGAACGAGGAGATTTCTTCCGCGCCGTGGACCGCTTCGGCTTCGACCAGAAATCCCTTGGCGGATCTTCCGTTTTCGAAATGCACGGTGCCGATCGAGAGCGGCGAAGGGATGGTAGCTACGAATTTTCCGAACGCCTGTTCGGATAGCGCCCACAACTCCGCTTCGATGGGCACGCCCGCGCCTTTTGCTACGCGAAGCATGCCGGGGCGCGCCGGGCCTTCGCCCTTGAGCGCGTAAAGCCTGTAATCCGGCGCAGTTCGCAGCGCTTCGAGAAAGCGTGCGCCGAGCGACGTCAATTCGTGATTGAGCGCCATGCCGGAAAGGTGCGCACCGATGACGCCAACAGCGATTTCGCCTTTCGCGAGCGCGGCGGGAGCCTTCGGCGCGGGTTGTGCTGCGCCAAGCGCTCCGAGCGTGAGGCCCGATTTCAGGTGCATCGCGCGGCCGAGCGACATGAGCCGCGCATCGTTGCCGCCGGTTGCGAGCAGGGTCGAGCCGTAAGGCATGCCGCCTTCGGCGATGGTGACCGGCACGGCGAGGCCGCACAGATCAAGCAGGTTCACGAAGTTCGTGTAGGTGCCAAGATTGGAATTGAACCGTACCGGTTCGGCTTCGAGTTCGGCGAGCGTATAGGCGCGCGGCACGGTCGGAACCATCAAGGTATCGACCGTCATCATGATGCGGCGCGCTTCGGCGCGAAGCTCCTGCATCCGGTAGAAGGCACGGAAGGCATCGACCGCATTGAGCTTGAGACCGCTCTCGACGATTGCTCGCGTGACCGGATGCGTTTTATCCGGGTTCTTTGCGATGAATTCGCCGACCGCCGCCGTCCGCTCCGCGACCCAGGGGCCTTCGTAGAGCAGGCGCGCAGCTTCGAGGAAGCGCGAGAAGTCGAGTTCGATGATAGTTGCGCCCGCCGACCGCGCATGGTCGATCGACTGCTCGAACGCTTGCGCGGCGCGCCGATCGCCGAAGAAGTGGCGGTCCTCTTTTCTCGGTACTCCCAGCCGCGTCACCGGCGGTAAAGCTGAAGGTTCGCCGAGCGGGATCGGGCGCGAATAGGCGTCCCTGTCGTCGAAGCCGGAGATCGCTTGCAGCGCAGTCCAGGCGTCGTCCACTGTTAGCGAAAAAATCGACACGCAATCGAGCGAGCGGCAGGCGGGCACAACGCCGCTTGTCGAAACGAGGCCGAGCGTCGGCTTCAGCCCGACAAGGTTGTTCAGGCCCGCGGGCACGCGGCCGGAGCCTGCGGTATCAGTGCCGAGCGAGAGCGGCACCAGACCGCGGCTCACCGCAACGGCCGAGCCCGAACTCGATCCGCCGGGGATCATCGCGGGATCGAACGGATTGCGCGGCACGCCATAGGGCGAGCGCACACCGACGAGGCCGGTCGCGAACTGATCGAGGTTGGTCTTGCCGACAACGATCGCGCCCGCCGCCTTGAGCTTTGCAACCGCCGTCGCGTCCTGTTTCGGCGAATAGGAGAAGGCGGGACAGGCGGCGGTGGTGGGAAATCCGACCGCGTCGATGTTGTCTTTGACGGCGACGGGAACGCCGCAAAGCGGCAGGGACAGATTGCGCGCGGCTTCGCGCGCCTGCGCGATGGCCGTGGCTTCGTCAGCAACGGAAATGAAGATCGCCGGATCGCCACAAGCGCGAATGCGGCGGATGGATTCCGAAACGGTATCTTCAGGCCTGGCAGCGCCGCTGCGATGCGCCTCTACGATTTCGCTGACTGTCGCTGGCAAGGAACACCTCGATACTTCTCGTACTGTATCGGGATGCCAGTACCATGCCAACTTATCGCGGCGGCAAATTAACAGCGGGTGCCGGCGAAGGCACCCGCTGCGTCATGGTTACAAGCTCACTTTGCCCGGCCAGCGCGAGCAGATCGCACTCGCGACCGGTTCGCACATCTGCGAGACGCGCCTGCCGGCTGCATTGCCGGAGATCGTCGCGACCCTGCCCGGAGGGCAGTCGCCGGCCACTACTTTCGAGACGTGCCCGCGCGAGACGAAAATCGATCCGATCGCGCCGACCGGCGCCGGAGAGCCGACGCGGCACCAATGACTCACGAGATTGAACTCGGGTCCCGGGTCGCCGTGCCCCTGCGAGACCATCTCCATGCGCATCGCATATCCGCACCATGCGCCCGGCGCGCCTGCCGGGCGGGCCGCACCCATGTTCGAAGCGAGCCACGAGCCGCCGAGCGCGAGGCCGGCGAATGCGTCAGGCTGCGCGAGCGAGGCGTGCTGCGTTTGCGGCGCTGTTGCAATGCGTGTTTGCCGCGGCTGGACGCGCTGCACCTGGGGCACACGTTGCGTTCTTTGCTTTTTCTGTGAAGAGTTAAATTCGCCGCGTGCCTCCGCGGCGAAGAACTCCTGTGCAGTCATGGCTGAAATTGAATCGGTCACAAACATCAGCCCCGCGATTGCCAGAACAGGAAACGCGGCGATTCGAATTCTCTCCATCGAGATACTCCTCTGCCCCGCCGGCGGCAGAGAACTAATCCACAATGAGTCCTGAGCATGGGACGAAGGAGGAATTTTCGCGATATGGGAACTTTCGCGCGGGTAATCCACGCGTGTCGCTTCAGGCGTTAACGTTCCTGGCGATAATCAGGCGCGAACAAGGGCAAGCCAGTCACGAACACGGCGATCCGGGTCCGCGCTCTGCGTGACGTCGCTCACCACAGCAATCGAATCGGCGCCCGCCGCGAAGATATCTCTCGCGTGTTCGAGCTTGATGCCGCCGATCGCGACCAGCGGAATCTTTCCGATCAGCTTTTTCCATTCGGTGATTCGCGCGTAGCCCTGCGGCGCAAAGCGCATCTTCTTCAGTGTGGTC
Organism: Hyphomicrobiales bacterium; assembly: GCA_018335895.1. Taxonomy (GTDB): domain Bacteria; phylum Pseudomonadota; class Alphaproteobacteria; order Rhizobiales; family Xanthobacteraceae. Next base: position 8,430 of record JAGXQU010000005.1, on the reverse strand, counting down.
TCGTAAATAGGTCCGAGTGCAACATAATCCGGTTTGTGGCGCAGCGCGATTTCGAGTTCATCGCGATCGTGCGTCGAGATACCGAGTGTGATTCCGGCTTTCTTGATCGTCGCGATGTCCGCGGTCTCGATATCTTCCTGGCCGAGATGGACGTGATCGGCGCCTTCGCTGATCGCCGCTTGCCAGTAGTCGTTGATGACGACTTCGCATTTCGTGCCGTCTACTGTTTTCAGTGCATCGCGAACGAGTTCGCGCGCGGCCTCGGCTTCGAGATTTTTCGCGCGCAGTTGCAGCGTGCGGACGCCGAGCTTCGCCAGCCGCTCGACCCACGCAATCGTGTCGACAATCGGATAGAAACGGTCAGGATGCATTCTTGGCATTGGAGAAGGGCGTGCCCGCGACCGGTGTGGAGGGTTGCGCGAGTTCGCGCGGTTTCATCATGCCCGCCTCGAAAGCGGCGCGGCCCGCTTCGATGGCCTGTGCGAAGGCTTTCGCCATCTTCACAGGATTGCCCGAGCCCGCAACGGCAGTGTTCAAAAGCACGGCGTCGTAGCCCATCTCGAGCGCTTTCGCGGCATGCGACGGTGCGCCAAGGCCTGCGTCGATGACGAGCGACACGCCCGGAAGTTCGCTGCGCATGCGCTTCAGGGCTTCTTCGTGAACGATGCCCTTGCCGCTGCCGATCTGCGAGCCCCACGGCATGACGACCTTGCAGCCGGCGTCGGCAAGTCGCCTCGCGACCGTCAGGTCTTCGGTGCAATAGGGAAATACTTCGAAGCCGTCTTTCAGCAGAATCTTCGCGGCTTCCAGCGTGCCCACGACATCGGGCTGCAAGGTCGCTTTGTCGCCGAGCACCTCGAGCTTGATCCACTTCGTGTTGAACAGCTCGCGCGCGAGTTCGGCGGTCGAAACCGCGTCTTCGACGGAATAGCACCCGGCCGTGTTGGGGAGCACCTTCACGTTCAACTCGCGAATGATGTTCCAGAAGGCGTCGCCGTCCTTGCCGCCAGCGTTTTCGCGGCGCACGGATACCGTGACGATTTCCGCGCCGGAGACCTTCACCGCCTCCTGCATTACAGGAAGGGAGGGATACCGCGCAGTGCCGATCAGGAGACGTGAAGTGAATTTCTGTCCGTAGAGTTCGAGCATGTCATCCGCCTTGCCGGGGAGTTACGATTTCGACGCTGTCGCCGTCGCGAAGCACGGCTTCGTTCCAGCGCGCCTTGGTGATTACACGGCGGTTGACGGCGATTGCGAAGAACTCGCCTTCGAGCTCGAGTTCCGCAAGCAGTTCGCGCGGCGTCCGCGCGTGAAGGCTCCTGCGCTCGCCGTTCACCGTGAGCGCGATTGCCGGTCTTTCCTGTACGGCTGCTTTCTGCATCTACCGTCCCTCCGCCGATCTTAATCGGATCAGGTTCAAAGGGTTTGGCGCTCGCCATCTCAGCCCGCCGCGGGCACCCCTCGGATAAAGCGGAACATAGGCGTTCGCCCCCGGTTCGCGCAAGGCTTCGAGCTACATTCAGGTGATAGTGTCGGAACAATGAGAATCACACGGCACACCGCGATTGGCCTGCTTGCCGTTCTGGCGTTCGCCGCAGCCGGTCCCGCCACCGCGCAGGGGCGGGCCGGCGAACCGGTGCAGACGAAGCCGGATGTCTGCCTGCCGCCCGAACGTCTGTTCGACGGAGACGGCGATGTCACGCGCAACCGCAAGGCGCTCGGCAGCCGTGATCTGTGTCTCAGGCTCGACGTGTTCAGCGAAGGGCAACTGCGATGGGTCTTCCAGATCATCCAGAACAAGAAGCATGCTGCCGGGCCGCTCTGGGTCGTGCCGCATGACGACGAAGATGTCGCCTTCGATTCCGCCGTCTATGCCGTGCTCCGCTATGGCGGAACGGTGGTTGCGGTCGAACGCAACGGCGACCGCTACAACAGGATCGGGAAACGCAAACAGGACCCGAACCGCAATTTTCAGGTGCGCGGCGAAGGCAAATGCCGCCTGCAGCTTGCCCGTTCTCCGCAATTCACGCGGAATCTGATGCGCTGGTTGCACAAGGGTCAGCCGGTCATCGCGCTGCATACGAATAAGGCGGGCTATGATCTCGTGCCCGAGCCTGACGAAGAGAAGAGCAAGGGCAACGTATCCATCGGCATCGAACGGGCCGAGGATTCCCACATCACAGAGTTTCCCGCGGCGAGGCCGATCCGCGCAAAATCTCCGAACGATACTCTTATATATGTGGCCGCGCGCCAGAAGCCCGGAAACGTTGCGCAGCTCAGCCGTTTCGTTGCAGCCCTGAACCAGAGCGGCATTCACGTTCTCTATGAGCATGTCGCGCGGAACGACTGCTCGCTGTCGAACTACGCAGTTTGGAGAAATCTGCCTTATGTGAATATCGAGGTTGTGGACGGCGACGATACCGGCGCGCAAACCCGCATGATCGATACGGTCATGCGGCTGATCCGGTCGGGGCAGGGGCCTCAGCGCTAGGCACCACCGATCACAAAGTTTCGATTGGCTCCGGGTGCCGGGGCATGACATTGCTTTCCTGCCGCGGCGGCGATTACTCTTTCGTTCCCGGACGCGATAATGAAACAGCCCCTGGAATGCCGTCTTTACCGCCGGCCTGAATTTGCAGCATGGACGACTTCGTCGACGTCGAAATGACCAAAGGCACCGCCCGGACGCAAGGCCGCTACAAGCTGCCACTCCGGATCGGGCGCGGTACCGGAAACAGCATTCGCATCGGTCATCTTCCCGACGACCCGACCGTATCTCGCGTTCATACCGTGATCGAACTTTCCGGCGGGCGTTTGCAGATCGTCGATAAAAGCACCAACGGCACCGTATATGGCGGCCGGCTGATGAAAACGGGCGAGACGCTCGAATTTCAGGACGGCGATCTTTTCGAAGTGCGCGGCCATGAGTTCCGCGTCGCGCGCGCGAAGCGCAATCCCGATATTCCGAACGCGTTCTATGCCGCGACCCGGATCGGCGGCGAGCAGAAGCTATTCCCGATCGGCGAAACGATGCTTCTGTGCGTCAAGAGCGAGAACGGCATTCGCTTCGAGGAAGCGCCGATGACGCCGGGCACGCATTTTCAGGACATCATCGGCCGCCAGCGCCTGCGAGGCGAAAGCCTGATCGCGACAATACATGCGGGCGGAAGGCTCGGCTTGGTCAAGTCCGCGGCTGATGCCACGCTCTTTGTTACCGTCAACAACCACACCCGCGTCGAGACCGGCATGCAGGCCGAACTTCGCCCGCTCGATGTCGTAAACGTCGGCGGCGTGCCGATCGATATTCTTTTGCCGGATGTGAAGGCGAGCCGTTGCCACAACCATGGCTGCCGGCTGCTCAATCCTTACGATCCGCACGGGAATTGCCGCTGGTGCGGTCACCGTCTGACCGAGGGTGTTACCGAGATCGCGCTCTCCAGAAGATCGCGCTAAGGCTCAAGTTGCAATGATCAAGCTGCCGATCCTGCTCGATATCTACCAGCGCGGCGAAGGACCGTTGAAGCGGGTCGAGCGGATTTCTCTGCCCGAGACCGGCGACTATGCGATCGGGCGGTTACCCGAGAACCAGATCGTGCTCGATGCACCGGAAGTGTCAAAGCATCATGCATGGCTTCTCGTGCGTGAAGACGGCATTGCGATTGCCGATCGCGGCAGCACGAACCGGACATTCATCGGTGACGCCGAAATCGATCGCTCGGCGTGGGATGGGGCGTTGCCGGTACGCATTGCCCAATTCGAAATCCATCTGGTGGCGCAGACGGCGGCCGGAGCGGTAAAGAGCAGCGGCACGCAGGCGCAAGCGACACGGGCGCTATCGGGGAGCGCGGGAACGTCTGCGCAGCCGTCCGCTCCGCGCGGACAATCGATCGAGGTTGCGCTGAATGCACCGGGTGCGCCTGACGAGATCCGTTTTCCCCGCAACATTTTCAGTGAATCGATCGTTTCCGCCGATGCGTTGAAGGCCGGTCCATATTTCGCGGGCGAGTGCACTTACCTTTCGGTAGGCGCGGGTCTCGGCAGTTTCGTGTGGGCGGATCACCTGCGCATCTTCGGCGTTCCGAAAAAGGATATCCGTGCGATCGGCGACGATGTGATTCCTTACGCGAACTACCAGCGGCTTTGCCGCAATTCGCAGATACCCCCGCACGAGCGGCTGCGCTCCAACTCGATCTCTACACCCGACAACATCTGGGGATTTCCCGGTTACGCGAGCCGCGAAACATGGCGCGACCTGAAGGAATTCCGCTTTTCGGGGCTGAAGCACATTTTCCAGGTCTTCGGCGAGGCGTCGCTCGCGCAAAGCTTCACGCCGCGCTCGGGCGACGTGTTCCGCTCGATCGACAGCGAAGCGAAGCGCATCGGCTGGCGCGAGATGTATGTATCCGGCCGGGTGCTCGGTATTCGCAAGACGAACGACGAGCGCTACGCGGTCGCCTATCGGATTTCGGAAGAGCAGGCGCGCGGGGGAGTCCGCGAGCGCGTCATGATCGGGAAATATCTGCATATCGCGACGGGGTATCCCGCCACGCGTTTCACCGGCGATCTACAGGCATTCAAGGCACGCTTTCCGGAAGAAGCGCGCGTGTTCAACGCCTACGAGAACCATGAAGCCGTCTATCGTACGATCGAGCAGAATCCGCGGGCCGCGACTGTCGTGGTGCGCGGGCGCGGGATCGTTGCTTCGCGCATCATCCAGCGGCTTTACGAGGCGCGCAGGAAGAACAGAAGCATCACGATCGTTCATCAGATGCGAACTCCCGTCGGCAGAAACGAGGGGCATCGCTACAAACGCGCGCAGCGCTACGTTTACAATCATATCGAGAACCAGGCCTTCAACTGGCCGAAGGCGTGCTGGGGAGGAGAGATTCTCCGCGAGGTGGAGCGTGCTACTCCCGAGGAACGCGCGAAGATCTACGAGGCGATCGGCGGCACCACGACGGCTGACCGCCGCGACTGGCGCAATATCATCCAGATCGGAATCGGCGGCGGGTGGTACCGGCCGGTGTTCGGCGATTTCGAAACGCTGGAACTTGTGAAGACCGATCAGGGTCCCAAAATCGAGATGCGGCTCAGAGCGCGGGGAAATGAATCCGCGGCGGAGGTCGTGGCCGATTTTGTGATCGACTGCACGGGGCTCATCGGCGATATCATGCACTCGCCTTGCCTGCGGGACCTTGCCGAGACCTACAACCTACCGCGCAATCCTTCCGTTTCCGGGGACAAAACCGGCGGGATCGGTGTCACGCCGGACTACGAGATTTCCGCGCTTCGAAACGGCACCGGACGCGCCTATGCTGCGGGACAGATCACGCTTGGCGGGCCGCAACCCGCCGTCGACAGCTTTCTTGGGCTGCAATATGCGGCGCTGCGTTCGGCCGATCACCTTGCCGTTCTCGGTGCGCCGAATATTTCTCTGTTCGGGCCGCTTCGTTCGTTCTCACAGTGGATAAAGTGGTGCACTAATCTCGCGCCGTAGCCGCCGCCGTGTGATCAGGGATTTGTCTAGAGGTATTCGATGCTGCCGACACTGAAGGGCCGCTGGCTGACGAGAATTCTTCTATTCTTCTGGATCGGCTTGCCCGTAACCCTCGTCTTTTCAATTTACATCGCCACCCCGGAAAGCCCGGTGCTGCCGCTCATCGGCTGGAACTACGACACGCTGCCGTTCCAGATTCTCTTTCTTCTTTTGATCGTCGGCCTGCTCCTCGATCCGGTCTATATCCATTTCCAGCAGTATCGCTGGGAGCGTGACTGGCCTTTTGCCTTTCAGTTCTTCTTCTCGATCGTCGAGTTTCTGATCGTGCTGGCGCTGGTATGGCGTGGTGCACTCGATTTCACGCGTTCGCCGCTCGACCTGCATACGCCGGAGAACTATCTGCTTTTCGCAGTTCATTTCGCCTGTGTCTTTATTCCGTCGTTCCTTGCGCTGCTTGGCTTCATCCAGATTTTCATGATCCGCTGGCGTTTCAAGGGCGGGGAATGGGGCCGGATGTGAGCGCACGACGGAGCGTATATCTCTGCACGCTCTTCCTGTGTGCGGGAATCGGCCTTGCGGCAGGGTTGCATCCAGCGCCTGCGCAACAGCCGTCATTCGTTCCGGCAGCTTCGGTTCGCGACAATATCGCGACGACAATTCAGAACATCCGTCTTCTGCGCGGCGCGCCCGAGGGAACGGTTTCCTGTCTCGGCAATCGCGCCGGCGCCCGGCCTACGATCCGCTGCGATGTGCGCTACGTCGACAGCATTGCCGTGACAGGGATCGAGATCACCGAGCGGGACAATCCGGCAAACATCTGGACGGCATCGTTCCGCCCCTTCATGAAAGAAGAAGACGATACCGCCTATTTGCTGCTGGTGGATCGAAGCGATACGGAGCGCGCCGCAGCCATCCGCCGCTCGGCACAGGATCTCACAGAGCTTTTCTCCAACATCGCGCCGAAGCAGCGCGTGGCGGTGGCCGCGTTCGATACCAAGCTCGATATGCTTCAGGATTTCACAGCGGACGGAAAGGCGGTCGCCGCCGCTCTCGCCGGAATTCGTTCCGGAAACAATACGTCCGAACTCTACCGGCTTTCTCTCGAAGCGGTGCGTAAACTGGGGCAGCAGGATTCGTTGCGCAAAATGCTTGTCATCGTATCCGACGGCAAGTTCGACGACACAGTCTATAACCACGCATTGGTTGCGCAGGAAGCGAACCGTCTCGACGTGCGGATCGTCACGATCGGGTATCACAATAAGGCAGCCGATGTCCGCGATCTGCAATCCTTGCGGCGGCTCAGTGCGGATACCCACGGATTCTTTTTCGAGACGCCGGGAGGCGGAGCCGGGATATCCGCGAGGGGCCGCAACGAGTTTTTCGCCCGGATGTATGCCGGGACCATCATAGAGGCGGAAGCGCTCGTACGCGGCGTGCCGCGCGCCTTGCAGATTTCGCTGCGCCACCCGCAGGGCGCTGCGACTTCATTTACGGTGCTGTTGCACCCCGGCGTTGCGTCTCCTGAAATCGGCAACGTTCCGACCACCCCGATGGACAGCAGCGGGTTCCTGCGCCGTGCGCTCGTATGGATCGCCGACGATCTCACGCGCGCCGCGGCAATTCTGGCGGGGCTCGCCATTCTGCTGGTCGGGTTTCTCGTCTCGGGCTTTGCCTGGCGTTCTTCCGTACGGATGAAACGGAGCGAAACGGCGCCGATCTCCGCTGCGCCGGGGCCTGTGCCGGAAATCAGCCGCGGCGACGCACCTGTAACAACCGGGAAGTCGCCGGCGCCGGCTGCGCCGCCGACCGAGATCGGACGGAGGGTGCCGGTCGCGTGGCTCGAATTCAACGGGGCTCCCGGAACGGTGCCGATACACAAGGATCGCATTTCGATCGGGCGCGAGCGCGACAACGACGTGGTGACTGACGAGAAGGAGCTTGCGGTATCCCGTCATCACGCGGTGATCTCGACGAACCCGGACGGCTCGTTTCAGATCGTCAACCGCTCGGCCGAATACCGCAGCGAGCCCAATCCGATTCTGATCAACGGTGTTCCGCACGAATCCGGAAGAATCGCGGACGGAGATGTGATTAAACTGGGAATAGGAAACTATGGTTTCCTGTTTCGCGAGGCCGGCAAGGCGGATCGATAGCGGGCCGGCCACAGCATGGCCGGATGATGGATATGACAGACGGGAAAAAAGACGACAGCGCCTCCGCCCCAACGCGGATTCGCGAAGTGCGGCCGGCGAGCAAAGCGATGACCGCGCATACCGAACACGTGCCTTCGCCTGCCGCGACGAAGGCGTCCGCCGGCAACGCCGTGTCTCCGACCGTCATCAAGGGGACGGCTGCGGTGAGCCCGCAAGCCGCCGCGCAGCCGAACCGTGCTGCGGGTTTCGATCCCGTCGTGGGCTGGCTCGTGATTGTCGAGGGACCCGGCCGCGGACAAACGGTCAACATACATGCCGGCATGAACAGTCTCGGCCGTTCCGCAGGTCAGCGTATTCGTGTCGATTTCGGCGACACGTCGATCTCGGGCGAGGGCGCGGCCTTTATCACGTTCGAGCCGAAACGGCAGACCTTTCACATCAATCACGGCGGCAAGGCGAATATCGTTTACCTGAACGACGAGCCTGTGCTGTCCCCCGTGCCGCTGCCGGATAAAAGCAGCATTGCGATCGGTGGAACGAAATTCCGTTTCGTTCAGCTTTGCGGCGTTGATTTCTCCTGGGACGATCCTGAATGAAGTTCCATGCCGCTGCGCGTGCTATTCCGGGCAGCAAGAACACGCAAGAAGATGCGTTCCGGGTCTTTGACGTAAAGGGCGAGGATGCTTCCGGGATTGCGGCAAGCGATGCCGGGGTCGCCCTTTCGGGCGGAGGCCTCGTGATGGTCGCGGACGGTATCGGCGGTTACGTCGGCGGCGATGT
>JAGXQU010000004.1 GCA_018335895.1 Hyphomicrobiales bacterium | reverse complement strand
ATCAGGACGGGAAGACGGTCACCGATGCCGATTTCCGCGGCAAGCCGTTCCTCGTCTTCTTCGGCTTCACGCATTGCCCGGACATCTGCCCCACCAAGCTGTTCGAACTCTCGGAAGTGCTGACCCGGCTCGGCAAAGACGCGGACAAGGTAAATGCGATCTTCGTGACGGTCGATCCCGAGCGCGATACGCCCGAGAAGCTCAAACTCTACATTTCGAGTTTTCATCCGCGCATTTCCGCGCTTTCGGGTTCGCGTGCGCAGGTCGATGCGATCATGAAAGCCTACTCGGCCTATGCGAAGCGTACACCGCTGGAAGGCGGCGGCTATACGATGGACCACACGTCCGTTGTCTATCTGATGGACAAGGAAGGCAGATTCATCGCTCCGTTCATTCTGGAGCGATCCGCCGACGCGGCTGCTGCCGATCTGCGCCGCAGGCTCTAGCCGGCGTTCCCGCCAGTTTTCTATGCCCGGAATGCGCCCGTTCTTTACGGCACGGGAACGACAATCGGGGCCGGAATCTAAGTGATGATGGGCGAGGTGGAGCTCAGGGATTTCGCGAGGAACGCCTGACCACGCCGTGCGCCGTCTTCTCCCATTGATGCGGAGCGCTCGCGAGTTTCCAGACTGCGCGCCATGCCGCGGCCGACAGCAGGAGCCAGTAGACCGGCAAAAGCAGAAGCACCCATGCGGAAGCAAGCGATCCGCGCCGTTTCATCCCCGTGAAAGCGAGAAGTCCGGACGCGATGTAGCCGCTCACCAGCGTCGTGAAGATGAGCGCCTTGTGCGTCCACTGCGTAGGCGTGTCCGCGAGCGCGAGCAGCGGTCCCCACGCCGAGTCGGCAAGCAGCAGCACTGCGAAGACCGGATGGATGAGCGCCGCAAGCACCGAGCCGCCGATCAAAAGCTGGAAACATAGAAAGCCTCGCCACCCCAGTTGCCGCCAAAGCAGAAGCGGATCGCGCATGTGCACGATATAGGTCTGCAACCAGCCCTTCATCCAGCGCGTCCGCTGCGGCAGCCAAGCCCCGAGGCGCGCGGGTGCTTCCTCCCATGTCGTCGAGTCGACGACGCCGGTCGAATAGCCGAAGCGCGCGAGACGCACGCCGAGATCGGCGTCTTCGGTGACGTTGTGCGGATCCCAGGCGCCGATCTCGCGAAGAATAGAAGCGCGAAAATGATTCGATGTGCCGCCCAAGGGAATCGGGAGCCCGAGTCGCGCGAGCGCGGGTAATAGAACGTCGAACAGCCCGGCATACTCCGCGCGAAAGTGATCGGACAAGAATGACGGATACAGGTTGTCGACCGCAAGCTTCGCCTGTACGCAGGCGAGCTTGTCGTCGCCTTCGCGAAAACGCGCCACCGCGTCGCGAAGCTGATCGGGCTCCGGCCTGTCTTCGGCGTCGTAGACCACCACGTATTCGCCGCGCGCGAACGGCATTGCTGCACGCAGCGCCTTTGGCTTGGTGCGCGGTGCAAGTTCGGGTGCGAGTACGATCTCGAAGCAGGGGTCGAGCGTAATCTTGCGCACGGCTTCAATCGTCGCCGCATCGTCGCGCTCGAGGATCAGTTTCACATCGAGCTTCTCGCGCGGGTAGTTCAAGGCGGAGATCGCGCTGGCAAGATCCGGAACGATATGCGCTTCGCGATAGAGCGGGATCAGGATGGTATAGACCGGAAGGTCGCGATCGCTGACAGCGGCACTCTCGCGGGCTTCTTGCCGCGAGACACAGGCGAACAGCCGCAGGCCCGCCCATGTCAGAAATAGAAGCGCGAGAAAAATTTCGAACACGAAACGGGTAGGACCGGGCGCGGCGTACAGGCTGACTGCAATCGTGGCGAGCGCGGCGAGCAGTCCGAGCCGGTGTTTCGGGCTGGCTTCAGTCGCGGCCGAGAGCGCGGGCTCGCGCGTCTTCAGTCCGTGCGCGGCATCCTGTGCGAGTTCTTCTTTTGCAGAATGTTCGACGAATGCACGCAGGCGCGCCGCCGACGTGACGCGAAATTTTCCTCCTCTGCCTGCCGCATGTTCGCAGACTGTCCGGGTCCGACCTCCGAACAGCGCAAGGGTCGGACAGTCCTGCCCGCTTCGGCTCCCCGCAGGCAGCTCTCCGCGGGACAGAACATGGTGAGCGTCGAGCGGGCTTGTTGCCATGTCCTCGAGCCAGTCGATCTCGACGCCGAGGCCGGCGCCATAGATCGCAAGCAGGCTGTCGGCATCGATCTGGCCGCTTCGCATGACCAGAACGTCGCAATCGATGCCGAGCGATTCACTGCGTGCCGCTGCCCATCGCAGAAATACCGGGTCGAGATGACCGCGCAGCGGACGCAACTCGGGCGGTAGCTCGGAAATACTCCTGAAAAGCGTAGGCCGCTCGGCAAAGCCCGAATGCGCAGGCAAAGGCAGCGAAGCATCCCGCGCTTCGCTGTCTTCTCCGGCGCCCGTAACCGAGCCGCCCGAGGGCTTCAGTACCAACCTTACCCGCCCCGGATCGCTCGTAAAAAAACGGCCGCCAGATCCCTCCGGCAGTATGGCCGGCAAGCGGTTACAATAAACGGTGAGCAATCCCCGGCTGCTATTTTGCTTTGTGAACTGCCTGCTGCGCAACGCCCTTGTTGGCCCTGAAACACGGGGTGTTCACCGTCCCCCATTTGCGTTATTTCCCCTCCGGATTCTGCGGACCCTCCCGAAGAGAAGTGAGAATGGCGACCGAACCGGCTGCCCTGGCAGCGAACTTGCGCGAAATGGCGGAGACCTCGAATGCCTGGCCGTTCGAGGAAGCGAAGAAGATCGTCGCGCGCCTGAAGAAGAAGCCGAAGGACGAAGTTCTATTCGAGACCGGCTACGGACCCTCGGGCCTGCCGCACATCGGCACCTTTGGCGAGGTCGCGCGCACCACCATGGTGCGGCATGCCTTCCGCGTGCTGACTGACGACAAGATCAAGACCAAGCTGCTCGCCTTTTCCGACGACATGGACGGCCTTCGCAAGGTGCCGGACAACGTGCCGAACAAGGAGCTGCTTGCGAAAGATCTCGGCAAGCCGCTGACCCAGGTTGCCGATCCCTTCGGCACGCATCCGAGCTTCGGCGAACACAACAACGCGAGGCTGCGCGCGTTTCTGGATCAGTTCGGGTTCGAGTACGAATTCGCGTCATCGACCCAATATTATAAGAGCGGACGCTTCGACGAAGCGCTCCTGAAGGTCTTGCAGCATTACGAGGCCGTGATGGCGATCATGCTGCCGTCGCTGCGCGAGGAGCGCGCCTCGACCTATTCGCCGTTTCTTCCGGTCTGTCCGCGCACCGGGATCGTCTTGCAGGTGCCGATCGTCGCGCACGACGTGAAGGCAGGAACGATCACCTACGAAGATCCGGAAACGAAGGAACGGATGACCACGCCGGTCACCGGCGGACACGTCAAGCTGCAATGGAAGCCGGATTGGGCGATGCGCTGGGCAGCGCTCGGCGTCGATTACGAAATGGCCGGCAAGGACCTGATCGATTCCGTGAAGCTCTCGGGCGAGATCGCACGCGCGCTCGGAGCATTGCCGCCGGAAGGTTTCAATTACGAACTCTTCCTTGACGAGAAGGGCCAGAAGATTTCGAAGTCGAAGGGTAACGGCCTGACCATCGAGGAATGGCTGCGCTATGCGAGCCCGGAATCGCTTTCGCTCTTTATGTATAGGGAGCCGAAGGCGGCGAAGCGGCTTTACTTCGACGTGATCCCGAGGAATGTCGACGACTACCAGCAGTTCCTCGAAGGCTATAAGAAGCAGACCGACTGGAAGCAGCGGCTCGGCAATCCGGTCTGGCACATCCATTCCGGCAACCCGCCGGAGCCGGACATGCCCGTCACCTTCCAGATGCTGCTCACGCTGGTTTCGTCATCGAACGCGGAAAATGCGGAAACGCTCTGGGGCTTTATCGGACGCTACCGTCCGGGCGTGACGCTGCAGACGCACCCGAAGCTCGGCAAGCTCGTGGAATACGCGATCCATTATTTCCGCGACTTCGTGCTGCCGACGAAACAATTCCGCGAGCCTACCGATACCGAACGCAAGGCGCTGTCCGATCTGCGCGACGCGCTCTCGCAGCTTCCTGCCGATGCGACGGCCGAAGCGATTCAGGATGTCGTCTACGAGATCGGCCGCCGCGAGCCGTTCCTCGATCACAAGAAGGCGGCGAAGGACGGCAAACCCGGCGTCTCGCTCGACTGGTTCAACATGCTCTATCAGGTGCTGCTCGGACAGGAGAAGGGTCCGCGCTTCGGCTCGTTCGTCGCCGTCTATGGCGTCGAGAACACCGTCGCGATGATCGACGGCGCGTTGGCGCGCTCGGCGTAATTAAAAGCCTCGACAATTTGCGATCAGTGCTTCCCCCAAGCCGATGATGTAATCATGGTCGGTCGAAAGCCTATCTGCATCACGAACAATTAGGAAACCGCTCACAAAAACTCTTTGAGCCTCGATTGGTGTATGGATACGGTTCGTCACTTCAATCCAAGCCCGGCAGCGCTCACATCTCGATGTGAATCGGAAGTGAGTGCGAGAGTCGCGCCGCCATTTCTTTATTGAATGCCCTCGTTTTGCGGCTTCTGTAGCAGCCAAGCCCCTCACATCTTCGAGGCGCATATTCTTCATTTACTGCGAAGCCCAGACGATCCGCGCGATCCAGACGACGTCCGTCATCTGGAACGTGCGATCCTTGTGATCGGGATTGAGCGATTTCAACTCGACGAGCTTCGCGGTCTTCTTTTTCAGTTCCTTAGCCAACACTTCGCCGTCCTTGGTCTTGAGCACGACGCGGTCGCCCTTGTGCAGGGGTGCCGCCGGCGAGACCACGAGCACGTCGCCCTTGCGATAGAGGGGCTCCATCGAATTGCCGGAGACTTCGAGCGCATAGGCGTGGTCGTCGTCGACGTCGGGCAATTTGATTTCGTCCCAGCCGCCGCCGACCGGGAATCCGCTGTCGTCGAAAAATCCGCCGGCGCCGGCTTCCGCGAAACCGATCAGCGGAACCGGCTGTGTCGGCCGCTTGGGCTTTTTCGTGAGCAGCGAAATGAATTCGTCGATCGTGGCACCCGTGGCGTCCAACACCTTCGCGATGGATTCGGTGGACGGCCAGCGCGGCCGCCCGTCCGAGGTAACCCGCTTCGATTTGTTGAAGGTGGTCGGGTCGAGCCCGGCCGCCTTCGCAAGTCCGGAAGGGGAGAAGTTGTAGCGCGCGGCGATGCGGTCCACCGCGCCCCAGACCTGGTTATGGGTCAGCATCGGGCGCTCCGATTCGAGGCGAGGATTTTATACCCATTGCCTTTACCACCTCCATTCCGGGTGACAAGTCCGGACTGCCGCTTGCGGCGCAGCAGGGGCGGAACTAGCGTCCGCCGGAACTTGAAGAGGCCCGCGAATGTCGTCTTTGCTCGATCTGGCCCTGCCGTTCTCGCGCCTTTTCGAGGCCGAGGACGCTCATAGGCTGGCGATCCGGGCGCTTTCCCTGCTGCCGAGACCGGCGCAGCTGGCGGACGATCCGCGGCTTTCGGTCTCGGCCTTCGGCCTGCATTTCAGAAATCCGGTCGGGGTTGCGGCCGGCTTCGACAAGAACGCCGAAGTGCCCGATGCCGTGCTCGCGCTCGGTTTCGGCTTTGCCGAAGCCGGAACGCTGACGCCGAAGCCGCAGGCCGGCAATCCGCGGCCGCGCGTGTTTCGTCTCCTGCGCGACGAGGGGGTCATCAACCGGCTCGGCTTCAACAACGAAGGATTTCATGCGGCGGTCGCGCGGCTTTCGCGGCGGCAGCCGAACGGAATCCTCGGCATCAATGTCGGCGCGAACAAGGATTCCGAAGACCGGATTGCCGATTACGTCGCGGGTGTCGAAACCTTCTCGCCTTATGCGAGCTATCTCACGATCAACGTTTCGTCGCCGAATACGCCGGGCCTGCGCGATCTGCAGTCGGCCGAAGTGCTGAACGAACTCATCGCGCGCATACTCGAAGCGCGCGAGCGAATGGTGCAAAAGGGTCACGGACCCAAACCCGTACTGTTGAAGATCGCGCCTGACGTTTCGCTATTCGATCTCGACGACATCGTGGCGATTGCAAGAAAGCGCGCGATCGACGGCATGATCGTTTCGAACACGACGGTCACGCGGCCGGCGTCGCTGCGCGACGGCCATGCGCGGGAGCAGGGCGGCCTTTCCGGCAGGCCGCTGTTCGATCTGTCGACCAAGATTCTCGCCGAGACCTATCTGCGCGCCGAACAGGCCTTCCCGGTTGTCGGTGTCGGCGGGATCGATTCCGCAGAGACCGCGTGGAAGAAAATCCGCGCAGGCGCGACGCTCGTGCAGCTCTACACCGGCATGGTCTACAAAGGCTTCGGTATCGCGCGCGAGATCAAGTCGGGCCTGAGCCGGTTGCTCGACCGCGGCAAGCACCGCTCGATACAGGATGTTGTCGGCGCGGATGCGGTGGAGGCGGCTGCCGCGCGGGAAAGCGCCTAGCTTTTCCGCGCCTGCAAAAGCCGCATCAGGAGCCAGATCGGAAGCACGATCACGGCGCCGAGCAAGAGATAGCGCCACAGCCAGTCGAACGCCTCGAAGCCGAGATCGAGAACTGTGCGCACCAGCGCCTCGATGCTCCAGAGGATGTTGCGCGGGTCGAGGCCGATCACCGTCAGCACGAAGCCGACCAGGATCGAAAGCAGCGCCAGCTTGATAATCACGGCGAGCGGCGAACCGCCAAGAAAACGCCGCAGACCTTCGTTCGCCATCCCGTCCTCCCGAATCCGTCAGCTGCGACGGAATATCAGACCTGCAAGCGTTCCGACAACAATGGCGAGGAAAGCGACGCCGAGGCCGTAATCGAGACGCGAATCGCGCGCGAGATGTGCCACATCGGCTTCGAATCCGGTCTTCACAACCTCGATGGCGGTCGATTGCTGCGCGGCAAGCGCGCCGTTCGCGAAAACCTGTACGTCGATTTCGTAGGGGCCGGTCGGGGCAACGCCCGGGATCGGCAAGGTCGCGCGAAACAGCGTCGGCGTCAGAAACGTCACGGCATTGGTCTGCTCGTGAAACAGCCCCTCGGCTTTCTTCACGCGAAGCAGCGCCTCGCCGAATTCGTCGTCATTGGAAATGACGGGGGGCAAGGCCGCGATCGAAAGCCCGAGCTTGTATTTGGTCTGCAGCGCGAGCGGGCCAAATTCCGTGGGCGGCCGGTTCGTCAGCACGGCGAGATAGGACGGCGTTTCTGGATAGCGCCGGGAACCGTAGTTCACCCAAAGCCCGAGAATGCGCTCTTTCTTGCGCGTGACGAAGGTCGTGGCGGGACCCCGCACCGTGATCGCGACATCGTATTTTTTTGGTTTGTCGCGCGGGGCGTCGCTTTCTTCGATGGACGCGAACAGCACGAGCGAGGTGCCGGTGAAGTTCGAACTGATGAGCACCCGGTGCGTCGAGAGTGAGGTCACGAGCCGCTCTGCATGCGCGGCCGGTGCAGCGAACGCGGGCAGGATCAGCGCGGTTAAGAGAGCGGCATTGGCCTTCCGCAGGTTCATTTGGCTGCCTCCGACGAAATCACGGAGAACAGTTCTGCGGGCTTGGTCAGCAGATCGCCGCCCACGCGTATCGCAACCGCAACAACCAGGAGACCGAGCAGGAAGCGCAATTGCTCCGCGCGGACGGCCTGCCCGGCCCGAGCACCCGATTGCGCGCCGATCACGCCGCCGACCATGAGCGTGAACGCGAGCACGATATCGACCGAACGGTTCTCGACCGCATGCAGCACGGTCGCAGCCAGCATCGTGAATAGCGTGAGAAACAGCGACGTGCCCACTGATACGGCGGTCGGCACGCGCATGAGATAGATGAGCGCCGGGATCAGCAGGAATCCGCCGCCGATTCCCATCAGCGCGCCGAGGAAGCCGACGCCGAAGCCGATCGCGGTGACCGGTATCGCCGAAACATAGATGCGCGATTGCCGGAAGCGGAACTTGAGCGGCAGCCCATGAAACCACGAATGCGTGCCGGGTCTGCGCAGCACCGCCTGCTGGCCGTGCATCGAGCGCCACAGCGCGCGGATGCTTTCCACGATCATCAACGTGCCGACGATCGAGAGCAGCACGATGTAGGAAAGGTTGATGATGAGGTCGAGCTGGCCCGCACGCCGCAGGAGCGAGAACACCCAGACGCCCGCCGCGGTGCCGAGCAGACCACCGGAGAGCAGAACGAGGCCGAGTCCGCTGTCGACCAGTTTCTTCCGCCAGTAGGAGATCGTGCCGGTGAGCGAGGAGGCCGCCATGTGGCTCGGAACGCTCGCGACTGCGACCGAAGGCGGGATGCCGACGAGAATGAGCATCGGCGTCATCAGGAATCCGCCGCCGACGCCGAACATTCCCGAAATGAAGCCGACCGCAATCCCCAGCCCGAATATCAGAAGGATATTGACCGGCAGTTCGGCTATCGGAAGGTAAATCGACAAGTTGGCTTCCGGACGCTCTCGTGTGACCGCTGTTCTAGCGGCAGCACTACGGCATCAACATGTCGAGTGCCGCGCTTGTCAATGATGCTGGCGGGCCAGCGTCACTTCTTTTGCTTCTTTTTCTGCGAGACGGCGGCGTTCTGCCATTCGGGCTTCACGCGCGGCTCATTAACGCTATCGTCGGATGGTTTCGCGATCCAAGTCTGCACGGCGAGCCGGGCCGCAACCAGCGTCTGCTGGTCGAGCTTCGTTGCCACATCGTCGCGCTTCTTCGCCGCGTCGGCATCGCCCTGATTGGCTGCGAGCGAGAACCACAGGAAGGATTCGGCAAGGTTCTGCTGGACCCCGAAGCCGCGGGCGTAGATCACGCCGAGATTGTACTGGCTGTCGCGCAGGCCATGCTCCGCGGCCTTGCGGAACCAGGGCATCGCGGAGGCATAAGCGGGTTTGGCGCCACCATCCTCGACCATCATGACCGCGAGGTTATGCATCGCTTTGAGGTGGCCGCTTTCCGCGGCCAGAACATAATTTGTCCGCGCCCGGCCGCGATCCCGCGAAACGCCCTGGCCTTTTTCGTAAGCCATGCCGAGACGGAAGGCCGCCGCGGCCGAGCCTTTCGCCACGGCCTTCTCGAACCAGCCGAGCGCTTCGCTCATGCTGGTATCGACGCCACGGCCCGTCAGGTAGCGCTCACCGATCTCGAAAGCGGCGTCCGGATCGCCATCGTTTGCCGCCTTGAGCAAGCCGGCATTGATGCCGTCCACTGTCGTCACCGGGGTCTTTTCCGGAGCCACGCGCGCGGTTGCCGTGGGTCTGGTGCTCTGCGTCGTCAGCGGCATATCGAATTGCGGCATGCCGAAAGTCGAAGCGACATTCTGCGGCGTGAGATCGCCGGCCGAGGGTGCCAGCGAACCCAAAACGGTATCGGGCAGCGAATTCGGCAGCAAAGAGCGTTCCTTGGTTTCCGGAGCGAAGGTCGGCGTCTGCGCGGGCGGTTCGCTTTGCTGCGCCGGGGGCGTCTGACTGGGTGTTGAAGAAGCCGGTTTGCTTTCCTGATTGTTCATCAGGTTCATCAAGAGGTTCACGTCGAAAAAGCGTACGGCGCTGAAGCCGAGCATGGCGACGACAAGACCGAGCAGCATGACGCGGCGCGAGCGCGCGAAGAAGCCGGACTTTCCGGCACCTTTCCCGTCGGAAGCATTCTCGCTGGCCGTCTCCGCTGCCGCAGCCTGCGCCGCGCGGCGGGCGGCTGCGATGAAGTCGGAAGTCTTCACGTTGGCGTCGCTGTCCGCGCGGGGTGCGATCTCCGCAACTGCGGCCTCGGATTGCGCGATGCGTTGCTGCACGGGGGTTGCGCGCGAGCGCGGAGCGCCGGAGCCGGGCTCCAGCGGATAATCTGCCGGCAGGCCGTCGGTCGCGACGAATCCGTCCTTTGATTGTACCGTCACCGGGGAACTGCGCGTGAAGCGCGATTGTGTTTCGGCAGGCATCGCAACCTGCGTCACTCTGCGTACCGGAGCCGGATCGCCGGCAAGGGGACGCTCCGCTGCGGGCGGAGAAATGATTTCGCCGCCGGGATACTGCGCGGCTGCAACCTGTTGCGGCATGGTCTGGCGCGCGGCCTGCAATTCGCGCAATGCGGTTTTTGCCGCGCGCTCCGCTATATCCATTGCGTTCGCGCGGGCCTTGTCGAACTGCGAGGAAAGATCCGAGATTCCCTGTTCGATCGCGCCGAGGTTCGAGAGCTTGGCTTCGGAGGCGTCGAGCCGCTCGACCACGCTACGCATGGTCTCTTCGAGACCCATCGGGTTCTCGGCCCTGCTCAGCGTCGTTTGCAGCGCGTCCAGGCGGTGATGAATCTTGTCGAAGGCTTCCGGGTTCTGCGCGCCCATTTCGAGACGCTGGGCCAGCGCATCGATGCGGTGTTCGAGCGCGCCGACGATCCCGTGCACCCCGCTGTCGCCGGAGGCGGAGAAGCGATCGACCTTGCTCGCGATTGTTTCGATCTGCGCAACGACGGCCTGAAGATTTTCGGCGGGCAGCGCGTTCGACAGCAGATCGCGCACTTCCTGCACCTGGTTCTGGATGCGGGCGACCGTCGTGCCGTCGATGCTTTTTGCATTGATGACGTCGAGCTTGTCCGAGAGCGCGTTGAGGTCGCCTTCGACCGAAATGAAGGATTCGGCGGGGCGGACGTTCGCGAGTGCTGCGCGGATATCTTCGAGCGCGCCCAGCACGGCCTGTGCCGCGCGGTTGTCTTTCTGCGAGTTCGCCGTCGTGCGATCGACCTTGCGGACAAGCGCTTCAACGGTCTGCTCGAGCGATTCCAGCGTGCGCCGCGGCGCAAGCTCCGCCATCGAGCGGGCGAGTTCGGCGATGTCGCGGCGCAGTTCGCTGATGGGTGCCGACGCATTCTTTGCGTTCGATTTCCGTAGCGACTGCATCTCGTCGGCGATGGTCTTGAGTTGCCGCTCGAAGGCTTCGAACTGCGGTGCGGTGGTAGGCGCGGCCACGGGCGGGTTTGCACGTGCTGGCGCGCGGCGTATCGGAGTGCCGTCGAGCATCGACTGGCGCTCGAGGATTTCGGCGACTGCCGCATCGAGTTCGTCGGCGGTCGGAATGGGTTGCGGCGCCGCGGCGGCGCTCGCTGCAGACATTTCGCGCTCCAGCCGCTCGCTCATCTGCGAGATCACGCGCGCCATTTCGTCGAGTTTGGTTTCGACCTCGGAGTCCTGTTCCTTGGCGGGGCGGTCGAGCAGGATGGATTCGATGCGGGAATCGAGTTTCCGTATCGCCGAGCTGATTTCATCGCGCCCGTTGTTGCGCTGGGCGCGTTCCATGCCGTCCAGCATCTGATCGATGCGTTCGGTGAGTGCGTCGATCGAGGCGGAAATCACCTCGCTGTTGGCATCGCGGATCTGCGGTTGCGGGTTCGGCCGCACATAGACGTTACGGCGCGCGAGCATGTTGATCTGTTCGGCGAGATCGTCGAGCCGGTGGTCGAAGTTGGTTGCAGGATTGCGGCCGCGGCCATGACCGCCGCGCGCGTTTTCGCGGATCGCGGCCTCGAGCCACTCGCCGACCGACATGCCTTCGCGCCGGGCGGCTTCCCGGGCGGCTTCCCAGGTATCCGGGTCGACCGCGTTTACGCTCCAGGGCACGCCTGCGCTCATTAACGAACCATCCTGCGGGGCGCCGGGAAGGGGCAGAAAGAGATATCGGGCGGCACCGCTCCGCTGCCCTGAATCTTGTTAGTTACGGTAAATGCTGGGTTAATTTCCCGGACCCCAGAAGCATTTCCTTAACTCCTGTCGCCGGAAGGCCCCATCAGGTGCCCGCGCCATTATCGGGGCGAATTGGCTAGCGGAATTCATCTTGACGTTTACGTTAACTGAGATAGAGTTGTCCGACCCTGTGGCCGACCCCTTTCCGGCCACACGCCAAGGGAGACAAAGGAATGGGCCAAGCGCAGACCGTCGAAACCCTGCCGTCCGCGGACGCGCACTTGCGCGACCTGTGGGCCGAGTTCGACAAGCACTCCGGCGGCACCGACCGCCCCACCAAGCAAATCTTCACGATCCGGGACCTCAGCCGCGAATTCGGCGTTACCGCCCGGACGCTCCGCTTCTATGAAGAGAAAGAGCTGCTCTCGCCGGAGCGGCAGGGTCAGGAGCGGCTTTATTCCCGCCGCGACCGTGCCCGCCTGAAACTCGTTCTCATGGGCAAGCGGGTCGGTTTCTCGCTCGAAGAGATCCGCTCGATGCTCGATCTCTATGATCTCGGTGACGGCCGCGTCACACAGCTCAAGGTATCCTACACGCGCTTTAACGAGCGCATCGAGCGGCTCGAAGCGCAGCGCGCCGAGATCGACGAAGCCATCGCCGCCATGAAGCGCGCGAGCCGTTCGCTCGAAGAAATGCTGAAGGAACGCGGCGCCAACGCCTCGTAATCCGCACCGAAGCTATCCCGGAGAAAGAAGATGCCGACTTACAAAGCACCTGTCGAAGATACCATGTTCCTGTTGCGCGACGTCTTCAACATCGCGCGCTACGACAATCTCCCCGGTTTTGCCGACGCGACGCCCGACACGATCGAGGCGGTTCTCTCCGAAGGCGGAAAATTTTGCGAGGAAGTGCTGGCGCCGCTCAATCAGGTTGGCGACCGCGAAGGCTGCAAGCGTGCGGCCGACGGTTCGGTGAAGACGCCGACGGGTTTCAAGGAAGCCTACAAGCAGCTCGCCGAAGGCGGCTGGATCGGTCTATCTGCAGAAGAGAAATATGGCGGCCAAGGTCTTCCGTTCGTCATCAGTGCCGCGATGAACGAATTTCAGAGCAGCGCGAACATGGCTTTCGCAATGTATCCCGGCCTGACGCTCGGCGCGGTGCGCGCCTTGCGGATTCACGGCACCGAAGAGCAGCGCAACACTTATCTTCCGAAGATGATCGGCGGTCAGTGGACCGGCACGATGAATCTCACGGAGCCGCATTGCGGCACCGATCTCGGCCTTATCAAGACTAAAGCCGTTAAGCAGCCCGACGGCTCCTACAAGATCACTGGCACCAAGATATTCATTTCCGCCGGCGAGCACGACCTGTCCGAGAACATCGTGCATCTCGTGCTTGCGCGCATCGAAGGTGCGCCGGAGGGCGTGAAGGGTATTTCGCTGTTTGTCGTGCCGAAATTCATTCCCGCGAAGGACGGCGGTGTCGGCGAGCGCAATTCGCTGATTTGCGGCTCGATCGAGCACAAGATGGGCATTCACGGCAATTCCACCTGCGTCATGAATTACGACGGCGCCACCGGCTGGCTCGTCGGCGAAGAAAACCGTGGCCTGCCCGCGATGTTCGTGATGATGAACGACGCGCGTCTCGGCGTTGGCATTCAGGGGCTTGCGCAGGGTGAAGTCGCCTACCAGAACGCGGTGATCTATGCGAAGGACCGCCTCCAAGGGCGCGCCATCAGCGGCGTGAAGGCGCCCGAGAAGCCGGCCGACCCGATTATCGTGCATCCGGACATTCGCCGGAATCTGATGACCATGAAGGCGGTGAACGAAGGCGGCCGTGCGCTGATGATCTGGATTGCGCTGCAGGCCGATTTGCTCGCACGCTCGCCGGACGAAAAGACCCGCCAGATCGCCGACGACTACATGGGCATTCTCACGCCGATCCTGAAAGGCGTGATGACCGATCTCGGCTTCCAGAATGCGGTCATGGCGCAGCAGGTTTTCGGCGGTCACGGCTACATCGCCGAGCACGGCATGGAGCAGTTCGTCCGCGACGCGCGTATCGCGATGATCTACGAGGGCGCGAACGGCATTCAGGCGCTCGACCTCGTCGGACGCAAGCTGCCGAAAGACGGCGGTCGCGCGATCACCGCGTTCTTTAACGAGGTCTCGGGCTTCGTGAAGGAAAACGAAGCCGATGAGAAGATGAAGCCCTATGTCGCGCCGCTCGGCGAATCCCTGAAGCACCTTCAGGGTGCGACCATGTGGTTCATGCAGAATGCGATGAAGCGGCCCGACAACGCCGGTGCAGGCTCCTACGACTACATGCACCTCTTCGGGCTCGTGGCACTCGGTTATATGTGGGCGCAGATGGCGAAGACCGCGCTCGCGAAAAAGAACGGCAACGGTTCCGCGCCGCAACTCGACGCGAAACTGATGACCGCCAAGTTCTTCGTAGAGCGCATGCTTCCGGAAACCGCTGCGCATCTGAAGCGAATTCAATCCGGAGCCGACAATCTGATGGATATGCCCGCGGAAGCGTTCTGACGCTTGACGCGATAGAAACGGGAGACGCCAAATGACCGAAGCATTCGTTTACGACGCAGTCCGTACGCCGCGCGGCCGCGGCAAGAAAGACGGTTCGCTGCACGAAGTCTCGACACTCTCGCTCGCGACGACCGCCCTGCGCGCGATCAAGGAACGCAACAAGCTGGATACGCACCTCGTCGATGACGTCGTGCTCGGCTGCGTCGATCCGGTCGCTGAAGCCGGCTCCGACATCGCGCGTGCTGCGGCGCTGAACGCCGACTACGGCAATCACGTTCCGGGTGTGCAGATCAATCGCTTCTGTGCGTCGGGTCTCGACGCCGTGAACTTTGCGGCGGCGCAGGTGATGTCAGGTCAGCACGACATGACGGTCGGCGGCGGCGTTGAATCCATGTCGCGCGTCGGCATGGGCGCCTCCGGCGGCGCCTGGCCGATGGACCCGCAGATCGCGGTGAAGTCCTACTTCATGCCGCAAGGCGTCTCGGCCGATCTGATCGCGACGAAGTACGGCTTCTCGCGCGACGACGTCGACCAGTACGCGGTGGAAAGCCAGAAGCTGGCTGCGCAAAGCTGGAAGGAAGGCCGCTTCAAGAAGTCGATCGTGCCGGTCAAAGACGTGAACGGCATCACCATCCTCGATCACGACGAGCACATGCGCCCCACGACCGACATGCAGTCGCTCGCGCAGCTGAAGCCTTCGTTCCCGCAAATGGGCGAATTCGGCGGCTTCTCCGCGGTCGCGATCCAGGCGCATCCGGAAGTCGAAGCGATCAATTACGTGCATCATGCCGGCAATTCCTCCGGCATCGTGGACGGCGCGGCTGCTGTGCTGATCGGCAACGCCGAAGCCGGCAAGAAGGCGGGCCTGAAGCCGCGCGCGAAGATCCGTGCGTTCGCGAATATCGGCTCGGAGCCTGCGCTGATGCTGACCGGCCCGGTCGACGTCACCGAGAAGCTTTTGAAGAAAGCGAAGATGTCGATCAACGATATCGACCTCTTCGAACTCAACGAAGCCTTTGCGAGCGTCGTGCTTCGCTACATGCAGGCGTTCAATATTCCGCGCAGCAAGATCAATGTGTGCGGCGGCGCGATCGCAATGGGCCATCCGCTGGGCGCTACCGGCGCGATGGTGTTCGGCACGGTGCTCGACGAGCTGGAGCGCACCGGCAAGTCGACGGCGCTTGTCACGCTTTGCATCGGTGCCGGCATGGGCACCGCAACCATCATCGAACGCGTTTGATTTCGCTTCGCGTGAAAACGCTGGAAGCGACGGGAGGATCGTATGGCCTACAAGAATTTCACTATTGACGTGGATGGTGACGGCATCGCGCTCGTCACCTGGAATATGCCGGATCGTTCGATGAACGTGTTCTCGGCCGATGTGATGACCGAGCTTTCGAAGATCGTCGATGAAGTCTCGGCGGATGCAAGGATCAAGGGCGTCGTCGTCACCTCCGGCAAGGACACTTTCTCGGGCGGCGCCGACCTCACCATGCTCGAAACCATGGGCGAGGGTTTCAAGAAGCTCATCAAGGACAAGGGCGAAGAAGAAGCGAACAAGTTCCTGCTCGAGCAGTCGAGCGCGATGTCGCGCACCTATCGCAAGCTCGAAACCTCCGGCAAGCCGTGGGTTGCGGCGGTGAATGGCACCGCCATGGGCGGGGCGTTCGAACTGGCGCTCGCCTGTCATCATCGCGTGGTGAGCGACAATCCGAAGCTGCGGCTTGGCCTTCCGGAAGTGAAGGTCGGCCTGTTCCCGGGCGCGGGCGGCACGCAGCGCGTCCCGCGCATCGTGCCGACGCAGGACGCGTTGCAGATGCTGTTCCGCGGCGAAGCGCTCAAAGCCGACAAGGCGAAGTCGATGAAGCTCGTCGACCAGATCGTCCCGCAGGACAAACTCGTCGAGACCGCGAAGGCCTGGATCAAGGCCGGCGGTAAGGGCGTGCAGCCGTGGGATGTCGACGGCTTCAAAATTCCCGGCGGCCCGGTGTTCTCGAAGGCCGGCATGATGGTGTTCCCGCCTGCGAACGCAATCTACCGCCGCGAGACCTACGACAACTATCCGGCAGCCAAGGCCATCCTCCAGTGCGTCTATGACGGCCTGCAACTGCCGATGGACCTCGCGCTGAAGGTCGAGTCGCGCTGGTTCGCGCATATCCTGAAGACGAAGGAAGCGGCGGCGATGATCCGCTCGCTCTTCATCTCGATGCAGGAACTGAACAAGGGCGCGCGCCGCCCGGCGGGCGTGCCCGCGAGCAATATCAAAAAGGTCGCCGTCCTCGGCGCCGGCTTCATGGGTGCGGGCATCGCTTACGTCACCGCGGATGCCGGCATCGAAGTCGTGCTGGTCGACCGCGATCAGGCCTCCGCCGACAAGGGCCTCGCTCATGTGGCAAGCGTCATCGACGGCCGCATCAAGAAGGGCCGCGCGACACAGGCCGACAAGGAGAAGCTGCTCGCCCGCGTGAAGGCGACCGCGAACTACGACGACATCAAGGACGTCGATCTCGTCGTCGAAGCCGTGTTCGAAGACCGCAAGGTGAAGGCGGAAGTGATCGCGAAGGTCGACGCCGTCATCCGCGCGGATGCCACCTTCGGCTCGAACACTTCGACGCTGCCGATCACCTCGCTCGCCGACATGTCGAAGGACAAGAAGCGTTTCGTCGGCATCCATTTCTTCTCGCCGGTCGAGAAGATGATGCTGGTCGAAATCATCAAGGGCAAGGAAACCGGCGACAAGGCGGTCGCGGTCGCGCTCGATTACGTGCGCGCGATCAAGAAGACACCGATTGTGGTGGAAGACAGCCGCGGCTTCTATACCTCGCGCGTCGTCGGCACCTATATCCGCGAAGGTCACATGATGCTGACCGAAGGCGTGCCTGCGGCGATGGTCGAGAATGTCGGCCGCATGGCCGGCATGCCGGTCGGCCCGCTCTCGCTGAACGACGAAGTCGCGGTCGATCTCGCATGGAAGATCCTCAAAGCCACCAAGGCCGATCTCGGCGACGCGGTGATCGATCCCAAGCAGGAAAAGCTGCTCGAGGAAATGGTCGAGAAGCGCCAGCGCTTCGGCCGCAAGAACGGCAAGGGCTTCTACGACTATCCCGAGAAGGGTCAGAAGAAATTGTGGCCCGGCATCGCCGAGGTCGTCGGCGAACCGAAGCCGGCCGAAAGCTTCGATGTCGAAGAGATGAAGCAGCGCTTCCTCGCGATCCAGGCGCTGGAAACTGCGCGCTGTGTCGAGGAAGGTGTGATTACCGACGTGCGCGAAGGCGATGTCGGCTCGATCCTCGGCTTCGGCTTCGCGCCGTTCTCCGGCGGCACGCTCTCCTACATCGACTTCATGGGCGTGAAGAACTTCGTGGCACTCTGCGAGAAGCTCGCCGGCAAGTTCGGCCCGCGCTTTGCGCCGAATGCGCTGTTGAAGGAGATGGCGGCCAAGAACGAAACCTTCTACGGCCGCTTCGCGCCGAAGAAGAGCGAAAAGGCCGCAGCCTAGTCGGCGACGACGCGTGATCCCCGAAAAGGACTTACCGGCCTTCGGTAAGGATCATGCGAAGACCACAATGCCGGAACAATATCGCGCTCTCCGCACTTGATCGTGCGGGGAGCGTTTTCGTTCCCGGCTGGGAGGGGTTGCCATGAAACTACGCATCGCAATTTCGTCGCTTGTTCTTGCAGCAGCAGTCGCTGCGGGCGCGCTCGCGCAGACCCCGTCGCCCCCGAACGAGGGCTGGCGCTACAAGCTGGAGAAAACCAACGGCGGCTTTCTCCGCCTCGATGCGCAGACCGGCCAGGTCTCGTTCTGCCGGGAACGCGAATCCGGCTGGAGCTGCGAGACGGTGGCCGACGATCGCGCTGCGCTGGAAGCTGAAATCAAAAGGCTGTCCGATCGTGTCGCCGAACTCGAAAAGCGCCGCAACGACCCGGCCGAACGATTCCGTACGCCGAGCGATCAGGAAATCGAGCAGGTGATGGGCTTCTTCGAAAAAGCGATGAAACGCTTCCGCGGCGTTGTCGAAAACCTGAAAAAGGAATGGGAAGCGGAAACGCCGGGCAGAAGCTAGGCGGGGTTCGGTTTCCAGCTTCCGAGGGTCACGCCGAAGATCAGCGCGATCACCCACATCACGATCGACGTGAAGGCGGTGTATTTGGCGAAGGTGAAATAGGCGTCGCGCAGGACGGTCGATGCCGCCCATTGCGCGTAGCGCTCCGGCGGGCGGAAGTCCTTGGGCAGCATCAGCCACATCTCGGTGCGCTTGTAGTCCTGCGTCAGCGCGTAACGCGCTTTCGCGAGCAGCACGAGAACCATGATCAGCGTCAGAATTCCGCCGGTCTGGAAGATCGCGCGCGGGTCGCTCATACCCATCATGAAACAGGCGATGGCGAGAAAACCGAAGCCGCAGCCTCTGGAGACCGATTCGAAAGCGGCTTTGCGCATTTCCTCCAAGAGCGGCTCCCAAGACCGAAGGGTCACTGGGTTACAAGTGTGCCGCGCCCGTCAATCGCCTGCAACGGGAACCGCAAGCCGATCACGAAATCGTGGCTTAGAGACCGTAGGTGAAGAAGTTGCCCATCGCGGGAAGGGTCAGCGCCAGCGTGCCCGCAACCCAGATCCACATGGAAGTGACCGTGGAGTCGTCCTTCGCGCCGGTGAACCGTTCGAAAATCGCGGCCGGGATGCCGGCCAGAATGATCGTGGCGGTCGAGACGAGCAGGGATGCGAAATAAAGGGTCAGCGAAAGGTTGCCGAAGAACAGCGACTTGCCGACCTCCTGCGCGTGCAGAAGCGTGAAGAACAGGGCCCATTGATTGAACAGGCCGTTGATCATGCCGAAGAAGGCGATGCAGATATACTGGATATTGCGTTCCATCAGACCGGCCTCGCCGGCAGCATGCCGAAAAGCAGAAATGCGTAGAGCAGCGCCACCCGGATGAAGAACAGCCAGACGAACGTGAAAAGCCACAGCACCACCGGCGCGGTCGCAAGCGGCGTAACCGGCTTGAAGAAGTTGATCACGGGGTCGGTCACGCGCACGAAAAACCGCATGATGTAGTTCTTCGAGTCTGAATCGAAGAACAGCGAGAGCAGTACGCGCCCGATGATGGTGTACATGACCGCCGCCAACAGGAAGTTGGGGAAGGTGTAGTACCAGTAGGCGAGGAAGGTGTTGGTGGTTTGCATCGCGGCCACCTTCTAGCGGAAATTTTCCCGGCAGTCTCAATAAAAAAGAAGCGGGGCCCCGAAGGGCCCCGCCGTTTTGTTGCCTTTGGCAGAGAAGCTTACGAGGTCTTCTCTTCCATGATGGTCTTGCCGCGGGGCTTGCGGACCTCGTCGACGAGGGCCTGCAGTTCCTTCGACGGCGCCGGCGTCATCAAGCTGACGACGATCATGACCAGGAAGCCCAAGGGCGCCCCGAGCAGGCCGCAGTTGATGTTGCTGAGGTCGAACCAGCCGACACGCTGGGCCGGAGTGGCCGCAATCGGTTTGGTGATGTCGACCAGGTTCGCACCGGTGACTGCGTTCTTCATCGAGGTCATGCCGAAGTAATCGACACCTGCCTGCGGGAAGTACCGCGTGGTGACCAGGTAGAAGATGCAGAGGCCGAAGCCCGCGATGATGCCGGCGATTGCGCCAGCCGTCGTCGCACGCTTCCACCAGATGCCGAGCACGAGCGCCGGGAAGTTGCCCGCCATAGCAAGCGAGAACGCCCAGCCGACCATCGCGAGAATGTCACCCGGCCGGGTGGATGCAGTCGCGGCAGAAGCGATAGCAACCAGCAGCAGGAGGATACGCGCAATGATGAGGCGCCGTTCGGTGTCGTTGGCTTTCTGGAGGAACGGATAGGCCACCGCGAAGATCGCGATGAACGCACCGATACCCCACCAGCGCCACTGCACGCCGAGCGGACCAGCTCCGGTCATGAAGTACCACAACACGAAGAGGATCACTGCACCGATGATGCCGATGGTGATGTTCCGGTTGTTGGTCTTCATGGGCTGCAACATCTTGTAGTAGACGTCGTGCGAAAGCGCGTTTGCGATCGCGAGCAGCAGACCGTCTGCGGTCGAGAGCGCGGCGGCGAGACCGCCGGCGGCGACCAGACCCGAGATCACGTAGGGAAGTCCCGCGATTTCCGGAGTGGAAAGCACGATCACGTCCGTGTTGATCACGAAGTCCTGCAGACGAACGACCCCCGGATGGTTGGCGACCGCCTTACACGCATCGACCACGGCTGCCAGGCTGGCGGCGTTCTTGCCGCAGACCTGAATCAGGCCGAGTTCACCCCACGTAAACATCCACGGGCGGATTTCCCCGACGGGGCGTCCGATGATGTTCGTGTAAACCTCGAGCTTCGAGAACGCCGCATAGGCCGGCGCCGAGAAGTACAGGAGGAAGATGAAGAACAACGACCAGGCCACCGACTGGCGCGCTTCACGAACGGTCGGCGTCGTGAAGTAGCGCATCAGGATGTGCGGCAGCGAAGCGGTGCCGACCATCATACAGGCGATGATGCCGAAGAAGTTGTGCGGCGCGTAGGTCAGGAACGGCGAAATGTGCGGTTTCAGAGACCCTGCCGGGCAGCTTGCTGCCGTACAGAGAACTGCGAGACCGTCCTTCACCATCTGCTGCTCACGTGCCGCGATTTCTGCAAGCGCGGTGCCGTAGGTGAGCTGCGGCAGCGGCACGCCGTACTTACGGGCGGAGAGCCACACGATCGGGATCAGGTAAGCGACGATGAGCACGATGTACTGGGCGATCTGCGTCCAGGTCACCGCGCGCATACCGCCGAGCATCGAGCAGAGCAGGATGCCGACGAGGCCGACGAACACCGCGACTTCGAACTGGATGCCCAGGAATCGAGAAGCGATGATGCCCGTGCCGAAGATCTGCGCGGTCACGTAGGTGAACGAGCAGGCGACGAGCACGATAACGGCCAGGAAGCGGGCGAAGTTGCCGCCGAAACGGAACGACATGAAGTCGGGAACCGTGTAGGCGCCGAACTTACGCAGGTACGGGCCGATGAGGACCGACACCAGCACGTAACCGCCGGTCCAGCCGAGCACCCAAGCCAGGCCGTCATAGCCGAGCAGGAAGAGCGTGCCGGCCATACCGACGAACGATGCCGCCGACATCCAGTCGGCGCCGGTCGCCATGCCGTTATAGAAGGCCGGAACGCGACGTCCTGCGACGTAGTATTCCGAAACTTCCGCTGTTCGGGTCATAACGCCGATGATGGCGTAGACGGCGATCGTGAAGAACACGAAGAGG
The DNA here is from genome assembly GCA_018335895.1 of Hyphomicrobiales bacterium. GTDB lineage: Bacteria > Pseudomonadota > Alphaproteobacteria > Rhizobiales > Xanthobacteraceae. The sequence continues at coordinate 17,229 of JAGXQU010000004.1, read as the reverse complement.
TAACCGATCACGCGGTTCGGTACGCCCATGTATTCGAGGATCGCAAGCAGGATGATGAACGCAAGGAAGGTACCCGTGTAGGTGCCGTACATGCGTCCAAGCTGCTTATAGAATGTTGCTTGAGCTGCTGTTTGAGCCATGGTGCTTTCCTCTTAGTCTTCAGCGTAGCCATGGTCGCGGTCGATCTTGTCCTGCTGCTTCGCGAAGAAGAACAGCATGACGACGAACGCGATCAGCGAACCCTGCGCGGCCATGTAGAAGCCGAGCGGGAACTGAAGCACCGGAATGGTGATGGCGTTGAGTTGTTTCACGAAGAAGTGGACGATGTAGCCAAAGAACAGCCACAGCGCGAGATGAGTCCACATCAGCCGCGTGGTAGCGGCCCAGTGTGCCTCTTGGTTGGCTTTTGAGTCTGCGGGAGCCATGGGTTGATTGCCCTCCTAAATCAGCCGCGGACGCCCTGTCCGAAGGACAGAGCTACGAAAGGTTCAAAGTTGCGGGGGTGCCCCGGCTCTAGGCCGGTACTCTCGTTAGCGTTCCCCCGAACGGCCCGCGATTTTTATTGTGTTGCGGGTCCAATGAGGCACGTTAACACCCGGTAAATAGCCCCTGTATGCGACTTTCGGACCAGTGGATTTCGATAAGTATTTGAAAAACAAAGGCAATAGTGCACCGCAGCATCGGCGCCGAGGCGGCCGCCCGCGTTAACGTTGTGTAACTAGATTCGCTTGCGCGTATTCTGCGGTGCAGAAAGAATGATGCGGGGCGCGGGCGTCTTCTGGCATTTTATGGCTTGCGATCATTCCTTTGGCGTATGAGTAACCGGACAATGAAACAGCAGGCTGAAACCGTGGCGCAGGGAATTTCGAAAGTAGACCCCACAGCGTCGTATCGCTTCGTCATTGCGGACGATCATCCGCTGTTCCGCGGGGCACTCAAGGAAGCGGTTGGGCAGCAGTTCAGCGCGACCAAGATTTTCGAAGCCGGCGGCTTCGAGGACCTGCAAAGCCTGCTCGAGCGCGAAGGCGACATGGACCTTGTGCTGCTCGATCTGTCGATGCCGGGCGTGCGCGGCTTCTCTGGACTGCTTTATCTCCGCGCCCAGTTCCCCGGCGTTCCGGTGGTCGTGGTCTCCGCGAACGAGGAGCCCGAAGTCATCCGCCGCTGTATGGAGTTCGGTGCGTCAGGCTTCGTGCCGAAGACGCTGAGCGTCGATGTCATGCGGACCGCCATTTTCAAGGTGCTCGATGGCGGCGTCTGGACGCCGCCCGATGTCGATCTCGCATCGACCGACGACAAGGAAACGCGCGATCTGGTCCAGCGCCTCGCAACGCTTACGCCCCAGCAGGTGCGGGTGTTGATGATGCTTTCGGAGGGCCTGCTCAACAAGCAGATTGCTTTCGAACTGACCGTCTCCGAAGCGACCGTGAAGGCGCATGTATCCGCGATCCTGCAGAAGCTGGGCGTGGAAAGCCGGACGCAGGCCGTGATTGCCGCTTCCAAGATCGAAGCGGGGCAGTGGCCGAAAGCGCTGAACTGATCTGATTTCCCTCTCCGCGTCTGCGGGGACAAGCAGAGATTTCATTCCGCCGCTGGGCGCGCGACTCTCCACTGCGCGAGGAATGCGCGCAGCGCCGCGGGCTTCAGCGGCTTGTTTAAAACCTGAATGTTCTTTTCGCGGGCTGCGTCGCGAACGGCGGGCGTCCGGTCGGCGGTAATCAGCGCGGCGGGAAAGTCCGGGCCAAGTACTTCGCGCAGCGCAACGATCAGATCGATGCCGTTGCCCTGATCGAGATGATAATCGACCAGAAGCACGTCGGGGCGCGGTCCCTTGCGGAGTCGCGCCCGCGCTTCCTCAAGATCTCCTGCCGTGTGCACGTGACAGCCCCAGCCGGAGAGCAGCACTGTCATGCCGTCGAGAATCTGCGGATCGTTGTCGATGCACAGGGTGGCGATGCCTTCGAGCGCCGCCGCCGGCGTCGGCAGCGGCTGAACGAGTGCCTCGGTCGCGACTGCCGCGCTGACTGTGGGCACTTCCACCCCGAAGGTCGAACCCTTGCGGGGCTTCGACCGCAGCGAAATCCTGTGACTGAGCACGCGGCCGATGCGCTCGACGATCGAAAGTCCGAGGCCTAGACCCCGCGCCGCCCGCGCACCCTGATCGAGCCGCTGGAACTCGCGGAATATGATCTTCTGCTGCGAGGCCGGAATGCCGAGGCCGTTGTCGTGCACTTCGATCCGGATTTTGCCTTTCAGCCTGCGGCACCCGACCACAACGCCGCCCTTCGGCGTGTACTTGATCGCATTCGAAATCAGGTTCTGCAGAAGGCGCCGGAGCAGGCGGCGGTCGGAGCGCACGTTGAGCGAGCAGGGCAGAAACTTCAGTTCCAGACCCTTCTCGGCCGCGAGCGGCGAGAACTCGAGCTTCAGCTGCCCGAGCAGGTCGCCGATACGGAAATTCGAAAGTTCGGGCTGCATCGCGCCGGTATCGAGGCGCGAGATGTCGAGCAACGCACCGAGAATTTCCTCGACCGCTTCGAGCGAAGCGTCCACGTTGCCGGCAAGCTTCGCTTCCTCGGTATTGCGCTCGCGCTCCACAAGACTGGTGGCGTAAAGCCGTGCGGCGTTCAGCGGCTGGAGAATGTCATGGCTCGCGGCGGCGAGGAACCGCGTCTTTGAAATGTTCGCCTCGTCGGCCTCCGCCTTGGCGCGGGCGAGTTCATGATTGAGCAGCGTGAGTTCCTCGGTGCGCTCCTGCACGCGCCGCTCCAGCGCCTCCGCGGCTTCGACCGACGGCGTGATGTCGGTGTAGGTCGCCACGATGCCGCCGTCCGGCATCCGGTTCGCACGCACTTCGATGACGACGCCGCGCTTGGGCATGCGCTCGTGGAAGGTTTCGGTTCGCTGCACGTAGCGCTCGAGGCGGTCCTGCAAGATCGCGTCGATCGTTCCCGTGCCGAAGTCGCCGCGTTCCGCGAGGCGATAGAGAATTTCGTCGAGGCGCACGCCGACACGAACCATATCCGGCGGCAGCTCCAGCATTTCGCCGAAATAGCGGTTCCACGTGACGAGCTGCATCTGCTTGTCGAACACCGCGATGCCCTGACGCACATGGTCCAGCGCGGTCTGCAGAACCTCGCGGTTGTACTGGATCGCTTCGGAAGCGTCGTCCAGCAGCTTCAGCGCGGCCTTGGTGGACACCGTGCGCTTCCGCAGGAGCAGCGATAGCACGAGCCGCGAGGAAGCGGCGCCGATCGCCGACGCGAGCAGATGCTCGGCGTAGCGCAGAAGGTGAACGTCCGCTTCGCGCTTGGGTTCGAGTGCAAGTCCCCGGCTCGCGGCGAAACTTTCGAACGAACGGCGCGTGCGTTCCTCGCCGAGGTAGCGGGCGATCGTCGCGAGCAGTTCCTCAACGGTGACGCGCGAGCGCCAGAGCATGTAACTTGGCGAGACCTGCGTCAGCGACGACGGTACGAAGACGTTTGCCTGGAGCTTCTCGATCGGCGCTGGTCGCGTGAGCCAGGAAACCACCACGAACAGGAAGACATTGACGCCCAGGCTCCAGAACACGCCGTGCGTGAGCGGTGTCCAGCCGGAAAGGCCGAATAACGCTTGCGGACGCAGGATCTGGAAGCCGAGCAGGCCGTGGTCCAGAACCTTGCGCTCGAAGAACCCGGAATCGACGAAACTCGGAAGCAGCAGCGTGAAGCCCCACACGAGGACGCCGGCGACGATTCCGGCAATCGCGCCCGCTGCCGTGGCGCGGCGCCAGAACAATCCGCCGAAGAACGCTGGTCCGAATTGCGCGATCGCGGCAAACGAGAGCAGGCCGATCTGCGCGAGCTGCGCCTCGCCGGCATAGCGATAATAAAGATAGGCAAGACAAAGCACGCCGAAGATGGCGATGCGCCGTGCGAGCAGCAGCACCGCGCCCATGTCCGGCGTTTGATCGCGCTGCGCATCGCGCCCCCGCATGCGAAGGAGAAATGGGACGACGAGGTCGTTCGACACCATGATCGCAACCGCGACACTCTCCACGATCACCATCGCGGTCGCCGCCGAAAGACCGCCGATGAAGGCAATCATTGCGATCCAGCCGTTCCCCGCGTTCAAAGGCAGCGCCAGCAGGAACATGTCGGAGTCGACCGAGCCTTTCGGAAAGATGGTGAGGCCCGCAATCGCGATCGGCACGACGAACAGGTTGATGAGCACGAGGTAGAGCGGAAACAGCCAGGCCGCCCGCCTCATTTCCTGCGCGCCGTTGTTTTCGACCACCGTGACGTGGAACTGCCGCGGCAGGAGCACGATGCAAAGAAACGACAGCGCGGTCATGGTGAGCCATGTCGTCGCGTCGGGAAGCCTCGTGAAGATCGGAAGCACGTCGATTTGCAGATTGGCCTGCGTCAGGAGATCTGCGGGGCCGCCGAACAGCCACCACGTGACATAGGCGCCGACGATCAGGAACGCGAGCAGCTTGATCAGCGACTCGGTCGCGATCGCGAGCATCAGGCCTTCCTGATGCTCGGTGGCGTCGATGTGCCGCGTTCCGAACAGCACCGCGAACAGCGCCATCGTCAGCGTGACCAGAATCGCCAGATCGCCGACGATCGGAATGTTGTGTCCCGCGCTCGGCTGCGTCTGGCCGAGCATCACCAGAAGCGATGCGGAGACGGCCTTCAACTGCAGCGCGATGTAAGGAACCGCGCCGATCACGGCGACCAGGGTGACAATGGCGGCGACCGCTTGGCTCTTGCCGTAGCGCGCGGCGATGAAATCCGCGATCGAGGTGATGTTCTGCGATTTCGCGAGCCGGATGATCTTCAGAATGAGCGGATAAAACAGCCCGATCATCACCATCGGACCCAGATAGATCGTGAAGAAGTCGAGCCCTTGCCGCGAAGACAGGCCGACCGAGCCGAAGAAGGTCCAGGAGGTGCAATAAACCGCAAGCGACAGAGGATAGATAAAGGGTCGTGCGCCCTGCACGGCCCATTGCGGCCGCCCGCGGTCGCCATAGCTCGCCACGGCGAACAGGAAGCCGATATAGGCAAGCGCGGTGAGGACGACGACCCAACCTTGCAGCATGGCGGCTCTTCTATCCCGTTCGCGTCACAGGTCCCCGAAGCCAGAAATATTCAACAGGTCCGGACCATTTGACAGAAAGGGGACCATAGCGCGATTACCTTGTCCATGAGCGCCGGTTCGCCGGCCAGATCGTGTGCGCAGGGCGGAAGAATGAGCTTCATAAATTGGGTTCTTGGTATTCCGGCTTATTTCGGGCGCAAGCCGCCGATCGACACGCGTGACAAGCTGATCGAGTTCATCGATACGCGTTCGGCCTTCCTGATTCAGAAGAACATCTTCGACTATGCCCGCGCCCGCTCGGGCCCGTATTTTTCGCACATCATCAAGGAAGATGCATTCAAGCATGCCGTCGAAGTGGCGCGCTGGTCCGGCTACCCGACCGGCCTCGCGGCGCTCGCCGAGCTTGTCCGGGGGGTGCTGTTTCATGATGCCGACCGCAAGCCCTTGAACGATGCGGTTTCGAGCGCGGCGCTTGCTGCTTTCGACAAGTATCCCGTTCCTGAAGTTCTCGGCGAGGAGACGTGGAAGAAGGCCCGCGAAACGCTGATCGACCGGCTCGGGCTGATCGACAGCCATCCGCCGAAATATGCGAAGGATGTGATCCTTCCCTATGCGCAGATCCTTTACGACTCCCAGCCGATCCACGAGGAATTGCGCAAGAACGACTTCGAAATGATCAAGGCGCAGCTCCGCATCAACATGGTCACGATGCATGACGAGTTCGAAAGCCGGGTGAACAAGGCGGCGCTCTTGGCCGATCTCGGGGTGCATCCTCGTACTGCAGCGGAGTAACAGGAACGCCATGGCCGACCGCACCAGCGCGACACCTCTACTAGCGCTCGACGCGGTCGCGTTCGACACCGAAACCACGAGCCTCGATCCGCGCGCGGCCCGCATTGTAGAGATCGGCGCGGTACGGCTTACGTCGGGGCGGCTGAACGAAGCCGAGACCTTGCGTAAACTTGTCAATCCGCAGATTCCAATTCCGCCGGTATCGACGGGCGTGCATGGCATCGACGACGAAAAAGTGCGGAACGCACCCGGCTTTGCCGAGGTATGGCCTGCCGTAAGCGATTTCATCGGCGGCAGCGTGATCGTGGGTCATTCGATCGGCTATGACCTCGCTATTCTCGCGAAAGAAACCGAGCGCGCGGGCATTTCCTTTTCCCGGCCGCGAACGCTCGACGTGCGGCTGCTTGCGCAGATCGTTGAGCCGTCGCTGGGGGGTTACTCGCTGGACAGTCTCGCCGCGTGGCTCGGGGTAGAGGTAGCGGATCGGCATTCGGCGCTCGGCGATGCGGTCACGGCCGCGCGCATTTTCGTGGCGCTTGTGCCGAAGCTGCGGGAAGGCAACATCCGTACGCTCGCGGAAGCCGAAGCCGCCTGCACATCGCTAACCACGGCGCTCGAAGAGCAACACCGCGCGGGCTGGAGCGAGCCGGTACTTGCGCCGTCGCGTGCGGATTCCGAGCGTGTGCTTGCGCGGCTCGACTCCTATCCCTATCGCCACCGCGTGAAGGAACTCATGTCTTCGCCGCCGCTCTTCATTTCGAACGATACTTCGGTCGAAGAAGCGTTGAAGACGATGGCCGATACCCGGGTCAGTTCGCTTTTCGTCGCGCCGCCCGGAAAGAAGCCCGACGCCGGGCCGTTTCCGGGTGTCGAGAGCGGCATCGTTACCGAGCGCGATATTCTGCGCGCGATCCGCAAGAACGCGGCGGGCGCGCTTGCGCAGCCCGTCGGTAATATTGCGAGCAGGCCGCTCACATCCGTTCCGGCGGAGGCTTTCGTCTATCGGGCGATCGGGCGCATGGACCGCCTGCGCATCCGCCATCTCGGTGTGGTCGACGATTCCGGCTTTGTTGCTGGCGCACTTACCGCGCGCGACCTGCTGCGGCTGCGGGCGAGAGACGCCGTTACGCTCGGCGACGAAATCGACGAAGCCGATGACGTGCATGAACTCGGTCAGGCCTGGTCCACGCTTCCGGCGGTCGCACGCGGACTGCTAGATGAAGGAATTGAGGCGCGGGACGTGTCTGCGATCGTTTCGCGCGAACTTGGCGCGCTGACGCGCCGCGCGGGGCAGATCGCCGAGCGGCGCATGCGCGAAGCGGGCAAGGGCGATCCGCCCGTACCTTATGCCTTGCTTGTGCTCGGCTCCGCGGGCCGCGGCGAAAGCCTGCTTGCCATGGATCAGGACAATGCTCTCATCTTCGAGCGCGGCGATCCCGATGGTCCCGAGGATCGCTGGTTTGCCGAACTCGGCACGCATGTCGCGGATATTCTGCACGAAGTCGGCGTGCCGTATTGCACCGGCGGCGTAATGGCGAAGAACGCGCAATGGCGCGGCAGCGCGGCGCTCTGGCGTGAGCGCGTGAAGGATTGGGTCAACCGCTCCAACCCGGAAGATCTGCTCGCGGTCGATATTTTCTTCGATTTCCGCGCGGTGCACGGCAAGGGCGCGCTCGCGGGTTCGCTTTGGCGCGAGGCATACCAATTCGCCAAAGGTCAGCCCGCTTTCGCAAAGCTGCTTGCCGAAGCCAGCAGCAATTTCGAGCCGCCGCTCGGCTGGTTCGGCATACGCACCGAAAAGGGCCGCGCCGATCTGAAGCATGGCGGCCTCTTCGTGATCGTCTCGGTCGCCCGCGTGCTTGCGATATTCCACGGCATTGCCGAACATTCGACCAAGGCGAGAATCGAGAGCGTACGCGCGCTCGGCCTCGGCTCGGAGCGGGACCTCAATGCGATGATCGAGGCGCAGCGGGTGATATTGGGCGCGATTCTCGACCAGCAGCTCGCCGATATCGCCGCAGGCCGGCCGCCGTCCAACAAGGTCGAGATCAAGCGTCTTTCCGGCGACGATCAGTCCAGGCTGAAGAACGCGCTTGCCTCGATCCGATATGCAAACGAAACGCTGCGTGATCTGCTGGCCGTGCGGCCAATGTAGAGGAGGAGGAAATGTCCGGCATGTGGGCAGAGTTCAAAAAATTCGCGCTGAAAGGCAACGTCGTCGATCTTGCGGTTGCCGTCATCATCGGCGCCGCTTTTGGCAAGATCGTCGAATCGGTGGTCGGCGATCTCTTCATGCCGATGGTCGGCGCGATCCTCGGCGGTCTCGATTTTTCGAACTATTTCCTGGCGCTTTCCTCTTCGGTGAGCGCGCCGTCGCTGGCGGAGGCGAAGAAACAGGGTGCGGTGCTCGCCTATGGCAGCTTCCTCACCGTCGTCATCAATTTCGCGATTATCGCGGCGATCCTCTTTATCGTCGTAAAGGCGATCAACCGCCTCAAGGCGAAGGAAGAGGCGAAACCGGAGCCAGCGGCGCCTCCTTCCAAGGAAGTGCAGCTCCTCACCGAAATCCGCGACGCGCTCGTGAAGAAGTAAAACATATCAGCTCTGACTTGCAGCGTGCGCCGGAGAGGGTTCAAATCCTCCCCGGCGCATTTGCATCGAGATTTGAAACGTGTCCCCAAACAGCAAGCTATTCGACGCCTTAAGCGTTTCCGCGAAGGGCCTGCCCGAAAGCGGCATCGTCGAAGTGATGAATTACGGCCGCAGGCGCGAGGGAACCGTCGCGCTTTGGGCCGGCGAAGGCGACCTGCCGACGCCGGATTTCATTTCCGATGCGGCGGCACGCTCGCTGAAAAGCGGCGAGACATTCTATACGTGGCAGCGCGGTATCCCTGAGTTGCGTGAGCAGCTCGCGCTTTATCATCGCCGGCTCTACGGCGTTCCCGCCGATCCCGAGCGCTACTTCGTCTGCGGCTCGGGCATGCAGGCGATCCAGATCGCATTCGCAATGACGCTCGGCGCCGCTGACGAAGTCGTCATTCCGAGCCCGACCTGGCCGAACGCCGCCGCCGCGGCGCTCGTGGCCGGCGCGAAACCTGTTTTCGTCGAAATGGATTTCGGCGACGCCGGGTTCTCTCTCGACATTTCGAAGATCGAACGCCTCGTCGGTGCGCGCACACGCGTGATCTTTCTGAACAGTCCGGCGAACCCGTCCGGCTGGGTTGCAACGCTCGACGACCTGAGAAACGTGCTGTCGCTCGCGCGCAAGCACGGACTCTGGATCGTCGCCGACGAAATCTATGCGCGCTTCTATTGGAAGGGCGGTGAGCGCTCGCCGTCGTTCCGCGACGTGATGGATCCCGACGACCGCATCATCTTCGTCAATACCTTCTCGAAGAACTGGGCCATGACCGGCTGGCGCATCGGCTGGATAGAGACGCATCCGTCGCTCGGGCAGGTCGCCGAAAACCTGATCCAGTATTCGACCTCCGGCGTGGCAGTGTTCATGCAGCGTGCGGGCATCGCGGCCCTCGACAAGGGCGAAGCTTTCGTCAGACACATGATCGAGCGTTCGCGAAAGGGACGCGAGATCACCATAAACGTACTCGGGAAAAGCAACCGCAACCGCATCCGGCTCGCTCCGCCCGATGGCGCGTTCTACGCATTCTTCTCCATCGAAGGTGAGAGGAACTCGCGCGCGCTGGCGATGAAACTGATCGACGAGGCCGGTGTGGGTCTCGCGCCCGGCACCGCGTTCGGTCCGGGCGCTGAGCCGTTTCTCCGGCTTTGTTTCGCGCGCAGCCCGGAGAGTGTCGAGGTCGTCGTGAACCGAATCGCGGACTGGGTGAAGCGCTGACGAACCCGGCCGCAGGCCCGCACCTGATTGCTGCATCGCAGCAATCACGCTCCTGCGCATAATACGAAATACAAAGTGGGCACTGGCCCGGAATTGGTTATGCTAGAAATCGAATGACGAAATAGAAAAAGAAAATCGGGCTGGAATCGCCTTGCTGAATTCAAGTGAAGTCGAAGGAAAACCCGCCGCCGCACACATGTGCGGCAGGCGCGTATTTCCTTGCCGGGTAGCCGGAAGCACAAGGAGTTCCGCGAATGAGCGCGGGCACGGAGACGCTGGAGCAAAGACCCGCTCCAGATAAGCGTAAGAGTGGCGGCGGGCATTCGGGCGACGCTGCCGGAATGCCGCCGACCGATATTTCCAATCCGGCTTACTTTCATAAAGTCGTCGATTGTCAGTGGGCTTGTCCCGCGCACACGCCTGTTCCCGAATACATCCGGCTGATCGCGGCGGGCCGCTACACCGAAGCCTATATGGTGAACTGGAAGTCGAACGTGCTTCCGGGAATCCTCGGGCGCACCTGCGACCGCCCCTGCGAGCCCGCATGCCGCCGTGGCCGCGTTGAGGAAGAACCGGTCGCGATCTGCCGCCTGAAGCGTGTCGCAGCCGACAACAAGAGCGACATTAGCGCGCTGCTTCCCCCGAAACCCGCGAAGAAAAACGGAAAGCGGATCGCGCTGATCGGCGCAGGTCCGGCGGCACTGACCGTGGTGCGCGATCTCGCGCCGCTCGGCTACGAACTCGTGGTGTACGACGCGGACAAGAAGGGCGGCGGCATGATCCGCTCGCAGATTCCGCGCTTCCGTCTTCCGGAAGAGGTCATCGACGAAGAGGTCGGCTACATCCTCGACCGCGGCTTCGTGGAGACGCGCTTTGGCACCCGCATCGACAGCATGAAGCAACTGCTCTCGGAAAATTACGACGCCGTGTTTGTCGGCTCCGGCGCGCCGCGCGGCCGCGATCTCGAACTTCCCGGCCGCAAGGAGGCCGCGAAGAACATCCACATCGGCATCGACTGGCTCTCGAATGTTTCGTTCGAGCACATCGATAAAATCGGCAAGCGCGTGATCGTGCTCGGCGGCGGCAACACCGCGATGGACTGCTGCCGCACCTCGCGCCGTCTCGGCGGCGACGACGTGAAAGTGATCGTCCGCTCGGGTTTCGACGAGATGAAGGCGAGCCCGTGGGAAAAGGAAGACGCGATGCACGAGGGCATCCCGATCTTCAATTTCCTGGTGCCGAAGGAATTCACCCACAAGAACGGCAAGCTCACAGGCGTCACGTTTGAGAAGGTCGTCGCGAAGCAGGACGACAAGGGCCGCCGCCAGCTTGTTCCGTCAGGCGAGCCCGACCAGCATTTCGAATGCGACGACGTCCTGATCGCGGTCGGTCAGGAGAACGCATTTCCCTGGATCGAACGCGACTGCGGCATCGAATTCGACAAGTGGAACATGCCGAAGGTGAACGAGACCACCTTCCAGTCCACGAATCCGAAAGTATTCTTCGGCGGCGATGCGGCGTTCGGCCCGAAGAACATCATCTGGGCGGTCGCGCACGGCCACGATGCGGCAGTTTCGATCGACAAGTTCTGCAACGGCGAGGACGTGTCGAAGCGTCCGCCGCCGATGACCAATCTCGTGAGCCAGAAGATGGGCATCCACGAGTGGAGCTATGACAACGACATCTCGAACGAGCTTCGCCACAAGGTGCCGATGCGCGACCAGAAGATCGCGCTCAAAGACATCCGCGCCGAAGTCGAACTCGGCTTCGACCAGAAGCTCGGCTACGCGGAAACGCAGCGCTGCCTGAACTGCGACGTGCAGACGGTGTTCTCGGCGCCGCTCTGCATCGAGTGCGACGCCTGCATGGATATCTGCCCGGTGGACTGCATTTCGTTTACGCCGAACGCGCCCGAGCCGGACCTGCGGCAGATGCTGAGCGCGCCGGCCGACAACCTCACGCAGGATCTCTATGTCTCCGTGCCGCTGAAGACGAGCCGTGTGCTGGTGAAGGACGAAGACGTCTGCCTGCATTGCGGTCTCTGCGCCGAGCGCTGCCCGACCGGCGCGTGGGACATGCAGAAGTTCCTCCTGGAAATCACGCACGCGACGGAGGCGAGATGCTCTCGCGCGTAGAAAAGATAAACGACTTCGTCGTCCGCCTTGCGAACGTGAACGGCTCCGGCTCCGCGAGCGCGAACCGCATCTTCGCCCGCTCCATCATCCGCATGGGCGTGCCGGTCGGCTCGCGCAATATCTTCCCGTCGAACATTCAGGGTTTGCCGACCTGGTACGAAGTGCGCGTCTCCGGCGCGGGCCATCTCGGCCGCCGCGGTGGCTACGACATGATGGTCGCGATGAACCCGCAGACCTGGGACAAGGACGTCGCAGGCATCGATGCCGGCGGCTATCTCTTCTACGACTCGACGAAGCCGATGCCCTCGTCGAAATTCCGCGAAGACATCACGGTGATCGGGATGCCGCTCACCGAAATCTGCAACAAGCAGTATTCGGACCCGCGCCAGCGCCAGCTCTTCAAGAACATCATGTATGTCGGCGCGCTGGATGCGCTGCTCGGCATCGAGACCGACGTCACCGAAGTACTGATCAAGGAACTCTACAAGGGCAAGGACAAGCTGATCGCGCCGAACATCGAGGCGCTGCATATCGGCCGCGACTACGCTGAGAAAAACCTCAAAGGCGCGGTCGGCCTCAAGGTGAAGCGCGCGAGCGCGGTCGGCGACCGCATTCTGATCGAAGGCAATGCCGCGGCGGCGCTCGGCTGTGTCTATGGCGGCGCGACCGTCGCCGCCTGGTACCCGATTACGCCTTCGACGTCGGTCGCGGAAGCTTTTGCAAGCTACTGCAAGAAGCTTCGCGTCGGAGAGGACGGCAATAACTACGCGATCGTGCAGGCGGAAGACGAACTCGCTGCAATTGGCGTCGTGATCGGCGCGGGCTGGAACGGCGCGCGCGCCTTCACCGCGACTTCCGGCCCTGGCATTTCGCTGATGCAGGAATTCATCGGCCTCGCGTATTTCGCCGAGATTCCCGCGGTGCTGATCGATGTGCAGCGCGGCGGCCCCTCGACCGGCATGCCGACGCGCACGCAACAGTCGGATTTGCTCTCGGCGGCCTTCGCATCGCATGGCGACACGCGCCACGTGCTGCTGTTCCCGGCCGATCCGAAGGAAGCCTTCGAAATGTCGTCGCTTGCGCTCGATCTCGCGGATCGTCTGCAGACGCCGATCTTCGTCATGACCGATCTCGACATCGGCATGAACGAATGGCTGGTCGAACCCCTGCAATGGGACGACAACAAGAAAATGGATCGCGGCAAGGTCATGACCCATGCCGATCTAGAAGCGGGCAAGGACTTCGGCCGCTATCTCGATGTCGATGGCGACGGCATTCCGTTCCGCACCTATCCCGGCACGCACCCGACCAAGGGCGCCTACTTCACGCGCGGCACCTCGCGCGACCGTTACGCGCGCTACACCGAGGAAGGGCCGGTCTATGTCGACAACATGGAGCGGCTACTCAAGAAATTCGAGACCGCGAAGTCGCTGGTGCCCGGGCCGATCAGACAGGATGCGCCAAAAACGACCAAGTACGGCGTGATCTATTTCGGCTCCTCGACCGCCGCGATGGACGAGGCGATTTTGACGCTGAACGAGAAGAATATCCTGCTCGATCGCCTGCGCATCCGCGCCTATCCGTTCAACGACACGGTCATCGACTTCATCAAGCACCACGACCGCGTCTATGTGGTGGAGCAGAACCGCGACGCGCAATTGAAGACGCTCTTGCTCGATACCGGCAAGGTCGACCCGCAGAAGCTGATTTCCGTCCTGCATTACGACGGCAATCCGGTGACCGCACGCTTCATCGTGAACGACATTTCGCTGAAATCCGGCCTCGAGACCTCGCTGAAGGAATCCGTCTAGTGACCTACATCACGAAACCGAAACTCCATCACCCGAAGCTGCCGGTAAACGCGCTCGGCTTCACGCACCGCGACTATGAGGGCTCGGTCTCGACGCTCTGCGCCGGCTGCGGGCACGATTCGATTTCGGCCGCGATCATCCAGGCCTGTTTCGAAATCGACCTGCCGCCGCACAGGCTCGCGAAACTCTCCGGCATCGGCTGCTCGTCGAAGACGCCGACCTATTTTCTCGGTCAGAGCCACGGCTTCAACACCGTGCATGGCCGCATGCCCTCGGTGCTGACGGGCGCAAATCTTGCCAACCGCGATCTGATTTATATGGGCGTTTCGGGTGACGGCGACAGCGCCTCGATCGGCCTCGGCCAGTTCGCGCATTGCATCCGGCGCGGCGTCAACATGGTCTACATCGTCGAGAACAACGGCGTGTACGGCCTCACCAAGGGACAATTCTCGGCGACCGCCGACAAGGGCTCGAAGTCGAAGAAGGGGGTCGCGAATCCCGACAGCCCGATGGATCTCGTGTCGCTCGCGCTGATCGCAGGCGCGTCGTTCGTCGGCCGCTCGTTCTCCGGCGACAAGCGGCAGCTCGTCGAACTCATCAAGGCCGCGATCGGCCATCAGGGCTCGGCCTTCCTCGACGTGATCTCGCCCTGCATCGCCTTCAACAACCACGCGGGCTCGACCAAGAGCTTCGACTACGTGCGCGAGCACAACGAAGCGGCAAACGCGCTCGAGTTTCTGGAGGGCAGGCAGGAAATCACCATCGATCACGACCCGGGCACCACGGTCAACGTGACCCAGCATGACGGCTCGGTGCTGCGGCTCAGGAAGCTCGCGGAAGATCACGATCCGACCGACCGCACCTCGGTGATGAATTTCATCCAGCGCCACAACGCGCGCGGCGAGATCGTCACCGGGCTTTTATATGTCGAGCCGGATTCGGAAGACCTGCATCACCGGCTCGGGGTGACGAAGCGGCCGCTGAATTCGCTTTCCGACGCGGAACTTTGCCCAGGCAGCGGCGCACTTCAGAAGATCAACGAGGGATTGCGGTAAGCGCGAGTACCCATGCACCGCGCGAAGTGGCGGTGCATTCTGCACGCTGTTATTCAGGGTGCATGCCTCTTCTCGATTCCTTCCGCCGTCTCCCGCCGCTTCTCAATGCAGTTCTGACGCTCGCCTTCGCCGCGCTCGGTGGCGCGGTGTTCGCGTTTTTCGATCTGCCAGCGGCGTGGCTTGCGGGCTCGCTTGTCGCGGTGTCCGCGCTCGCGCTTAGCGGCGTGCCGGTTTACGTCCCGGATCTCTTGCGCAAGATCATCTTCGTCGTGCTCGGCATCTCGCTCGGTGCCGCCGTAACGCCGGAAACGGTTGCGGGTATCCGCACCTGGCCGATCACGCTCGCGCTGCTCGTGCTGTCCCTCCCCGTCACGATGGGGGCGGTTATGCTCTACCTGCACTACGTCTCGAAGTGGAATTACCGCGAGACGCTGTACGCGAGCGCGCCGGGCGCGCTCTCGGCCGTGCTCGCCATGGCGTCCGAGGCGAAGGTCGATGTCCGCATGGTCGCCTTCGTGCAGACCGTGCGCGTCTTTCTTCTGATCGCGGCCTTGCCCGGCATGCTGCTCGCAGCCGGACTTTCGGCCTCGACCGGCGTCGTCCCGGCATTCCCGGGCGTTCATGCGGCAACACTTGAAGGCACGCTCGTGATGGCAGGCACCGGGATTGTGTCTGCGTTGCTCGCCGAGCGTCTGCGCGTGCCCGGTGGCCTTCTGATCGGCCCGATGCTCGTGAACGGAGTTCTGCACGGCGCAGGCTACGTGCAGGGTGGAATCCCGCCGCTGCTTCTGCTGGCTTCTTTCGTGGTGCTCGGCGCCTTCACGGGCACGCGTTTCGTGGGCACGACGGCGGCGATGATCCGGCGGCTTCTGGTGGATTCGATCGGCGCATTCATTGTCGCGCTTGTCGTCTGCGTCGTCTTCGCGCTCATTGCGGCATGGCTTGCCGGAGAAAATCCGGCAAAGACCATCGTCGCCTTCGCGCCGGGCGGCCTCGAGGCGATGACGATTCTCGCCTTCATGATCGGACTCGATCCCGCCTTCGTCGGCGCACATCATCTCGCGCGCTTCGTACTGATCGCGCTGGCGCTGCCATTCGTCGCGCGGGCGTTGCTCGGTAAAGCGGCTGGGCCGTCGCTTCCGCCCACGCGGCGGGCGCGGGCGGCCAAACAGGCCAACAAGCGAAAAAAGAAAAAGAGCGCTAAGCGGGTACGATAGCCGGGGCAGTGTCGAGCGCAGGGGCTACAAGATCCGTCACGTCGGTATAGGTGATCATGCGGCCGCCACCGGGAAGCACGGTGCATTTCGCGCGCATCACGCGCCCGTCTGTCGTGCGTAGTTCGTAAGGATGCGGGTCGCCGCTCACGACGATCGCAATTCGTGCGGCGATATAGTGGTCGAGTTTTTCCGGCGAAACGGCATGCGCACCCGTCCAGCGTGCCTCGCGTACCATCTCCGGGAAGGTCGGCTTCGTGGCGATCCACGCTTCGTCGAATTTCCAGGTTGAGAGCGCCGACCGGTTGATAAACTGAAGCCGCAAATGCGGATCGAAAATCATCACGCCTTCGGAGACGCTGTTCAGCGCGACCTCGAGGGTCTCGAGCTCGTCGGAGTGCCGCACGATATCGGTGACGTAGGTATAGCTCAGCATGCGCCCGCCGGAAGGCAATGCCGCGCACTGGAAGCGCACGACACGGCCGTCGCGCAGCCGGAGGTCGCGCGGCTGCGGGTCGCCGGATTTTACGTGCGCCACGCGCTCGGCAACATAAACATCCACGTTCCTTGCTGGAATATCGTAAGCGCCGGTGTCGCGCCCGTGATACATCAGCGCAACAAACGCGGGATTGGCATCGGCCTTGGCATCCGGAAGCTGCCACATCCTGCGAAAAGCTGGATTGATGTAGGTCGCACGCATTTCGACGTCGAGAATGACAACACCGAAATTGGCGTCATGGAGTGCGGCACGAAGTAAGGCAGCTTCGTCCGGTGTCTGGGGCGCGGAGCGGTAGAGCGAGGCGAACATCGATTGCGGCCGGTACCCGAGAAACAGTTACGCGGGCATGTTCGCAGCGAGTCGTTGTCGATAATTTAAGACAGTCGATGCATTTCGCAGCAATGCGGCTGGTTAACTACGAATTCCATCGAAACAGGCGCTGGTGCTGTGAGAGAGGATTGAACTCTCGACCTCTCCCTTACCAAGGGAGTGCTCTACCACTGAGCTACCACAGCGTTCCGGCAAATCGCAGGGGCCGTAAGCCGACCGCGAGCGGGCAGGGTTTGCCATAGGGGGTCAGCCCCCGCAAGCAAAGCTTGAAACCCCCGGCCGAGCGGGATACCGGGGTTTTATGAACAAAAAGGCCAATCCCTCGGATGCCGCAAAAGAGGCCCGGCTGGCCGCGGCACTCCGCGAAAACCTCAAGCGCCGCAAGGCGCAGACGCGCGCGCGGGCCGAAAAGCCGGTTCGGGAGGAGAAGCCCGCGCTTGAGCCGGAACCCG
>JAGXQU010000003.1 GCA_018335895.1 Hyphomicrobiales bacterium | reverse complement strand
GCCTGCCGCTCCGGCGCCGCTTCGAGCTTGACGTTGAGCGTCAGCGGCTTGCCGTTGCGCTCGATGCCGAGTTTCGCGTTGCTGCCAATCGCTTTCAGTGCATAGCGGTAGTTCAGGGCCGCGGGATCGTCGACCGCAACACCATCCACTTCGAGGATCACGTCGCCCGCGCGCAAACCTGCCTTTGCCGCCGGACTGTCCGGCGTGATGCTCGCGACCAGCGCGCCGGCCGGACGCTTGAGATTGAGGCTCTCCGCGATTTCGGAAGTCACCTGCTGCAACCGCGCGCCGAAATGGGGACGCATGACGAACTTGTTTCCGGCGAGCGCCGACGCGACCACGACCTTCACCATGTTGGTCGGGATCGCAAAGCCGATGCCATGCGAGCCCCCCGAGCGCGAGAAGATCGCAGTATTGATCCCGATGAGGCGCCCGTTGATGTCGACGAGCGCGCCGCCAGAGTTGCCCGGATTGATCGCGGCATCGGTCTGGATGAAGAACTGGAAGTCGGTGATGCCGACGCGCGTGCGCGCGGTCGCCGAAACGATGCCTTGCGTCACGGTCTGGCCGACGCCGAACGGATCGCCCACAGCAAGCACGAGATCGCCGACCTCGACCTCGTCGGAGTCGGCAATCTCGATCGGGGCAAAGCGTTCCTTCGTCTCCTGAATGCGCAGCACCGCGAGATCCGAGCGCGGATCTCGCAGAATGACTTCGGCTTCGAATTCGCGCCGGTCGCCGAGCGCGATGCGGATTTCGTTCGCGCCCTGAATGACGTGATGGTTGGTGATGACGAGGCCGGATTCGTGCACGATCACGCCCGAACCGAGCGAGCGCTGCACGCGCTCCATCGGCATGCCCTGCGACGGCGACCCGCCGAAGAACCTCCTGAAGAACTCGTCGTCCATGAACGGATTGTTCGGGCGCTGCTCGGCACGTTTCAGCGCATAGACGTTGACGACCGCGGGCGCGGCTTTTTTCACCGTTGCGGAAAAACTCAGCGCGATCTCGCCGCGGCTCACCGGCACGCGCTGCGCGAACGCGGCGTGCGTGTTTGTGAGCACAAGAGAAAAAAGAACAAGAGAGAAAAACCGGATCATCGTCATCATCTTACCTTTGCGCGCGGCGCATGCGCGCACCCGCGCGAAACGCCGAAAATCACGTTGCCTATATACCACATGCGCGATGCAGGTACGTCTTGTCACGGAACCTGGGCAAAACCGTTACATGCGGTTTTTAGGCTCGCCCCTGCAAAAGCCGGAAACCGGCCGGTTTTGCAAGCGTTCGGCGAGGCGATCGGGAGCAGCGGGGGCATCACCCTTCTCCCAAGGGGTCAGACCGGCGTCTGAAAAAGAAGAGAGGCAAAACGTTGCGGACAAGCGCGTCCGCAGCGAATGCGCGGACTTGCGCCGGTTGGTCCGCGCCAACGAGGGATAAGAGAATGAAACCGAACTTATGGGGTGTACCGGCGGCGGCGTTTACCGCCTTGCTGCTGGCAAACAACGCGATGGCGCAGGAGACCGCGCCGAGCCGCGAACAACTCGACGCGATGAAGTCGCAGCTGATCCAGCTGCAGAAGAAAGTCGACTCGCTTCAGGGCCGCGTCACCGATCAGGAGAAGCGCGCAGTCGATGTGTCGGCTGCCGACGTAAAGGCCAAGGCCAAGAAGGCCCCTCCGGGACCCATCGTGCAGATGACCTCGGGCAACCGCCCTGGCATCTGCACCTATGACAAATACAACTGCCTCTTCATCACCGGCCGCCTGCATTTCGATGCGGCTGCCTACAGCTATCAGCCCGCTTCGGCGCTGACTGCACCGCAGAATCCGCACAATGGCATTAACGCCCGCCGCGCCCGCATCGGCCTCGCCGGTAACTTCATGCGCGACTGGCACTGGACCATCGTCGGCGACTTCGGCGGCTCGCAGGACGGCGCGGGCGTGCTGAACAACGCGTTGATCCAGTATCGCGGCTTCGGCAACACCTGGATCGAAGCCGGCTACATGGACGTGCCTTACACGCTCGACGAACAGGTCGGCTCGAACAACATCCTGTTCATGGAACGCGCAACCGCGCAGGTTCTCGCGGTCGACATCGGCGCCGGCGACAACCGCTCGGCTTTCGGCTTCCGCAACTTCGGCAAAATGCACTGGATCGGCAGCTATATCACCGGACCCGTCGCCGGCGCCGATCACACGACGCGCGCGAACGTGGCCGTCACCGCACGCGGCGTTTTCGTGCCGGTTCGCACCAACGACTTCACCTTCATGGTCGAAGGCGACTACCAGAAGCTGATCACGCCGCAGACGAGCGCCACCCTTCGCCTGCGCGACCGCATCGAAGTCCGCGTCGATCCGGGCGTCCGCCTGCTCGACACCGGCGCGCTTGCCGAAGTCACGGGTGCGGACGTATTCAGTGGCGGTTTCGCCGGCGCATGGAATGCTTTCTACTTCCAGGGCGAGTACTTCAACTACCAGATCGAGCGTACGGTCGGCGGCGACGCCGAATTCGACGGCGGTTATGTCCAGGCCGCCTTCGCGCTCACCGGCGAAAGCCGCCGTTACAGCGAAAGCAACGGCGCGTTCGGCGGCATCAATCCGAAGAAGCCGTTCCTGATGGGCACCGGCGGCTGGGGCGCGTGGGAAGTCGCCGCACGCTACAGCTACGCCAACCTCAACGACTTCGGCGCGGCGACTGTCGTCCGCGGCGGCACCCAGCGCAACACGACGCTCGGCCTGAACTGGTATCCGAACCAGAACATCCGCTTCATGTTCAACTGGGTCCACGGCGAGGTCGAACGCTTCAACGCAGCCAACGTGAACCTCGGCGCGGAATACGACGTGTTCGCGACCCGCATGCAGATCGCGTTCTGAACTTCTCTCTCGTGACCGCAAGAATGACCCCGGAGCGTACGCGCTCCGGGGTTTTTCGTCGCTACATCCGCGATTGCCAGCCGGGCGGCACGATCACCGTGCGCTGCGCGATATCGACCGTGATGCGCGGCGGATAGCCCGTTTTATCGGTGGGCCCCAGCGTCGGCACGCCCCGGGGAGTGATGCTGGTAACCGGCTCGGTTACGCGGGCGCCGAGCGCGCGCGGCGTGGGCACGCCGACGCCGAGCACTTCGACCTTCTCGTCGCGCGCCCGCTCGATGAAAACTTCGGCCGATATCGGCGCGAAGGAAGCAGCCCCGCACGAAAGCCGCAGCGGCTCGCTGCTGCGTGGAATTCCGATCGCCGACCTGGAAATGGATACGCGCCCTTGCGAGGCGTTACCGACGAAGATTTCGCATTCGGTCGTCGGCTGCGTGAAGACGAAGGTCACGACGTCGTCGGTGTTGGTATCGAAGGTGGTGCAGCCGGCGCTCAATAGCGCCAGTGCCGCCGCCAGCGGTGCGAAGAAGCGCCCGTACAAAACCGATCCCCTGCCAGCCTTCGACCCCGTCGGTAGCATAAGGCCAATCGGGGCGAAAATCGGGAAACGCTGATAATCCAAATGGTTAAGAGCGAACACGCGGGGAACAGGAGCGAACAAACAAAAACCCCGGCTCGATGGCCGGGGTTTTGTACTTGGTCGGAGGTAGTTGCTTACGCCGGGACGGCCTGCTGCTCGTCCTTCGGCTGCGTCTTCAGCCACTCCTCGTGACGGGCGAGATCTTCCTTGCCCTTCGCGCTCTCGTCGCGGTCCACGAATTCGATCACGGCCATCGGCGCCATGTCGCCGTAGCGATAGCCGGCCTTGATGATGCGAAGATAGCCGCCGTTGCGGGAGGCGTAGCGCGGCGCAAGCACCTCGAAGAGCTTCTTCACGGCAACGCGGTCGCGCATTTCCGAGATCGCCTGGCGGCGCGCGTGCAGGCTCGCCTTCTTGCCGAGCGTGACCAGCTTCTCGACGATCGGACGGATGTCCTTCGCCTTGGGCAGCGTGGTGACGATCTGCTCGTGCGTGATCAGCGAGGCAGCCATATTCGCGAGCATCGCTTTGCGATGCTCGGGGCGGCGGTTGAAGCGGCGATTGGTTTTACCGTGACGCATAGTTCTTTCCTCCGAAGCGCGGTCTCGCGCCTCAGTAATGATCCTCGAAGCGCTTCGCGAGTTCTTCGATGTTTTCCGGCGGCCAGCCCTGCACTTCCATGCCGAGATGCAGGCCCATGGTCGCGAGCACTTCCTTGATTTCGTTCAGCGACTTGCGGCCGAAGTTCGGGGTGCGGAGCATTTCCGCTTCCGACTTCTGGATCAGGTCGCCGATATAGACGATGTTGTCGTTCTTCAGGCAGTTCGCCGAGCGAACCGAAAGCTCGAGTTCGTCCACCTTCTTGAGCATCGCCGGCGGGAACGGCAGTTCCTGCATCGGCGCGGCTTCCACCTCGCGGCGGGGCTCTTCGAAGTTCACGAAGATATTCAGTTGGTCTTGCAGAATGCGCGCCGAATAGGCGAGCGCGTCTTCCGGCGTGATCGAACCGTCGGTCTCGATCGTCATGGTGAGCTTGTCGTAGTCGAGAATCTGGCCTTCACGGGTGTTCTCGACGCGGTATGAAACTTTGCGCACCGGCGAATAGAGACTATCGACCGGGATCAGGCCGATCGGGCTGTCTTCCGCGCGGTTGCGGTCGGAAGCCACGTAACCCTTGCCGGTGTTGACGGTGAATTCCATGCGGATTTCCGCGCCGTCGTCGAGGGTGCAGAGCACGAGATCCGGATTGAGCACCTGCACGTCGCCGACCGTCTGGATGTCGCCGGCGGTGACCGCGCCGGGGCCGGTCTTCTTCACGACCATGCGCTTCGGGCCTTCGCCCTGCATCTTGATCGCGATGTCCTTGATGTTCAGGACGATGTCGGTGACGTCTTCGCGGACGCCCGGGATCGACGAGAACTCGTGCAGCACGCCGTCGATCTGAACCGAGGTCACCGCCGCGCCTTGCAGCGACGACAGGAGAATGCGGCGCAGCGCGTTGCCGAGCGTGAGACCGAAGCCGCGTTCCAAAGGCTCGGCGACAACGGTCGCCAGACGCTTCGGATCCGACCCGCCCTGCACGTTGAGCTTCTCGGGCTTGATCAACTCCTGCCAGTTTTTCTGGATCACAGTCGTCATTCTGGTCCCTTCGTGCGGAGCCGTTGCCCCGCGACCGCGCGAAGCGCGGCGATCATCTAAAACCGGCCGGAGCCGGGCGAAACGAAACTCTTATACGCGGCGGCGCTTGCGCGGACGGCAACCGTTGTGCGGAATCGGCGTGACGTCGCGGATCGAAGTCACGGTAAAGCCCGCGGCCTGCAACGCGCGAAGCGCCGACTCGCGGCCCGAACCGGGACCGGAAACTTCCACTTCGAGCGTGCGCATGCCGTGCTCGGATGCCTTGCGCGCCGCGTCTTCGGCGGCCATCTGCGCGGCGTACGGCGTCGACTTGCGCGAGCCCTTGAAACCCATCGTGCCCGACGACGACCAGGCAATCGTGTTGCCCTGCACGTCGGTGATCGTGATCATCGTGTTGTTGAACGAAGCCGCAACATGCGCGACGCCGGCCGCGATATTCTTGCGCTCGCGCTTGCGGACGACTTTTGCTTCTTTCGCCATGACGGACCTGTTTCTCTGTTCTGTTGGCGCTTAGCGCGTTGCCATCTTCTTGCCGGCGATTGCCTTGGCAGGACCTTTGCGCGTGCGCGCGTTCGTATGCGTACGCTGACCGTGCACCGGCAGACCCTTGCGGTGACGCAGGCCGCGGTAGCAGCCGAGGTCCTGCAGGCGCTTGATGTTCAGCGTGACCTCGCGGCGCAGATCGCCTTCGACGATGTAGTCGCGGTCGATCAGCTCGCGGATCTGGAGGACTTCCTGATCGGTGAGCTGGTTCACGCGGCGCTCGGCCGGAATCTTCAGTTCGTCGACGATCTTCTTCGCGCGCAGCTGACCGATGCCGTGAATGTATTGAAGCGCGATGATTACGCGCTTGCCGGTCGGGATATTGACGCCTGCGATACGGGCCATCGTCTCGTCTCCATATGGGCTACCAAACAAACGGGTCCGGCGGCGCGTGGGTTGACCCGCGTCCGGTGGAGGCCGGCCCTTGCGGGTATTTCAATCAAAAAACTGGCTTCGCCCCAAAAAGAGCGGCCAGCCTCTATCCGATTGGAATGCGGTGCAAATAGTGCACCGGGGGGTGCAAGTCAACCGCGAAAACGCCGTTAAACCGCTGCTTTTCGGGCTTTCAGACCGGCGTCGATGGCCTTTTCGACCTCGGGAATCGGCACCATCCCGTCGATCTCCAGAAGGCTGCCCTTGGCCTTGTAATAGGCCGAAAGCGGAGCGGTCTGGCTGCGATAGGCGTCGAGGCGCTTTTTCAGCGCTTCCGGGTTGTCGTCGGCCCGGACGGTTTCCCCCCGGGCGGTCATTTCGGCGATCCGGGTCTCGATGCGCTTCAGGAGCGCGCCCTCGTCCACCTTGAGTTCGACCACCGCGTCGAGCCGGATCCCCTGGGCCGCCAAGAGCTTATCCAGCGCTTCAGCCTGCGCGACCGTGCGCGGGAAGCCGTCGAGGATGAAGCCCTTCTGGACGTCCGATTCCTTCAGCCGGTCGCCGATGATCGCGATGACGATGTCGTCGGAGACGAGATCGCCGCGCGCCATGATGTCCTTGGCCTTGAGGCCGACCGGCGTTTCCGCCTTCACGGCCGCGCGCAGCATGTCGCCCGTGGAGAGGCGCACGATGCCGTGGCGTTCGATCAGGCGGTCGCCTTGCGTGCCCTTGCCTGCTCCCGGAGGCCCGAGAAGGACGAGCCTCATCGGCGCGCTCCGCGCAGCTTCGCTTTCTTGATGAGGCCTTCATACTGGTGCGCCAACAGATATCCCTGCACCTGCGCGACCGTATCCATCGTCACGGAGACGACGATGAGCAACGACGTACCGCCGAAATAGAACGGCACCGCCGCGTAAGCCACGAGAAACTCGGGCAGCAGACAGACGATCACGAGATAGGCGGCACCCACGACCGTGATGCGCGTCAGCACATAATCGATGTGTTTGGCGGTGTTCTCGCCCGGACGAATGCCCGGAATGAACCCGCCATGCTTTTTCAGGTTGTCCGCGGTCTCGGCCGGGTTGAACACGATCGCTGTATAGAAGAACGCGAAGAACACGATCAGCAGCGCATAGAGCGCCATGTAACCCGGGCGACCGTGGCCGAGCACGGTGGTGAGATACTGCAGCCACTCCGGACCCGAACCCGCGGTGAATTGTGCGATCGTGGTCGGCACGAGCAGTAGCGACGAAGCGAAGATCGGCGGAATCACGCCCGAAGAGTTCAGCTTCAGCGGCAGATGCGAGGTCTGGCCTTCGAAGAGTTTGTTGCCGACCTGGCGCTTCGGATACTGGATCAGGAGCCGGCGCTGCGCGCGCTCCATGAACACAATGAAGGTGATCGCAGCGACCGCGACCACGAGGATCAGGAGAATGACGGCGGTCGAAATCGCGCCAGTGCGGCCGAGATCGAGAAGACCCGCGAGCGCCGCCGGCAATTCCGCGACAATGCCTGCGAAGATGATCAGCGAAATGCCGTTGCCGATGCCGCGTGCGGTGATCTGTTCGCCGAGCCACATCAGGAACACGGTGCCGCCCGTGAGCGTGATGACGGTCGTGATCCGGAAGAACATTCCCGGTTCCTGCACGATGCCGCCGCCGCCTTCGAGACCGACCGCGATGCCGTAAGCCTGCAGCATCGCAAGAACGACGGTGAGATAGCGGGTGTACTGGTTGATGACCTTGCGGCCCTGCTCGCCTTCCTTCTTCAGCGCTTCCAGCGTCGGCGAGACGGTGGTGAGCAACTGGAGAATGATCGACGCCGAGATGTACGGCATGATGTTGAGCGCGAAGATCGCCATACGCTCGACCGCGCCGCCGGAAAACATATTGAAGAGACCGAGGATGCCTCCCCGCGCCTGGTTGAAGGCGTTGGAAAACGCGATCGGATCGATGCCGGGCATCGGAATGAATGTGCCCAGGCGATAGACCAAGAGCGCACCCAGCGTGAACCAGATGCGCTTCTTCAGGTCTTCCGCTTTCGCGAGCGCGCTGAAGTTCAGGTTTGCCGCAAGTTGTTCGGCTGCCGACGCCATGTTCGCTCCGATCCGCCCCTGCTAATTCCCCCGAGTGAAGTAAACCGGCCTGATTACTTGGCCGGTTCCTTCTTCGGCTTCTTGGTCATTTTCTTCGGCCGCTCTTGGTCGGCCTTCTTGACGACGAGAGTCTTTACGGTGCCGCCCAGCTTTTCAACCGCGGCAATCGCCGCCTTCGATGCGCCGGCGACTTCGAACGAAAGCTTTGCCTTCAGTTCGCCGGTACCGAGGAGACGCACGCCGTTGCCGGCGCGGCGCAGCACGCCCGCTTTCGCGAGCGAGTCGGCGGTCACTGTGTCGCCAGCCTTGATCTTGCCCGCGTCGACGGCCTTCTGAATGCCGCCGAGATTCACTTCGTTGTATTCGACGGCGAAGATGTTGTTGAAGCCGCGCTTCGGCAGACGGCGATGCAGCGGCATCTGACCGCCTTCGCGGCCCTTAATGCGAACGCCGGTACGCGCCTTCTGACCCTTCACGCCGCGGCCGCCGGTCTTGCCTTTGCCCGAGCCGATGCCACGGCCGATGCGCATGCGCTCTTTGCGCGCGCCTTCGTTGTCCGCGATCTGGTTGAGTTTCATGGTCTAACCCTCACTTGCCTTCGACGATCCGCACCATGTGCGCGACCTTCGCGACCATGCCGCGCGTGGCCGGCGTATCGACCAGCTCGCGCTTCTTGCCGCGTTTGTTGAGGCCAAGACCGATCAGGGTCTTTTCCTGCTTGCCGTCGCGGCGGATCGGGCTGCCGAACTGCTCGACGGTGATTTTCTTACCGGCCATCGCGGGTCTCCCTTAGCCTTCCGCCGACGCATCGACGTCGGTGTTGCGGCGGCGGGCCTGCAAGGTCGAAACCTTGATGCCGCGGCGCGCGGCAACCGCACGCGGGTTGTCCTGGCTCTTCAGCGCATCGAACGTCGCGCGAACCATGTTGTAGGGGTTCGACGAACCGAACGACTTCGCAACGACGTCCTGCACGCCGACGGTCTCGAACACCGCGCGCATCGGGCCGCCGGCGATGATGCCGGTACCGGCCGGAGCCGCACGGAGCACGACCTTGCCCGCGCCGTGGTGGCCGTTGACGTCATGATGCAGCGTACGGCCGTCGCGCAGGTTCACGCGGATCAGCGCGCGCTTGGCGGCATCGGTCGCCTTGCGGATCGCTTCCGGAACTTCGCGCGCCTTGCCGTGACCGAAGCCGACGCGGCCTTTCTGATCGCCGACAACCACGAGTGCGGCGAAGCCGAAGCGTTTACCGCCCTTCACGACCTTCGCGACGCGGTTGATGTGGACGAGCTTATCGACCAAGCCATCGCGCTCCTGATCGCGATCGCGATCTTTGCCCCGGCCTCGTTTTTCGTCTCTTTCGCGTGCCATGATGCTGTCCTTAGAAACTCAGTCCGCCTTCACGCGCAGCGTCGGCGAGTGCCTTGACGCGGCCGTGGAAGCGGTATGCGCCGCGGTCGAAGATGACTTCCTTCACGCCTTTCGCTTTCGCGCGTTCGGCGATCAGGCTGCCGACCGCTTTCGCGGCCTCGACATTCGCGCCCGATTTAAATTTTCCGCGCATGTCCTTTTCGAGCGTCGAGGCGGCTGCGAGCGTCGCACCCTTCGCGTCGTCGATGATCTGCGCATAGATATTCATGCCCGAGCGGTGAACCGACAGGCGCGGACGGCCGTAGGCCGAAGCCTTGAGCGACCGGCGCACGCTCGCCTTCCGGCGCGTGGATCGTGCTGCAACTGTTGCCATCGTCGTTCCCCGTTACTTCTTCTTGCCTTCCTTGCGGAAGATAAATTCGCCTTCGTACTTCACGCCCTTGCCCTTGTAGGGCTCCGGCTTGCGGTAGGCGCGGATCTCGGATGCGACCTGGCCGACCTTCTGCCGGTCGACGCCCGAGACCACGATTTCGGTCGGCTTCGGTGTCGCCACCGTGACGCCGGCCGGCACTTCGTAGACCACGTCGTGGCTGTAGCCGAGCGACAGGTTCAGGTTCTTGCCCTGCATCGCCGCGCGATAGCCGACGCCGGTGATCTCGAGCTTCTTCTCGAAGCCCTTGGTGACGCCGGTGACGATATTGTTCACGAGCGCGCGATAGAGACCCCACGACGCGGCGTCCTGCTTCTCGTTGCCCTTCTTTTCGAAGGTGATCTGGTTCTTGTCGAGCTTGGGCGTGACGTTGTCGTTCATCACTACCGATAGCTCGCCCTTCGGGCCTTTGACCTTGACGGTCTGGCCCGTGACGGTTGCCGTGACGCCGGAGGGAATGGCGACGGGGCGTTTGCCGATTTTGGACATCTGATCCCGTTCCTTCCTCAGAACACCGTGCAGAGCACTTCGCCGCCGAGATTCTGCTCGCGGGCGGAGTGGTCGGCCATCACGCCCTTCGGCGTGGAGACGATCGCGATACCGAGGCCGTTGTTGATGCGCGGCAGCGCATCGACCGAGGCGTAGACGCGGCGGCCGGGCTTCGATACGCGCGCAACTTCGCGGATCGCGGGCTCGCCCTCGGCGTATTTCAGCTCGATGTCGAACTCGGTGCGGCCGTTGCCGAACTCGGTGGTGGAATAGCCGCGGATGTAACCTTCGTCCTTGAGCACGTCGAGAACGCGCGCGCGGAACGAGGAACCGGGCGTGGAAACGCGATCGCGCTTGCGCATCTGCGCGTTGCGGATGCGGGTCAGCATATCGCCGAGAGGATCATGCAAAGCCATGGTTCGCGCCTCCCTTTACCAGCTCGACTTCACGAGGCCGGGGATCATCCCCTTCGCCCCGAACTCGCGCAGCGCAAGACGCGACATCTTCAGCTTGCGATAGGTCGCACGCGGACGGCCCGTCACTTCGCAACGGTTGCGAATGCGTTCTTTCGCGGAATTCTTCGGCATCTTCGAGAGTTTCAGAACCGCTTCGAAGCGCTCCTCGATGGACACCTTCTTGTCCATCACGATCGCTTTCAGCTTCGCACGCTTGGGCGCGGCGTTCTTCACCATCTTGCGGCGGCGATTGTTCTTCTCGATTGAACTCTTCTTGGCCATGTCTGCTCCTGGTATCCGCGTTTGAAGCGCTGCTTCACTGCCGGAAGGGAAAGTTCAGAGCCGCGAGCAAAGCCCGCGCCTCGTCGTCGGTTTTCGCCGTCGTGCAGACGGTGATGTCCATGCCCCAGACCGCCTCGACCTTGTCGTAGTCGATCTCGGGGAAAATGATGTGCTCCTTGATGCCGAGCGTGTAGTTGCCGCGGCCGTCGAAGCTCTTGCCGTTCAGGCCGCGGAAGTCGCGGACGCGCGGCAGCGCAACCGTCACCAGACGGTCGACGAATTCGTACATGCGGTCGCCGCGCAGCGTGACCTTCGCGCCGATGCCGATGTGCTCGCGCAGCTTGAAGTTTGCGATCGCCTTGCGGGACTTGGTGACGATCGCCTTCTGGCCCGAGATCGCCGTCAGGTCGTTCGCGGCGGCCGTGACCTTCTTCTGGTCCGAGGCACCCTCGCCCACGCCCATGTTCAGCACGACCTTGTCGAGCCGCGGCACTGCGAACGTGTTCGAGTAGCCGAACTGCTCGACGAGCTTCGGGCGGATGGTCTTTTCGAACTGCGTCTTCAGACGCGGGATATAGCTCTTCTCAGCCATCGATCGTCTCTCCCGAGCGGCGCGCTACGCGCACTTTCTCGCCCTTTACTTCCTTGAAGCCGACGCGGGTCGCCTTCTTCGGGTCCTTCGGATCGGCCAGCGCGAGATTCGAAATGTGAATCGGCGCTTCCTTCGAAATAATGCCGCCCTGGTTCTGCGGCGTCTGGCGCTGGTGGCGGCGGACGATGTTCACGCCGCGCACGAGCGCACGCGCTTCCGCCGGCCGCACCTCGATCACTTCGCCGGACTTGCCCTTGTCGCGGCCAGTGAGAACGATGACTTTGTCGCCCTTGCGAATCTTGGCGGACATCACAGCACCTCCGGGGCGAGCGAAATGATCTTCATGTGGTTCTTGGCGCGCAGTTCGCGCGGCACCGGCCCGAAGATACGCGTTCCGACCGGCTCCATCTGGTTGTTGATGAGGACGGCCGCGTTGCGGTCGAAGCGGATCACGGAGCCGTCGGCGCGGCGCAGATCCTTGCGGATGCGCACGACCACGGCCTTCATCACTTCGCCCTTCTTCACCTTGCCGCGCGGAATCGCTTCCTTGATCGAGACCACGATGACGTCGCCGACGGTCGCGTATTTGCGCTTCGAGCCGCCCAGCACCTTGATGCACATGACACGGCGCGCGCCGGAATTGTCAGCGACGTCGAGGTTTGTTTGCATCTGAATCATAAAGGCACCTTTATTCTTCTTCGCCGCTCACGCGGGATTGTCTCTCGTTCAGGCTTTCTCGTTTTCGACGACGATCCAGCGCTTCAGCTTCGAAATCGGCTTGTGCTCGGAAATCGAGACCTGGTCGCCGACCTTGTATTTGTTGCTCTCGTCGTGCGCGTGGAACTTCTTCGACCGGCGCACGGTCTTCTTCAGGAGCGGATGGGTGTAGCGGCGCTCGACCAGCACGACGACGGTTTTGTCCTGCTTGTCGCTGACGACGGTGCCCTGCAATACGCGCTTCGGCATCTTACTTGCCCTTCTTGGCGCCGACGGCGCGCTTCTCGGAGGCGACCGTCGAGAGGCGCGCGATGTCGCGACGCACCTGACGCACCCGCGAGGTGTTCTCCAACTGACCCGTCGCTTTCTGGAAGCGAAGGTTGAACTGTTCCTTCTTCAGCTCCGCGATCTTCTCGGTGAGCTGGTCGGGAGTCATCTGACGAACGTCTTCGACTTTCATCTTGCTTCTCCCTTACTGAATACGCGTGACGAAACGGGTTTTGATCGGAAGCTTGGCGGCGGCGAGGCGCAGCGCTTCGCGCGCGGTCGCTTCGTCGACACCGTCGAGCTCGAACATGATGCGGCCCGGCTTGATGCGCGCCGCCCAGAATTCCGGCTGACCCTTGCCCTTGCCCATGCGGACTTCGGTCGGCTTCTTCGAGATCGGCACATCCGGGAAGATGTTGATCCACACGCGGCCCGCACGCTTCATGTGACGGGTCATGGCGCGGCGGGCGGCCTCGATCTGGCGCGCGGTGACGCGTTCCGGCTCGAGCGCCT
>JAGXQU010000002.1 GCA_018335895.1 Hyphomicrobiales bacterium | reverse complement strand
GACTGCAAGCCCGCCGATAGCATAGCCGTCGAAGCCGATTTCGGTCAGCGCTTTCGCGGATTCAAGACGTAGCGGCACGGACGAGCCGCCCTGCACGATGCCGAAGACGGCACGGTCCTTTGGCGTGCCGAACGCGCGCTTCGATCGCTCTGCCCAGCGCAGCGAAAGCCGCATCGCCCTCGCCATTTCTTCTTCGCTGCATGGCAGGCGCACGCATTCGTCGAGCTGCATGGAAATATCGGAGCCGAGCAGCGCCTGAATTTCCATCGCACGCTCGGGCGTCAGCTCATAGGCCGTGCCGTCGATGTGGGAACGGAATTTCACGCCCGTCTCGTCGAGCGTCCGGAGTTTCGCAAGCGACATCACCTGAAAACCGCCTGAGTCAGTCAGGATCGGTCCCGGCCAGTTCATGAATTTGTGCAAGCCGCCGAGCTTCGCGATCCGCTCGGCACCGGGCCGCAGCATCAAGTGATAGACATTGCCGAGCACGATATCTGCGCCGGTCGCGCGCACCGTTTCGGGCATCATCGCCTTCACGGTCGCGGCCGTGCCGACCGGCATGAAAGCCGGCGTGCGGATCACGCCCCGCGAAGTTGCGAGCTCTCCACGCCTTGCGGTGCCGTCGGTTGCGCTGATCGAAAACTTCATCGGCAACCTTTAGCGCGGCGTCTCCGGAAACAGCAAACTGCCGTCGCCGTAGGAATAGAAGCGATAGCCGGAAGCGATGGCGTGCGCATAGGCACGCTTCATCCGCTCGAGGCCGGAGAAAGCGCTGACCAGCATGAAAAGCGTCGACCGCGGAAGATGAAAATTCGTGAGCAGCGCGTCGACGGCGCGGAAGCGATACCCCGGCGCGATAAAGATATCGGTTTCTCCTGCAAACGGTTTGATCGTGCCGTTGTCATCGGCCGCGGACTCCAGAAGGCGCAGCGCGGTCGTGCCGACGGCAATCACGCGCCCGCCGGCTGACCTTGCCCGGTTAATCGCGTCCGCCGTCTGTTGCGTGATCTGCCCGTATTCCGGATGCATCTTATGAGACGCAATGTCGTCGGACTTTACCGGGAGAAACGTTCCGGCACCGACATGCAGGGTAATGCGCTCGATGTCGATGCCTGCGGCTTGCAGGCTCTCCGATAATTTCTCGGTAAAGTGCAGGCCCGCGGTCGGCGCCGCGATCGAGCCTTCATGCGCCGCGAATAGGGTTTGATAATCGCTGCGGTCGCGCTCGTCATCTTCGCGCTTCGAGGCAATATAAGGCGGCAAGGGAATATGCCCGAGCGCGTCGATCGCTTCATCGAGTATGGCGCCGTGAAAGTCGAAACGCAGGACGATCTCGCCGCCCTCGCCCTTTTCCTCGACCGTCGCATCGAGCGCGCCGAGCAGACAGACCCGGGACTCATGACCGAAGCGGATACGGTCGCCGGCCTCCAGTCGTTTGGCGGGGCGCACGAGTGCCCGCCAACGCTCCGGTCCAAGGCGCTTGATCAGGGTCGCTTCGATCTCAACCGAAACACCGTTTCGCTCGCGCGCTCCGAACAAGCGCGCCGGGATGACCTTGGTGTCGTTGACAATCAGAAGATCGCCTTTGCGCAGCACATGCGGCAGGTCGCGCATCGTGCGGTCTTCGAATTCGGGCGCTGTATCCGGATGCACGACCAAGAGCTTCGCGGAATCGCGCGGGTCCGCAGGACGCAGCGCAATCGCATCCTGCGGCAACTCGAAATCGAATAGATCTGTTTTCATCCGCTCTCGTCATCGTCCGCGACGGCGGACGATCCAGTAACCACGACACTATCGATGTTTACTGGATGCCCCGCCTGCGCGGCGCATGACAAGTATCAAAAGGAACGACCCGGCGTTACGCCGCCATTTTGGCGAAGACGATCTTGTCCGGGTTCATCACCGGTTCGCCGCGCTTGATCTTGTCGACGTTCTCCATGCCGGAGGTCACCTCGCCCCACACGGTGTACTCGCCGTCGAGGAAACGTGCGTCACCGAAGCAGATGAAGAACTGGCTGTCGCCGGAATCCGGGCTCGCGGCGCGCGCCATTGAAACCGTGCCGCGCACATGCGGCGCGTCGTTGAACTCGGCCTTGAGCTTCTTGCCCGAACCGCCGGTGCCGGTGCCGTGCGGGCACCCCGTCTGGGCCATGAATCCGTCGATCACGCGGTGGAACACGATGCCATCGTAGAAACCGGACTTCACCAGTTCCTTGATGCGCGCGACATGACCGGGCGCAAGATCGGGGCGCATCTTGATCGTGACCGCACCTTGCGTGGTTTCCAGTAGAAGCGTGTTCTCGTCAGCCATGATTTCTTTCCTTACTTCACAGTCGCTTTGCGAATGCGATCCGGGGTACGGGGCGGTTCGCCCTTGTTGAGTTTATCGACGACATCCATACCGGAGACGACTTCGCCGACAACGGTGTACTGATTGTTGAGCGACGACTGCTCCGCAAACATGATGAAAAACTGGCTGTTCGCGGAATGATTGTTGCCGCCCTTCCGCGCCATGCCGACGATGCCGCGCCGGAACGGGACGCTCGAGAATTCCGAGCGCAGATCGGGAAGCTTAGAGCCGCCGGAGCCGTCGCCGTTCTGGCCGTCGCCGGTCTGCGCCATGAACCCGTCGATCACGCGATGAAACGGTACGTTATTGTAGAAACCTTCGCGCGCGAGCTGCTGGATGCGCTTCGCATGATTGGGCGCGATGTCGCTGCGCAGTCTAATGACGATGTTGCCCTTGGTGGTTTCCAGCGTCAGCGTGTCGCCGCCAGCGGATTTCGTCTTGGCCGCGCCGCCCTTCTTGGTCTCCGTCTTGGTGTTCTGCTCAGGGGTAGTACCGCGCCAGGGATCGAAGTTCTGCTGTGCCAGCGCGAAGGCCGGCATCAGGAACCCACAAACGGCTGCAACGAAAGAAATTCTGCGCATCATATGCTCCGGCCGGCTACTTGTTCTTTGCGTTTTGCGTAGCCAGCTTCTTGGCTACGAAATCAGGCACGAATTTGGAAACGTCTCCGCCCATGGCAGCGATCTGGCGAACAAGCGTGCCGGTGATGTGGCGGGTGGCAGGGGTCGCCGGAATAAAAACGGTCTGTATCTTCGCGTCCATGTCGGCATTCATGCCGGTCATCTGCATCTCATAGTCGAAATCGGTGCCGTCCCTGAGGCCCCGGATAAGCAGCGTTGCCTTGGCTTCCTTCGCGGCCGCGATCACCAGGCCGTCGAACGTGATAACCTCAATTTCGACCTTGTAGGCCCGCGCAATCGAGGCGCACGCCTGCTCGATCATGCCCTTGCGTTCGGCAGCTTCGAACAGCGGTTTCTTGCCGGGATGAATGCCGATTGCGATCACGACGCGCTCGCACATACGCGCGGCCGCCTCAAGCACGTCGAGATGACCGTTGGTGATCGGATCGAAGCTTCCCGCGTAGAGACCGATGCGTTCCATGCTGACTGGTTACCTCTCCACGCCTTGCGCGACAAGACGGCTTCAGCTCGCGCTGTCGTCGTCCTCACGAATGCGCTCAACCGACACGACCTTTTCGTCTTCCGCCGTATCGAACACGATCACGCCCTGCGTCGAGCGGCCGGCAATGCGGATGCCGGAGACCGGCGTGCGGATCAGCTTGCCCGCGTCGGTGACCAGCATGATCTGATCGCTTTCCTCGACCGGGAACGAGCCGACCACGCGGCCGTTCTTCTTGCCGAGCGACATCGCAACGATGCCTTTGCCGCCTCGGCCCGTGATCCGATATTCAAACGACGAAGTGCGCTTGCCGTAACCCTGATCGGTAAGCGTGAGAATGAACTGCTCCGCTGCGCCCATTTCGGCGTAGCGCTGCTGCGAAAGTTCGATCGAGCCCACCTTCTCTTCGTCGTCAGCCTCGGCTTCCGACTCCTCGCCGCGCCGCACGGCGTTGGCGAGCTTCAGATAGGCCACGCGTTCCTCGCTCGACGCCTCGATATGGCCGATAATGGCCATCGAAATCAGCTTGTCGCCTTCGTCGAGCTTGATACCGCGCACGCCAGAAGAGTCGCGCCCCTTGAAGACGCGCACTTCGCTCACCGGAAAGCGAATGCACTGGCCGGCGGCAGTAGAGAGCAGGATGTCGTCCGCGTCGGTGCAGAGCGCCACGTCGGCGATCGCCTCACCCTCGTCGAGCTTCATCGCGATGATGCCCGAGCGGCGGATATCGACGAAATCCGAAAGCGCGTTTCTGCGCACGCCGCCCGCGGTCGTCGCAAACATGATGTTGAGCTTGTCGCGCGCCGCGGTATCTGCCGGCATCGTGATGATCGAGGTGATCGCCTCGTCCGGCTGGATCGGAAGCAGGTTCACGAACGCCTTGCCGCGCGACTGTGGCGCTGCAAGCGGAAGCTTCCAGACTTTCAGCGTATAGGCGCGCCCACGCGACGAGAAGAACAAAACTTCGTCGTGCGTGCTCGCCACGAAAAGACGGCTGACGAAATCCTCTTCGCGCGTCTGCATGCCCGCGCGGCCTTTGCCGCCGCGGCGCTGCGCGCGGTAGGTCGAAAGCGGCACACGCTTCACGTAGCCCGCGTGCGACACGGTCACGACCATGTCCTCCGGCGTGATCAGCGCTTCTTCGTCGATCTCGCCGGCTTCGTCGCCGGAGATTTCGGTCTTTCGCGGCGTTGCGAACTCTTTCTTGATGCCGGCAAGTTCGGCCTTGATGATCGACTGGATCCGCGCGCGGCTGCGGAGGATTTCGAGATATTCGGCAATTTCCTTACCGAGACCGTCGAGTTCCGCTTCGATTTCGTCGCGTCCGAGCGCGGTCAGGCGTTGCAGACGCAGATCGAGGATCGCGCGGGCCTGCTCCTCGGAGAGCCTGTAGGTGCCCTTGGCGGAAACCTTGTGGCGCGGATCGTCGATCAGTTCGACCAGCGCTTTCACGTCTTTCGCCGGCCAGTCCCGGGTCATCAATTCGTCACGCGCGGTCTGCGGGTCTTTCGCGCTGCGGATCAGCTTGATGACTTCGTCGATGTTCGCGACCGCGATCGCGAGACCGACCAATATGTGCGCGCGGTCGCGCGCCTTGTTCAGCAGGAACTTGGTGCGACGGCCGACGACCTCTTCCCGGAACGCAACGAAGGCAGAAACCAGATCGTGCAGATTCATGGTCGCCGGACGACCGCCCGTCAGCGCGACCATGTTCGCAGGGAACGAGGACTGCAACGCAGTGAAGCGATAAAGCTGGTTCAGTACGATCTCGGAGACGGCTTCGCGCTTGAGTTCGATCACGACGCGCATGCCGTCGCGGCTCGACTCGTCGCGGATATCGCTGATGCCGTCGATCTTCTTGTCGCGCACAAGTTCCGCGATGCGCTCGATCATCGACGCCTTGTTCACCTGATACGGAATCTCGGTGATGATGATCGACTCGCGTTCCCGCTTGTCGGATTCGATCGCGACGCGGCCGCGCACCATGATCGAGCCGCGGCCGAGGTGATAGGCCTGCCGGATGCCGTTCTTGCCGAGAATGATGCCGCCGGTCGGAAAATCCGGGCCGGGAACGATCTCCGCCAGTTCCTCGAGCGTGATGTCAGGCTTGTCGATGAACGCGATGCAGGCGTCGATCACTTCGCCGAGATTGTGCGGCGGAATGTTCGTCGCCATGCCGACAGCGATGCCGCCCGCGCCGTTGACGAGCAGGTTCGGAAACTTCGCCGGGAGCACGACCGGCTCCCGCTCGGAGCCGTCGTAGTTGTCCTGAAAATCGACCGTCTGTTTGTCGAGATCGTCGACGAGGCTGTCCGCGATCTTGCGCAGGCGAACTTCGGTATAACGCATGGCCGCCGGCGGATCGCCGTCGACCGAGCCGAAATTGCCCTGGCCGTCGACAAGTTCGACGCGCATGGAGAAGTCCTGGGCCATGCGGACGAGCGCGTCGTAAACGGATTGATCGCCGTGCGGGTGATATTTACCGATGACGTCGCCGACGATGCGCGCGGACTTGCGGTAGGGCTTGTTCCACTCATAGCCCTGTTCATGCATCGAATAGAGGATGCGGCGATGCACCGGCTTCAGACCGTCGCGCACGTCGGGGAGCGCGCGCGAAACGATCACACTCATCGCGTAATCGAGATACGAGCGGCTCAACTCGTCCGTGATCGAAACGGGCTTGATGTCCGAGGGCGGTAAGTCCCCCGGATTGGGTGTCTTTTCGTCTGCCACGTGAGCGGATTATCCGGCTGAATTCAGTGCCTGTTTACTAGCCGATTCCGGTCTGCAAGGCCAGCGAAGTCCCTGATAATACGCCCCAAATTAGCTATTTGCTTCAATACCTTACGAACGATCACCCGCCGAATATGACGCCATGCATGATGCGGCCGGGCACGAAGGTAAAAATGCCCGCAATCACGAGCGCGCCCACGAAAATGCCAAGCATCCAGTAGCGGTGCGCGCGGACGTTATGTTTGCGCGCCATCCACACTGCAAGCGGCAGGTTGACGAGGGTGACCACCGAAAGAATGTGTATCGGACTCCAGATCCCCCACAGCTTGATGTCGTGAATCCAGAACGAGCTGATCGCGACGATCAGCATCAGCATGACCCAGATCCAGCCGAAGGTCCGGTGCGAGAAGGTGCCCTTCCTGCGCGCGAACTGCATCAGGCCGAGCGCGAAGGCAGCGATGGCCGCGAAGGCGTGCAACTGGATTGCGATGGAAGCATTCAGAAGCGGGGCAAGAGTCATGGGAATTCAAACATCAGTCGACTGCAATCGTGCCGCCGGCAACGTTGTCGACGGAGACCGGGCTTTCGAACCACAGGATTTCCGGTTTCGCGCCGTAGAGCTTCTCCACGCGCTCGCGCCATTCGCCGCTATAGACCTCCTCCGCGGCCGCGCGCGACGACCAGTGGTAGATGCCGCCCGCGACTTTGCCGTCCGGAGAAACGATATAGTGCTTGCGGATCAATCCGTTCAGCTTGACGTATTTTGGCGCGCTCGACTGAAAACGCCGCGACGCTTCATCGATGCTGATCGGTGACGGCAGGCGAAACTGCACGACGGTCGTAAACATTGGCGGCCCCAGATCCGGATGCGAATGAACGGCGGTACGCTATCACGGTCCCGCCTGGCCTTACAGGACCGCTACCATAGCTCCGGCCTTGCGATCATCAGCCAGAGAATAAGCAGCACCGAAACGAAGGCCGGAAATCCAAAAGCAAACCAGATCCGGTAGTACCCATAGTAATCCGGAGGAAGCGGCGTGTTGTCGGCGACTGCCTTGGCCGCGAGATCCCGTATCCTGATCTGAAAATAGACCACCGGCAGCCACCATAAACCTACAAAAACATAGAGCGCGAGCGACGCGACGATCCAGCTTGTCGTCAGCGGATAGTTCTGCGCGTACGCGAGAAGAATGCCCGTGATGGGCTGCGCCACCACCGCAGTCGCAGTGAACACGAAATCGGCAATCACGACGATTTTGGCAACGCCCGCGATCACGGCGGCATCCTTCGAGCGGTGCGCCATCACCATGAAGAAGGCGATGCCTATTCCCGTTCCGAGCAGCACGGTGGCGCCGACAATGTGCAGAAACTTGAGATCGAGATAAGCCATCAGCGGTCATCGAAAATGGCGAGCGCGGCAAAGGATGCCAGCAGCACGGGTACGATTTTGACGAGCGGACCGGTCCAAAGCTGCGGCAGCAGGACGCAGCCAAGCGTGAAGTAGGCGACTGAAACGGCGATCGACGCCCAGAGCGCTGGCCGCGCTGCTTTTCTGATTGCGATGCCGGCGCCGATCAGCACATCCAGAACGCCGCCTGCAACAGCGATCAGGACGGAAGAACTGCCGAAGCCTGCCTGTAAGAGAAACGCGGCACCGGCGTTCAGGCCGGGCCCGAGCGTAATCAAACCCGTAATGACCCAGAACAGCGCGAGGCCGCCGATCAGCACGGGCTTCAGCAGGAACATCTTCGCGAACCAGCGCTCCTGCACCGAGGCCGGATCGCGCGTGAGCATCTCCTGCACGCGTGCAGGTGAAATGCCGGTCATGGATGCCCATTGACTGCCGTCGCCCACGACGTCCATCTGCAACTGGCGAAGCGCGGTCGTCCGCACCGGGGGACGCCAGCCGAGCATGCTTGCGAGATCGCCCAGCCGAAATATCAATACTTCGAGTGCAGCGGGAATCCGCAGCACGCTGGCCGGTTCGTAACCCAGCCAAAGGCGATAGGCCGCGATCAGTTCCGACAGCTTCAAACGCTCGGGCCCCGCCACTTCCAGCAGTTGCCTTTTAGGGGCATCCGCACCGAGAAAAAATTCGATGGCCTTGGCCAGATCGCTGACCTGAACCGGCTGCAACAGCGTGTCGCGCGGGCCCATCGGCAATACCGGCAGGCTTGCAAGCGAGCGAATGAGCGCGGTGCCGCCGTAAACATTCCTCCCCACGACGATCGAGGGCCGCAGCACAATCCAGTCGAGGCCGGAGTGCATCAGCGCTTCGTCGGCTTCACGCTTGGTGCGTGCGAAGGCGGTATCGCCTTCGACCCCGATTGCCGAAACCTGAATGATACGGCAAACGCCCGCGCGCTCGCAGGCTTCGAACAAGGCACGCGGACCCTCAACATGCACGCGCCTGAGATCGTCTGCGCCGCTGTCCTGCAACACGCCTGCGCAATTCACCACCGCATCGACGCCCTGAAGATGCGGCAGCCAGTCTTCGGCCCGGGTGGCTTTTGCAAGATCGAGCGATATCCAGCGCGCCTCGGGAAGTGTGCGCGCTGCGCGCCGTGTATCGCGCCCGGTGCCGAGAACCTCATGCCCGCCTGCGAGCAGCCGTGCCGTCACCGCCGAACCGATGAACCCATAGGCGCCTGTGACCAGAACCCGCATGGCAAAAAGTAACCGGCGGCTAGCCGCGAAGCCAGCCGCCGGCAAACGATGTCAAAGTATCAGAACAGACGAAGCGGCAGGATGCAGGCCCCCTTCGCAGGCGTAACGGCACCGGGGCTAAGCCGCGTTCCGCAGAACAGATTGCCGTCGCGCGCAACGCCCCGCACGTTGACGGGGTTTGCGTTTGGCCGCTTCAGGCCGGAAATGTCGTAGCGGTTTCCGGCCGCATCCATGACCACCGCCGGACACAGCAACGTCGCATAGACGCAGGTGTTCTTGATAGACACGGGCTTCGCCGCCGCCTTCTTCTGCGCTTCGGCCTGCGTGACGGAACCGAACGAAAACGCCACCGCGAACGAAATTCCGATCGCGACCATGCCAGATTTGATTTTCATATTGCCCCTCCAAAAATCGGCCCTCTGAGCCGGACAGGGCAGTCAAGCACGTAGACATGACGGGTCAACGAGCGGTGCAGCGAAGACTGGAAAGGCGACCTAGAACGGCGAACCTAGAAGGGAATGTCGTCGTCGAGGTCGTTGCGGCGTCCGGCAGCCGCAACGCGCGGCTTCGTCACAGGGCCGCTCGCGCCGAAATCGGCGCCGCCATCGTCTGAAAGGCCCGCACCGCCCCCGCTCTTGCCGTCGAGCATGGTCAGCGTCGAATTGAAATTCTGAAGCACGACTTCGGTTGAGTAGCGGTCCTGGCCGCTTTCCTTGTCCTGCCACTTGCGGGTCTGGAGCGAGCCCTCGACGTAAACCTTCGAGCCCTTCTTCAGGTACTGTTCCGCGATCTTCGCAAGACCTTCGCTGAAGATAACGACGCGGTGCCACTCCGTCTTCTCGCGGCGCTCGCCAGTCGCCTTATCGCGCCAGGATTCAGAGGTCGCGATGCGCAGGTTTGCGATCTTGCGCCCGTCATTGGTCGAGCGGATTTCGGGATCAGCGCCGAGATTCCCGATCAGAATAACTTTGTTGACGCTGCCAGCCATGACGTACCTTCCTGTCGCTCCCGAAATTGCCGCCTCCGGCGGCCCGGCACCCTAGCCCCGATTGAGTCCCCGACCCTCCGCGTTAAGAGTTTTTCCACAGGGGCGGAACTGGACGGGGAAAACTAGCGTGTTCCTGATCTGTTCTAACTCGAACAAACCCCTGCGGCAAGGGGACAAGTTGGCCCAAATCGCGGGAAGTTATGACCCATTGCGAAGTGCATTTGGAGGGCGAATGTTCGCCAGACGTTCATGGCTGCCTGCCCGCCAGAAATTAACGAATGTGACGATCCGGCAAAGGTTTAGCGAAGCTTTGGCAGGCGCTGATTGAGTTCTCCATAACCCTTCCACGGATCGCCCCGCGGCACCTTTCCGACCGCAAGCGGCTGCGCGTTCCGAAGCTTGCCGAGCGCCCGCCATGACAGCGGGACGGCGAACGGCGCGCCCTTTCTCGCACGCGACGAGTAAGGCGAGATCGCGGTCGCGCCGCGCGCGTTGCGGAGATAATCGACGAATATTCTTCCCTTCCGTTTCGCCTTTGACATCGTGGCGACGTAGCGGTCTGGATTTTCCTCGGCCATCAACCGCGCGAGCGCCTCGGCGAAGTCGCGATGCTGGTCCCAGCTATGACCCTCCGCGAGCGGCACCACGACGTGAACGCCCTTCCCACCCGTTGCCATCGGAAATGACTCGAGCCCAAGCCGCTTAAGCAGCGCGCGCATCTCTTTTGCGGCATCCTTCACGCGGGCCAACGGCACGCCTTCGCCAGGGTCGAGGTCGAACACCATGCGATCCGGCTTCTCGATCCCGCCGACGTGAGCGCCCCACAGATGCAGTTCGAGCGCTCCCATCTGCACGGCCGCCACAAGCCCCTGCAGGTCTTCAATGTAGAGATAGTCCCGCTTTCCGCCGCTCTCGCGGATCGGCACCGCGCCAAACTCTTCGGGGAATCCTTTCGATGCATGTTTCTGAAAGAAGCAGTCGCCGCCCTCTCCGTCTGGACAGCGCACGAGGCTGATTGGGCGGTTCGCAATATGCGGCAACATCCGTTCTGCGACTGCGACGTAGTGTGCAATGAGACCCCGCTTGGTGATGCCCTGATCCGCAAACAGGATTTTGTCGGGATGCGTAACGCGAACGCCTTCGATGATGTCTTCCTCTTTCGACCTCGGAGAAGCGTTCGCTTTCGACATTTTGCGCAACTGCGCGTGCTTCGCGGCTTTCCTCTTCGGCATCGGTCTCTCCCGCACGATTTCAACCGCCGGCTTGTCCTCGCGCAATCCCTTGAATACGCCGTGACGCACGAGGCCATCGCGGGTCCAGCCGCGGAATTCAATTTCGGCTACCAGAACTGGTTGCACGAACTTCGCCTGCCGTGCGATTGAAGCCGGCACGTCATCCGCAGCCGCGCGCGGCCGCGCCAGCTTCTTGAATTGGTCCAGAAGTTTCTTGAGCCGCTCGCCGGAATAGCCGCTGCCGACACGGCCTGCGTAGCGCAGTCTGCCCTCTTCGCGCACTGCG
>JAGXQU010000001.1 GCA_018335895.1 Hyphomicrobiales bacterium | reverse complement strand
TCGCGTCCTCGAAGCTTTTCTTGGAAGCGGAAGTGATCTCGATGACTTTAGCGACGGCCATGACTTCCTCCATTGTTGTATTTGGCAATGAGATACGCGATGGCAGTTAAGGTCAAGGATTGTGATTTTCCGCTACAAGCATGTGCAACAATTTTCGAATTTGTCTAAGAAGTGATTCATGGCGTTGCATCTCATCAAGCTCTGCGTAGGTGTGGAGTCCATTCGCGAACTCGACGAATGGATCAAGGAACGAATGGCGGACAAGAAAAAGAAGAAACAGCCGCTCGAGCATATCCATACGACACGCATGATGCCGACCCAGAAGGAAGCGCTGCTCGACGGTGGCTCGCTTTATTGGGTCATTAAGGGCGTCGTTTCCTGTCGGCAAACGCTGATTGATCTGCGCCCGTTTACGGACAAGGA
This sequence comes from Hyphomicrobiales bacterium, assembly GCA_018335895.1. Lineage (GTDB taxonomy): Bacteria > Pseudomonadota > Alphaproteobacteria > Rhizobiales > Xanthobacteraceae. The sequence continues at coordinate 18,691 of JAGXQU010000001.1, read as the reverse complement.
AGGCGTCAAGCGCTGCCGCATCGTGATGGAGCCGAAACTGGTTCCGGTGCTGCCGAAGCCGCGCAGCGCCTTTCAGGGCTGGCGCTATCTCAAAGCGAATGAGGCGCCGGCCGATCTCGCCAAAGGTGCGAAGGGTGCTGCCGCAATGTCCGAAGAGATGCGTCGCGAGTTGCACGAACTGGGCCTGCTCTGAAACAAAGTCGGCGCTCCTGCGTTTTCCTTGGGGGAAAGAACGGAGCGAACCATGACCCAGCGCGCGAGCTCGGATTACGAACAGCCCGATAAAAACGTCGCCGACATGCCCGATCCTGTTACGCTGCCTGCGACGAAGGCACGTCAGGCGGAGAACCGCGGACACATGTTCTGGGTGCTCACGATCGGAATCGCGCTTGTCGTGATTGCTTTCGCGGCGATCTATCTCGGGTTCTTCGCGGTATCGCCGCCGAACACCTGATTATACCGCGATGTTGTCAATCAGGCGCGTTTTGCCGATCTTGGCCGCGACGAGTAGCCGGAGTTTCGCTTTGCGCTGCGGGTCCGGCTTTGCGAGCGTCGCTGCGTCGCGCGCCTCCAGATAGTCGAGCTTGAAGCCCGCGGACATGATCTTCGCGCGGCCGCGGCTGAGCACGGCCTCGGGATCGCCACCGCCTGCAATTGCTTTTGCGGACTCTTTCAATACCTGATGCAGCACCGGTGCAGCAGCCCGCTCGGGCGGAGACAGGTAGACGTTGCGCGAGGACAGGGCGAGGCCATCCTTCTCGCGTATGATCGGAGCGCCGACCACTTTCACCGGCAGATGTAGATCGCGGGCCATCGTCCTGATAACCTGCAGTTGCTGATAGTCCTTGTCGCCGAAGATCGCGATGTCGGGCATCACGGACGTGAAAAGCTTGGCGACGACGGTCGCAACGCCCTCGAAGTGTCCGGGGCGGAACTTGTCGTCGAGCCCCACGGCGGCGGGGCCTGCGGGCTTCAGCATGGTGGCGAAGCCATCCGGATATATTTCTTTCGCGTCGGGCATGAAGACGAGATCGGCGCCCGCATCCGCAAGCTTGTCGAGGTCGGCTTCGATCGTGCGCGGATAGCGGGAGAAGTCTTCGTTCGGGCCGAACTGCGTCGGGTTCACGAAGATCGAAACCACAACTTTCTTCGCGGATTTTTTCGCAAGCGCGACGAGCGAAACGTGGCCGGCATGCAATGCGCCCATGGTCGGCACGAGCGCGATATCCGCTTTCCGCTTTCGCCAGTCCGCCAGCACTTCGCGGAGCGCTTTGACGGTCTTGACGATGCGGGGTTGCGATTTCTTGGCGGCTTTGGCCATTTTCGCGCCTCCGGCGCCGGGATCCTGGACCCGAGAAATAGCAAAACGCCGCATCTGGCGCCAATCGCTTGATTTCACACTGTAAATGTCCAGTTGCATCGGCTGCCAAAACACCCGATTTAGTACGGTATGGCCGGTACCAAAGACAAAAGCCCAGTCACTGCGGACGCCAAGCTGCCGAAGGAGGCCTCTCCGCGGGGCGAGGTCGATGCGTTTCTGGCCAAGGCCAAGTCGCTAGGGCCGCGCATGGACGGCCGGCGCGGCAGGCTCGCGTTCGCGCTTGACGCCACCATGAGCCGTCAGCCGACCTGGGATCTCGCCTGCAAGCTCCAGGCGGAGATGTTCGAGGAGACAGGTGCGATCGGCGGACTCGATGTCCAGCTGATTTACTTCCGCGGCCTTCGCGAATGCCGCGCCTCCAAATGGAACAGCGATCCCGCGCGTCTCGGCGAGATCATGGCGGGCATCGCCTGCCAGGGCGGACATACGCAGATCGGCCGCGTGCTCGAACATGTCCGCTCGGAAAGCCGGACGGCAAAAATCGACGCACTGGTCTATGTCGGCGACGCGATGGAGGAGCCGGTCGATCACCTTTGCGCAATCGCGGGGGAGCTTGGCCTGCTCGGCGTTCCCGCGTTCATGTTTCAGGAAGGCGGCGATCCGGTCGCCGAGAATGCGTTTCGCGAGATCGCGCGCCTCACGAAAGGCGCCTGGTGTCCCTTCGATGCAGGGGCCGCTTCGCAGCTTCGCGAATTGCTGCGCGCCGCCGCAGCCTATGCCGCAGGCGGTCATAAAGCGCTCGGCGATCTGTCCCGCCGCGGCGGCCGGGGCGCTACCAGGCTGATCGAGCAGCTACGCTGATGGGAATTCCGACCCTGCTAATCGGCCTTGCCGTGCTGATGGTCCTCATCTTCGTCGGTCGCATGGTCTCCAGCAGCGACCCGAAGAAGCTCGCGAAGCTTGTGCGGACGATCAGCGGTATCGCCTCGATCGCGCTTGCCGCATTTCTTGCGGTGAGGGGCCAGATATTCCTGGCGATCCCGGTTGCCTTCTTCGCAGCCGGTCTGCTCGGCTGGGTGCGGGCTCCCGCGAGCTGGACCGCGCGGACGCAGCGCTCGACCGGACAAGTGTCGCGTGTGCGCGCACAATTCGTGGAAATGGAACTGGATCACGACAGCGGCGAGATGCGCGGCCGCGTGCTCAAGGGAAAATACGAGAACGTCCCGCTGGATGCGCTCGACCCGCCGGCGCTGCTTTCGCTGCGCGCGGCGTTCGACGAAGAGAGCCGGGCTCTACTCGAAGCTTATCTCGACCGCAGGATTCCCGGCTGGCGTGAAGACGTCGATGAAGATCCGGGTCTTGGGAGCCGACAGCCGCCGCGCCATGGCCCGATGACCGAAGAAGAGGCGCATCAGATCCTGGGGCTTGAACCGGGCGCTACCGATGCGGACATCCGGCGAGCCCACCGCTCGCTCATGAAGAAATTGCACCCCGACCAGGGGGGGTCGACGTATCTCGCGGCCCGCGTCAACGAGGCCAAGGAAGTTCTTCTTCGCCGCCATCACTAAACTCCACGCAACACTTACGCTTCGCTTGAGTGACGTCTCCCGCCGGATTTGCTCCGGTTATTCTTATTGTTTCAGTTCTTCGCGACGATGCAGTCCACGTCTCTTTTCTGCAGCGTCTGGCATACGCGCCGCGCATGCCATTCCGACCGAAATCCCGCGAACCGTGCACGAAAAAGATTAGTGGAGTCTTTAGAGACCTTCTCGGTGTAGGGCGTCAGCTTGGCGAGGAGGGCGGTTGCGGATTCCTTAACGTCGTGCAGCCGGTCGCGGGCAGCTTTGGCATTCGGGAATGCGCCGACCTGGATGGACCAACCGGTTTTCGCCGAAGGGGGCAGCGGGTCGCCCTGATCCGCGCCGGAAGCAGGCGGTATTGCCGAGACCGGAATGCTGTTCGTGGAGGCGATCTGGGGGGCGCGTGCTGCTGCTGGGTTCAGTGCGTTTGCCTTTTTCTCGGCTGCAATCGCCTGTGCCTCGATTTCCAGTTCCTCCGTTTCGGAGAGCGGCTGGGACGAAGGCGAATTCTGCGATTTCGTTTCGGGCTGCAATTTCGGCGCTTCGGCAAGCGGGTGAGTCTTCGGCTCGTTGAAGGCGAGCGCGCTTCCGGCTTTCACCGGAGCGGCTGCCGCCACCTGCGTGGCCACCGGAGCCTGTTGCGGCTTGGCTTCCTTGGAAAGTTCGGCGACCACGACCGGCTTCTGTGCGCTGTCCGTGACGATCGGGACGGCCGCGATGTCAGACGCGCGCAGGTTCGAGAAGGTGAACGCGTTCGGCTGTTCGGTGGCCTGTTCCTTGATTTTGCCTTCGCCATCCAATGGCATGGTTTTCACCGGGATCGGACGGATCGGCTGGTTCGAGCCGGCGACAACGATCGCCTGCTGCTTGGCCTGCGCTTTCGGCTGCGGTGCGTTGGCTACGCGCTGCTTGGGCTGCTCCTTCTTCTGAGACTGCGCCTGTTCTTTCGGTGCTTGCGCCTTCTGCGCGATGCGCTGCTGTTTCGGTGCCGGCGCTTCCACAACCAGCGGCGCGGTGCGGCGGCCGTCGGTGGCGTCATCGAGATTGTCGGTGATGAGTTCGCGCATGTAATTGTCGCGCTGCGCCCCGGTACGGCCGCCGAGTACGACGGCGACGATATGACGATTCTTGTGACGGACGCTGGTCACGAGATTGAAGCCGGACGCATTCGTGTAGCCGGTCTTGATCCCGTCCACGCCGGCAACGCGGCCGAGCAGCCGATTGTGGTTTGCGATCATGCGGCCGCGCCACTGGAAATGCGGTGTGGAGAAGTAGTGGTAGAGCGACGGAAAGCGGTCCTGGATCGCGCGGCCGAGCGTTGCCATGTCGCGCGCGGTCGTTACCTGATCGCGGTGCGGCAGACCGGAAGCATTCTTGAACACGGTGTTCTTCATGCCGAGCGCCAGCGCCTTTCTGGTCATCAGCGTGGCGAATTCGTCTTCGCTGTCGGCAATATTCTCTGCGACCACCGTGGCGACGTCGTTCGCGGAGCGCGTGATCAGCGCCTTGATCGCATCTTCGACCGCGATGGTGGTGCCGGCCTTCAAACCAAGTTTCGACGGCGGCCGCTCGGAGGCGAACTCGGAGACGTTCAGGCGCGTTTTAAGCTGGAATTTCCCCTGTTCGATCCGTTCGAACAGGAGGTACAGCGTCATGATCTTGGTGAGCGACGCGGGATGACGCAGCGAGTCCGGGTTCTCTTCGTCGAGGGTCTTGCCGCTTTTCGCGTCGATGACGATTGCAGCGAAGCCGGCCTGCCACGCGCCTGCCGAGCGCCGGTTCTTTCGCGCTTCCGCGTCAGCCGTCGAGATGAGGAGTAAGCCGCCTGCCAATAGCGAGGCGACCGCCAAGGCGGCCCGCTTCCCCCGCGGGGTACGCCAGTACGCAACACACATACGCCCGTCCTGTGCCTTCGGCCGGAGATGGGCTCATTCCAGCCTTTTGCCCAACCTGACGCCTCTAACAAGGGCGCCCGAAGCCTCTGAAGGTAGGGTCTGGCTCTTATGAAAGGGTAAAACCCCCGCTTGCAGTGCAAAAAGGGCCGCCTAAACGGGGGAAAAAAGGGGCATGCTCCTGATCCTCATCTATTTTGCATCGCAACATTTTCCTTGACTCTATTGTGCAGTGCACTAAATAGGCAGTCAGCGGCGCGCGAATGCATCGCCCAAAGTCTAGGAAACGGATGCGCCCCACGGGGCGCGATTAGGGGATTACCATGATCGAGAAATTCGAAGAGTTTCAGAAGCTGAGCAAGGACAACGCCGAACTGGCCGCGAAGAGCTTCGCGACGTTCCAGAAGGGCGCGCAGGCGATTGCCACCGAAGTCGCAGACTACTCCAAGAAGTCGTTCGAAGACGGTTCGGCCGCTTTCGAAAAGCTGCTCGGTGCCAAGTCGCTCGACAAGGCGATCGAAATCCAGACGACCTATTTCAAGAGCGCCTACGAGGCTTTCGTCGCGGAAGCGACCAAGCTCGGCGAGCTCTACAGCGACGTTGCCAAGGACGCCTACAAGCCGTTCGAAGGCGTGATCGCTAAGGCCACGACCTTAAAGATGTAAGTACGCGTAAGCGTAAGCTGCGTAAACGAAGAGCCCGGCATCGCTGCCGGGCTTTTTGTTTGGCCGCGTTCGGGCAGGGCTTACTGAGAAAGGTGAAGGCTCGCGAGTTGACCGCCGATCGCATTGAAGACGGCGTTGAGGTCGCTCGCGCTTTGGACGTCGAAATACATCGACGGGTCGGTCGCGCAGTTCCGGAGTAGGGTCGCATTCCCGTTGATGACCCGGATCGTGTAGATGCGGAATCCGGCCGCCTTCGCGTTCGTGCACGCGAGTGCGGTTCGCGCATCGATTGAACTCTGGCTGCTCGACCAGCGGTTCTGCGTATTGTCGCCGTCGGTGAGCAGAATGATGTACTTGCTCAGATCCGGCGCCGGGGCCGCAGACTGCGTCAGCGGCTCGCCCTGCGTGAGCGAGTGCCAGGCCCAGGCCAGGCCGATCGTAACGTTCGTGTTGCCACTCGCGACCATGGTGTCGATCCGCGTATGGAGATCGCTCCAGGTGTGGGTGAGCGGCATGATCTCCGAGAGAGCCCAGCCGCACTGGATCGCCGGAAACCTTGTCGCGTTTGTCGTGGGCGCGGTGTCCAGCGCATCGCTATTCTGATCGCGGTCCTCGACGCAGCCGGTCCAGGTGTTGCGGTTCGCGGGCGTCCAGGTGGCATCAACCCAGCTGCCGCCGTTGTTCTGGCAATTCCACTGGCTCGTGTATTCCGGCTTGGTGCAGACCTTCTGGTTCTCGCAAGAGTTTTTTGAGTTGTATCCGGACTTGTTGCAAGAGCCGTTCTCCGACTCCCAGATGTCCCAGCGCAGCCAACTCGCACCGATGTTCGCCGTCCCCACCTTCGTCTGGACATGGAAGGGGATGATTGAAACCTTGACGTCGCCGGGATTCTTGGCGGCGGTTTCCAGCGTGTTCAAGAGGTTGTGTGCGGCCTTCTTCAACTCGGTCAGCTTGTTGTTCGAAGCCATCGAGCCGGTGTTGTCGAGCGCGAGCGCGACTTCGAGCTTCTTGATACCCCACGTTACCTCGGCGTGCGCGCCGACGGGGAAACTGCTGATGCCGATTACACCCGAGATTACTGGCTGATACTGCCCGGATACGTTCAGCACGAGCCTGCCGGTCGCGGCGGTCGTGATCTGGAGATCGCTCGGCTGGATGTTGACGGCGGTGGAGCCGAGACTGGCCTGGAAAATCTGCCAGCCCTGCGTGTCGAGTTGCGTCTGGGTAAGCGGCATGAGCTTCGCGAGCGCGAGCGCGGTCGAATCCAGCGCTTTCTGCATGGAAGCGCGGTTGGAGTTGGCCATGGAGTAGTCGACGGCTGCGCCGGTCACGCCGACCAGCGGCACCAGCGCGAGCGAGAACAGAATGGCGGCGTTGCCTTTGCGGCCTTCCTGGCCGAACCAGAAACGGCAAAACAGTCCCATGACGGTCTCCGGGGTTCCGGCGGGACCCTGCACCGCGACTTTTAACCAAGTCTTGCGGCGGTCCGCGAAACCGAGGCATCCGGCCCCGGCACGAGGAGCGGCGCGAAGCGAGATGAACGAAAGCAAAACGGGATCGCTAGAATTCTAGCGATCCCGCCTTGCAGCTAGACTTAGCGCGCTTACTTCGCGAGATGGAGGTTAGCTAGCGTAGCGCCGATCGCGTTAAAAACGCTCGTTAACTGGGCTGCGGACTGGACGTCGTAGTACATCGACGGATCGCTGGCGCAGTTGCGGAGCAGGTTCGCGTCCCCATCGATCACGCGGATCGTGTATATCTTAATTCCAGCCGCCTTGACGGCCGTGCATGTCGCAGCCGTACGCGCATCGATGCTGCTGCTGTTGGTCGTCCAGCGATTTTGAGTGTTTTCGCCGTCGGTCATCAGGATGATGTATTTGCTCAGGTCGTTCGCCGGAGCGGCCGCTTGTGTGAACGGCTCACCCGACGTCAGCGAATGCCAGGCCCATTGCAGCCCGATGGAAACGTTCGTGTTTCCAGAGGGATTCATCGCGTCGATCTTGCTGTTTAACGCGTTCCAATCATAGGTCAGCGGCAGCATGCTCGTCAGCGAATAGCTGCATTGTTTAGCCGGGAATTTGGTGGCATTCGAATTCGGAGTTGTGTCGCTGGCGTCATGAGGTTGGTCACGGTCCATGACGCAGCCATCCCAGGTTTTACGATCATTCGAAACGCAGTTCTTCCCCTTCTTGTCACACGTTTGGTTTTCCGAGTCCCAATCGTCCCATTTCAGCCACGACCCGTTGTAAGTGTATATGGACGTATCGAGTCGCACTTCCTTGTGAAAGGGAATGATTGCGATTTTAACGTCGCCGGGCTTCTGTGCAGAGGATTGAAGCGTGGCAATGAGATTCTTTGCCGCCTTCTTCAATTCCGTCATCTTGTTGCTCCAGTCCATGGAGCCGGTATTGTCGAGTGCGAGCGCGAGTTCCAGCTTGTTCATGCCCCACTGGACTTCGGTGTTGACCGAAACCGGGAAGGTGTTGACGCCCATGAAGCCGCTGATCTGCGGCGTGTACTGACCGGTCGCGACCAGGTTGATCTTGCCGATCGTCGGCGTCGTAATCACGAGGCCTGATTGCGGCATGCTGACCTTCAGCGTTCCGATGTTGGCGCTGAAAATTTCCCAGCCCTTCTGGTCCAGTTGCCCCTGCGAGAGGGGCATCAGCTTGGCCAGCGCAAGCGCGGTCGAGTCGAGCGCTTTCTGCATGGAGGTCCGGTTGGAATTGGCCATGGAGTAATCGAGGGCGGCGCCGATGCCGCCGACGATGGGCACGATCGCGATCGAGAAGATGATCGCTACGTTTCCCGCCCTTGAACGCGGGCCGGACCACAATTGCCGGAGCGACGAGAGAAGCGATTTCATGGACGATCCCCAATGGTTTGGGTCCAGATTTCGCCGGAACTCCTCTAAATCAGCTTAAATTGGCAGCGCGGGGTTGCCTCAAATACGCGACAAATCGCGTATTTGGTTAGGAAATGCCTTCCGCGACCGCAGAAACGCCGTTGGCGGCGGGCGGCGGCTACCTATATTATCCGGGAAGCCAGAGTCTGGCTGTCTCAACCACATATTTCCGGCGCCCAGGGTCTTGCCGGATGGCTGTTTCGGAAACGCTGCGCTGTGATTGGTTCAACGAAAGATCGTTTTTTGCTGGAGCCGCTACGGCTGGCCAAGGGCGATGACGAGCGCCGGCCCGGCCGCGACGACGGCACCGGCACCGCCGTCATTGCCCGCACCAAGCCGCAGACCAAGCGGCCGAACCTCTATCGCGTCCTTCTGCTCAACGACGATTACACGCCGATGGAATTCGTCGTGCATGTGCTCGAACGATTCTTCAATAAGCAGCGCGAGGATGCGACGCGCATCATGCTGCACGTTCACCAGAACGGGGTGGGCGAGTGCGGGATTTTTACTTATGAAGTCGCCGAGACGAAGGTGACGCAGGTGATGGACTTCGCGCGCAAGCACCAGCATCCGCTCCAGTGCGTCATGGAAAAAAAGTAGGCGAAAAAAGTAAGTGAAATAAGTAAACGCGCGCGGCCGGCAGCGCCGGAACGGCGGAAATTCGCCCCGATCTGCGGCTATTGTAACGTGCTTCGCACGACCTAGATAGTGGACATCCCGCCCAAGCACCGGCAAACTTTCGGCTTACGGAACCCGGTGAATCACCCGGAAAGTCATGGACCCAATGCCGACCTTTTCGCGCAGCCTCGAGAATTCCCTGCATCGCGCGCTGGCGCAAGCCAACGAGCGCCATCACGAATACGCGACGCTGGAGCACCTATTGCTCGCGCTGCTGGACGATCAGGACGCTGCCGCCGTGATGCGCGCATGCAACGTCGATATCGAGAAGCTGAAGCAGAATCTCGTCGACTATGTGGACGGCGAACTCGAGAATCTGGTTGTCGAGGCTGGCGAGGATTCGAAGCCGACCGCAGGATTCCAGCGCGTCATCCAGCGCGCCGTGATCCATGTGCAGTCGTCGGGCCGGGAAGAGGTGACGGGCGCAAACGTGCTGGTCGCGATCTTTGCCGAGCGCGAAAGTCACGCCGCCTACTTCCTGCAGGAGCAGGAGATGACGCGCTATGACGCGGTCAACTACATCAGCCACGGCATTGCAAAGCGCCCGGGCGTCTCCGAGAGCAAGCCCGTGCGCGGTGCCGACGAAGAGGGCGACGCCAAGCCGGGCGAGGAGCAGCAAAAGAAGAAGACGGACGCGCTCGAAGCTTACTGCGTGAACCTCAATAAGAAGGCGAAAGACGGTAAGATCGATCCGCTGATCGGCCGTGCGAGCGAAATCGCGCGCACCATCCAGGTGCTATGCCGCCGCCAGAAGAACAACCCGCTTTATGTCGGAGATCCCGGCGTCGGCAAGACCGCGATCGCGGAAGGCCTCGCGCTCCGCATCGTGAATGAAGACGTGCCCGAAGTGCTTCGCGGCGCGACCGTGTTTTCGCTCGACATGGGCTCGCTGCTTGCAGGCACGCGCTACCGCGGCGACTTCGAAGAGCGTCTCAAGCAGGTCATCAAGGAACTCGAAGCGCATCCCAACGCAATCGTGTTCATCGACGAAATTCACACCGTGATCGGCGCGGGAGCAACTTCCGGCGGCGCGATGGATGCGTCCAACCTCCTGAAGCCCGCACTGGCCTCCGGCACGATCCGTTGCATCGGCTCCACGACCTACAAGGAATATCGCCAGCACTTCGAAAAGGACCGCGCGCTTGTGCGCCGCTTCCAGAAGATCGACGTGAACGAACCCACGCCGGAAGACGCGGTGGAAATCCTCAAGGGCCTGAAGCCTTACTTCGAGGATTATCACAAGCTTCGCTACACCAATGAAGCGATCAAGGCGGCGGTCGATCTTTCCGTGCGCTATATTCACGACCGCAAACTGCCGGACAAGGCGATCGACGTGATCGACGAGTCGGGTGCCGCGCAGATGCTGGTCACGGAATCGAAGCGCAAGAAGACCATCGGCATCAAGGAAATCGAGGCGACGGTCGCGACCATGGCGCGCGTCCCGCCGAAGACGGTTTCGAAGGACGACGCCGTCGTGCTCGAGAATCTCGAAACTGGTCTGCGGAATGTCGTGTTCGGCCAGGACAAGGCGCTGACCGCCCTTTCGGCTGCGATCAAGCTCGCGCGCGCGGGCCTGCGGGAGCCGGAGAAGCCGATCGGCGCTTATCTCTTCTCGGGCCCGACCGGCGTCGGCAAGACCGAGGTCGCAAAACAGCTCGCACAGTCGCTCGGCGTGCAACTGCTGCGCTTCGACATGTCCGAATACATGGAGCGGCATACCGTTTCGCGTCTCATCGGCGCGCCTCCGGGTTATGTCGGGTTCGATCAGGGCGGCCTGCTCACGGACGGCGTCGACCAGAACCCGCATTGCGTGGTGCTGTTGGATGAAATCGAGAAGGCGCATCCGGATCTGTTCAACGTACTGTTGCAGGTCATGGATCACGGCAAGCTCACCGACCACAACGGCAAGTCGGTCAACTTCCGGAACGTCATTCTCATCATGACGACGAATGCCGGCGCCCAGGACATGGCCAAGTCCGCCTTCGGCTTTACGCGCTCCAAGCGGGAAGGCGACGACGCCGAGGCGATCAACCGGCTGTTCTCGCCGGAATTCCGCAACCGGCTCGACGCGATCATTCCGTTCTCGCATCTGTCGCCCGAGATCATCGGTCAGGTGGTCGAGAAGTTCGTGCTTCAGCTCGAGGCACAGCTTGCAGACCGCGGCGTCACCATCGCGCTTTCGGACGAAGCCAAGCGCTGGCTGATCGATCAGGGCTACGACGAACTCATGGGTGCGCGGCCGATGGCCCGCGTGATCCAGGAGAACGTCAAGAAGCCGCTCGCCGACGAAGTCCTCTTCGGCAAGCTCAAGGACGGCGGACATGTCCGGGTCGTGGTTCGCGAGGAAGAGGGCAAGCCGGCGCTCGGCTTCGAGTATCAGGAAGGCCCGGTCATGCCGAAGCCCGAACAGGACGTGGCGAAACGCGTCAAGCGAACGCGCAAGGCCCGCAAGGACGACGGCTCGGGGGATTCCGGGCCAAAGCCTCTGGTCAACGTCTAGGCCATAGCTCGACAGGGTGTAATGCACGCGGCGCGCTTGTAACGGGCGCGCCGCTCGTGTTTTGTCGCGGCTGGATAACTCCCCGCGATTTTCTCCCGTGACCATGCCCGACAATAACGGCGCCAAGCCGGAAACCGCCGCGGCGCTTCCACCTCCGCGCGTATGGTACTGGCGTGGCATGCGCGCCGGGCTGTCGTCGGTTCAGGGCATGGTGCTGTTCGCGGGTTTCATCGGTTTCGGCGGGCTGATCCGCGATGTCGGTTTTCCGCTGGGCGCCGCGGTGCTTTCCACGCTGATGGTCTGGGCCTTGCCCGCGCAGCTCATTATCGTCGGCGGGTTCGTCGCCGGGAATCCGCTGCCTGTGGTCGCGCTGGCGGTTGGGCTTTCCTCCGTCCGCTTCTTCCCGATGGTGGCCTCGATCATGCCGACGATCCGCGGAAAGAGCGGGCTCGGCACACAGCTGCTGGCGTCGCATTTCGTGGCCGTCAGCGCATGGGTCGAGAGCATCCGGCTGATGCCGGCGATACCCGTCGAGGCGAGAATCCCGTTCTTCTTCGGGCTCTCGAACATCTTCCTGTTCGGTAGCATCGCCGCGAGCCTCGTCGGCTATTTGCTCGCCGGTACGCTGCCGCAGGCGCTCGTGAACGGTCTCGTGTTTCTGACGCCGATCTCGTTTCTGCTTCAGCTCATCCGGAATTCGCACGATACGGTCGACTGGCTCGCGCTTACCATGGGGCTCGCGCTTGCGCCGGTCTTCGCGCAGTTCGGCGGCACGCTCGATCTGCTGTGGATCGGATTGATCGGCGGCAGCATCGCCTACGGCGTAGGGCGCTGGCGGAGGACGAGGACATGAGCCTCAGCGTCTCCGATCCAATGCTCTACGCCTATCTGCTCGTGATCCTCGCGGGGTTTCTGCCCACCGACGTATTCCGTTTTGCGGCGGTGCTGTTCTCGCGACGTCTCGACGAGGACAGCGAGGCGCTGATCTTCGTACGCGCGGTTGCGACCGCGCTGCTCGCGGGCGTTATCGCGCGGCTTGTGCTGTTTCCGGCCGGCGATCTTGCCGGCGTGCCGCTCTGGCTTCGCCTGCTTACGATTGCCGCGGGCGTAGCCGCCTATCTGCTGTTCAGGAAATCCGTCTTCGCCGGCGTCATCGTTGCAGAGATCGTGATTGTCGGCGGGGCGATTTTGTTTCGTTGATCAGCTCAACGCCGCTTTCAGCAGCTTCGCATGCTCGGCGAGCACTTCGGGCTTTTCCATCACGCTCGCGGCCGGTTTCATCGGGGTGTCCTTGTGGCGCGGGATGATGTGGACGTGCAGGTGAAACACCACCTGGCCTCCGGCAGTCTCGTTGAACTGCTGCATCGTGACGCCGTCGGCGTTGAATGCCTTCTTGCCGGCGATCGCGATCTTCTTCGCGGTCCTGATGACGTGGGAAAGCGACTCCGGATCGACGTCGAGCAGGTTGCGGGCGGGCTTCTTCGGAATGATCAGTGTGTGGCCGGGCGCGCGCGGCATGATGTCGAGAAAGGCGAGGGTATGCTCGTCTTCGTAAACCTTATGCGCGGGAAGCTCGCCCCGGAGGATTTTCGCAAAGATATTGTTGTTGTCGTATTCGGCCATGACGTTCGCCCTGTGACTGTTCTTCCAGATTGCAGCAGTGTCTGCCGCCGTCAAGTTGCGACGCGCTTATAGGGCGCCGCTTCGGCGAGGTGCTCGCGCTCGGCTTCTACGTATTCGCGCTCGCGCACGAGATAGTCGTCGATAGCCCGGCGGAGGGCAGGGTTTGCAATGTAGTGCGCCGAATAGGTCGGCACCGGCACATAGCCGCGCAGCAGCTTGTGTTCGCCCTGCGCGCCGGCCTCGACCGACTTCAGGCCGTGCTCGATCGCATACTCGATTGCCTGATAGTAGCAGACCTCGAAATGCAGGAAGGGGTGATGTTCGATCGCGCCCCAGTTGCGCCCGTAGATCGTCTGCGCGCCGAGAAAGTTGAGCGCTCCTGCAATGTAATTGCCATTGCGCTTCGCCATGATGAGCAGGGTTCTGTCCGCAAGCTTCTCGCTCACGTGAGAAAAGAACTCGCGCGTGAGATAAGGGCGGCCCCATTTGCGCGAACCCGTATCCATGTAGAAGCCGAAGAAGGAATCCCAGACCGACTCCGTCAGTTCGCTGCCCGTGAGCCTGACGATCTCGATGCCGCTTGCCTGCGCCTCGCGGCGTTCGCGGCGAATGGTCTTGCGCTTGTTCGACGAGAGCGCGCTGAGGAAATCGTCGAACGTCCTGTAGCCGCGGTTGTGCCAGTGAAACTGGCGGTCGGTGCGGGCGAGTAAGCCGGCGCGGGTGAGAAAATCCCATTCGCTTTTTGGCGCGAAAGTGACATGCACCGAAGAGGCACTTCGGAGCTTGCAGAGTTCGACCATGCCGGCGACCAGCGCGTTACGCGCGGCTTCTGCATGGGGTCCGCGCTTCACGAGCAGACGAGGGCCCGTAACCGGCGTGAAAGGAACGGCCACCTGCAGCTTCGGATAATAATTGCCGCCCGCGCGCTCGTAGGCGTCCGCCCAGCCATGATCGAACACGTATTCGCCCTGGCTGTGCGCTTTCAGATAGCAGGGCGCAACGCCATGGATTTCACGCCGCTCGTCCTCGACGACAAGATGCTGCGGGATCCAGCCGCTCCGTCCGCCGACCGATTTCGACTCCTCAAGGGAGTACAGAAAAGCGTGCGAAATAAATGGGTTACCCGGGTCTGCAAATGCGTCTTCAAGTGATGATTCAAGTCCTTGAGAGTTTGATTCAGCGCGTTCGCCTTCTGATTCAGGAATTTTGTGGGCTGACTCAGCAAGTTCGTGTCCTGATTCAAGTACCTTGCATTCTGATTCAGGAAGCGGGGCAAAGCCCTTCACGCAGGAATCCCAGACGGAAGCCTCGATCGATCGGATCGAGCCCTCGACGCGGACCTGAAATTTGGGAGATACAGCCATTCCTGCATTGTCGCCGATCCTGGCGGCGGCTCAAGAGCGGGATTTTAGGGTCTGATATGTTCGAAGATGATCTGGTCGACCCACTTCGCGACACGTTCGCGCTCCCGCTCCAGCCGCACAGTCCAGCTCAGCAATGGAATTCCCAAAACGTGGCGGCCGATCAACGGTGCGAGCGCGGGCATATCGAACTGCGCGTAGGCGATGAAATGGGGTTTCGAGCGCATCAAGTGCAGCAGAAAGCCGAGATAGCGCTTCTTCCAGAAGGAGAGAAATTTCCATTCGGGGTGAAGATACCAGCGCTCAGCGACGATGCCGCGCGGCAGGCCCGGAGCGAACTGTTTTAGCGCTACGACAAGTTCCGGATCGAATGACATTGCCGCCACCGGCCCATGGTATGCGACGAGGCGGGAAGCGACGGCCTCGGCAAGCGCCATATCGCCGTCCCACTTGCTCTTGAGTTCGAGAATGAGCGGCACGCGGCCGCCGACGAGTTGCAGAAGATCATCGAGCGTCGGAATCGTGTCGTTCGTATCCTTGAGCTTGATCCTGTTCAGTTCGGCGGCGGTGCGTGTAGCGACTTCGCCCGTTTCAGATGTCAGCCTCTCCAGCGTCTTGTCATGGAAGACGATCACTTCTCCGTCTTTGACGAGTTGCAGATCGACCTCGATGCTGTAATTCGCATCGATCGCGGCCTTCGCGGCGGAGAGGGAGTTTTCGGCGATGCCGTTGCCGTGCAGTCCGCGATGCGCGACCGGGCGGGCCGTCAGCCAGCCGAGCGCCATTTCTAGGAAATCTCGAACATGGCTTCGACTTCTACCGGCGCGTCGAGCGGCAGTTGCGCGACACCGACGGCGTAGCGTGCATGCTTGCCGGCATCGCCGAGCGCTTCGACCATGAGGTCCGAGGCGCCGTTCACGATCTGCGGGATGGTCTGATAGTCCGGCAACGCGTTCACGAAGCCGCCGAGCCGGATGCAACGCCTGATGCGCGACAGATCGCCGAGTGCCGCCTTGGCCTGCGCGAGAATGTTGATCGCGCAGAGGCGGGCTGCTTCCTTGGCCTGCGCTTCGGAGACGTTCGCGCCGACCTTGCCTTTGACCGTGATGCCGTTCGGCCCGATCGGGAGCTGGCCGGAGACGACCAGCAGATTGCCTGCGACGACCGCACCGACATAATTCGCGACCGGCGCCGCCGGTTTTGGGAGTTCTATTCCGAGCTTTTGCAATCGCAGTTCGATTTCGCTAGCCATTGGGAGCCTCTCTCGGTTCGCCTTACTCTTGGCTGATCGCTTGTTTAGGCGCAAGGCGCTTCCCGCCGGAGACCTGCATGTTCCGCAAGACGTTTGTACTCGCAATGTTGTTGACGGCGGTTTCCGCAAGCGCCGGCATGGCCGCATCGCTGGTTGCGCATCGCGCGATCTACGATCTCGTGCTCGACCCCGAACATCCCGGGACGCAGGTCGACAAGGCGCGCGGACGCATCGCGTTTCAATTCACAGGTACCGCCTGCGAGGGCTATACGATCCAACTCCGGCAGGTGACGTCGCTCGACACCGGCGAGGGCCAGGAGACCGTGAGCGATCTCAGGAACGAGAGCTGGGAAGACGCAACCTCCACGAACTACCGCTTCAAGACCGAGAACTTCGTCAACGAGGAGAAGCGGGAAGACGTTTCCGGCACGGTGGCACGGCAGAAGAACAACGCGCTCAGCGTGCGGGTGACGAAACCGAAGCCAGCGAATTTCACGTTGCCCGGGAAGATTTATCTGCCGACGCAGCACACCCGCGCGATGCTGGAAACCGCCGAACGCGGTGAGCGGCTGCTATCGGCAAGGCTGTTCGACGGCTCTCCCGACGGCCGCAAGATCTATGAAACGCTGACGGTGATCGGCTCTGCGGAACTGCACAACGATAAAACGCCCGCGCCCGATCCAGCGCTTGCGGGACTGAAGCGTTATCCCGTGACCACCAGCTATTTCGAAGTCGGGCAGGCGGATCGTCTGCCGGCCTACACGCTTTCCTTCGATCTCTACGAGAACGGTGTTTCGACTGCGCTCCGGCTCAACTATGGAAATTTCGCACTGAAGGGCCTGCTCCGGAGCGTTGAGTTGCTGCCGCAGAAGCCCTGCGCGGCTCCGCCCGCGAAGCGCTAAAGCACGACCGGAGGCGAGAGCACGTCGCGTGCCGTGCGCACGCGCGCTGGATCGAGGTTCATTTCTTCCGCGAAGGCGACGAGTTCCTTTTCGTTCGCGAGAAGATGATCGAGCAGCGCCGGCAGGAACGAAGGGTCCCGCGCGGCCGCCCGGACGTTCTCCGGCCCGAGGCCGGTCACGGCGAGGAAACGGCCGATCCGTTCGGGATCGGATGCGAGATAGGAAAGTCCCGCGACGCCGATCATCTCGGCTTCCTGTTTCGTTAAGGATGATTTCCCGCGTAGGAGCGCCATTTTCACTTCCGTAACGATTGCCTTCTACTTTGGAACCTAAGGATGCCGGAAGAAGCGTCCGCATGTCGAACGGTGCCGAAAGCCTGATTCTTCAGTATCACGCAAGGCATGGATCGAATTTGCAGACGGTTCGCGCGAACATCGGACGTCCGCAGGCGATTCGGGGAAGTGAAATTCAATAGGCGGCCCAGAACGGCTCGCCGGGGTGGACGGGGAAGAGCGGGATGGCGAAGACTGTCCTGATTGTGGAAGACAACGAGCTTAACATGAAGCTCTTCCATGATCTCCTTGAGGCGCATGGTTACCAGACCATCGAGACCCGCAACGGGATCGAGGCGCTGGATCTTGCGCGCAAGCACAAGCCCGACCTCATCATCATGGATATCCAACTCCCGGAAGTCTCGGGTCTCGAAGTCACCAAGTGGCTGAAAGAGGACGACGAGCTTCGCTCGATCCCGGTCATCGCAGTCACGGCCTTCGCGATGAAGGGCGACGAGGAGCGCATCCGGGAGGGCGGCTGCGAAGCCTATCTCTCGAAGCCGATCTCCGTTTCCAAGTTTCTCGAAACCGTGCGCCATTTCGCAAAGGATTAAGACGGAATGAGTGCCCGGGTTCTGATCGTCGATGACGTCCGCGCCAACCTCAAGTTGCTCGAGGTGCGCCTCTCGGCGGAATATTTCGAAGTCGTGACCGCAACGAGCGGCCAGGAGGCGATCGATATCGCCGAGCGCGGCCTGTGCGACATCATCCTGCTCGACGTCATGATGCCCGGCATGGACGGTTTCGAAGCTGCGCGGCGGCTGAAGAGTTCGCCCGCGACCATGCACATTCCGATCGTGATGGTGACGGCGCTCGATCAGCCGTCCGACCGCGTGCGCGGGCTTGAGGCCGGTGCAGACGATTTCCTGACCAAGCCCGTGAACGATCTCGCGCTGATTACGCGCGTGCGTTCGTTGTCGCGGCTCAAGGTAGTGATCGACGAATTGCGCATGCGCGCGGTGACTTCGCATGAGATCGGCGTCACCGCCGATGTCGCCGAAACGGTCAATGAAACGGGCGAGGGCGGCAAGATTCTGATCGTGGACGACCGCCAGTCCTCGGCCGAACGCATTCACGACACGCTCTCCGGCAAGCACAGCGTGGACGTCGAGAGCAATCCGCAGGAGGCGCTGTTCCGGGTTGCGGAGGGCGGCTACGATCTTCTGCTTCTGAACCTCGACCTTCAGGAATTCGACGCGCTCAGGCTGTGCGGGCAGGTGCGTTCGCTCGAGCGCACGCGGCATCTGCCGATCCTGCTCATGACGGAGCCCGGCGATCAGGCGCGGCTCTTGCGCGGTCTCGATCTCGGCGCGAACGATTACGTGATCCGTCCGATCGACAAGAACGAACTGGTCGCGCGCGTGCGTAGCCAGATCAAGCGCAAGCGCTACACCGAGCGGCTGCGCGACAGCGTGCAGACCTCGATGGAGCTTGCGGTCACAGACGGGCTCACAGGCCTCTACAACCGCCGCTACATGGAAAGCCATGTCGGCACGCTCGTGGAGCGCTCGGCTTCGCGCGGCAAGTCGCTTTCCGTGCTCCTCCTCGACATCGACTACTTCAAGTCGATCAACGACACCTACGGCCACGATGCCGGCGACGACGTGCTCCGCGACTTCTCGGACCGTCTGCGCGCGTGCATCCGCGGCATCGATCTCGCCTGCCGCTATGGCGGGGGGG